>NC_014934.1:3055220-3360742 GCF_000186265.1 Cellulophaga algicola DSM 14237
CATATGCATTATTGGCTTGCTGCGTTATCTTTCAAGATTTTTGGGCTCCACGATTGGGCCTATCGTATTCCTGGAATGCTAGCTATATTTTTAGGAGCCTATAGTTGTTTTGGTTTAGGAAGGTTATTATATAATGAATATGTAGGCAAAACTGCGGCTTTAATTTTTCTTACCTCACAAACTATAGTTTTATCTGTAATAGATGTTAGAACAGATGCAGTATTAACCGGTTTTACAATTTTTGCGCTTTGGCAACTGACTAGCTATATTAATAAAAATTTCCTTTTAAATATTGTTTTAGGAGCTTTTGGAGCAGGTATAGCCTTTTCTACAAAGGGGCAAATTGCATTGGTAGTTTTAGGGCTTCCTATATTGTGTCATTTAGCATACACGCGTAAATGGATACAGTTTATCAATTGGCGCGTTCTTATTGGTGTTTTGGTTTTTGCAATTACAATAACGCCTATTCTTTATGCGTATTACCTACAATTTGATCTGCATCCAGAAAAAATAATTCGCGGTCAGAGCAATAGAAGTGGGATATTTTTTATTCTGTGGGAACAGAGTTTTGAACGTATGAGTGGTGAAGGAATCGGGAAAAATAGTAGTGACTATTTCTTCTTTTTTCACACTTTTTTATGGGTTTTCTTACCCTGGACCCTAATAGGGTTATTTGCTTATTATTGTAAAGTAAAAACATTTATAAAACTTAAATTTAAATACAATCCTAAATACGAATTTTTAACGCTTGGAGGTATTACATTTATTTTTATAGTGATCAGTTTTGCTCAATTTAAATTACCTCACTATTTAAATATTGTAATTCCACTATTTGCAATACTTACCGCAGCATATTTACATAGCTTAAATGTACATTCAAAAGATAAAACTATTAAAATTATCTTAGGAATTCAGTATTTTATATTTGCACTCATATTTGTTGGAACTACATTATTCTGTTTTTATGTATTTGAATTTGAGTCTATTATATCTTATGTTTTATTTGCTGTTGCAGGTGTAATTTGCATCTATTTTACATTGAAGCAAGAGGCTTATGCTATTCGCGTCTTAACAATAGCATCATTAGCTTCTCTTTTGTTAAACTCCGTTTTAAACTTTCACTTTTATCCTAATTTATTAGCGTATCAGGCAGGTTCTGCAATGGCTAAAGTTGTTGCTAAAAATAACATTCCAGTAGATAAAATTTATAAATTGAGTGAAGAGCATACCTGGTCTTTAGATTTTTATAATCAGAAACCCGTTCAAATCACAAAAATAGATGCTCTAGAAGACATTGAAGATTCTTGGGTGTATATATCTGGAGATGAATTACTGCAGTTAAGAGATGTTGGTCTAGATTGGGATCAGCAGTATGAGGTGGATGATTTTAGAATAACCAGGCTTCAAGCTAGATTTTTAAATCCGGCTACTCGTAAAAAAGTAATCAAACATAAGTACTTAATTCACCTCGTAAATTAAGGATTCGTCTGTAACTTCGGTTTTTTAAAGTGATAGTAAATGCCAATAAACGATACGGATGCAGTAATTAAGAAAAACACCATACTGATACTTATGGATGTACTTTCGTCTAAATTCAATAGGGTAGCACCATAGAAGAACGTTAGTTCTCTACTTCCTATACCGCCTATGGTTAAAGGGATAACAGAGACAATTGAAGATATTAAAAATATAAAAAGATACGCCACCGTATTACTTTCAAAGTTTAATGCTTTTAAGATAAATAGTACGCTAATTAATTGAGATAATTGCACTAAAGCAGAATATCCAAATGTTTTCCAAAAAATAGAAAGCACATAATTAAAGAATTTCTTAGTTAAAAACCAGAAAACTACAATGCTTAAGACTATTGCAGTAATAGCATAGATTTCAATATTTTTTAAGAAGCTTACCTTAAGAAAAATAATAAGAAGGCAAGCGTATATAAAAAGCAATAATAAACCGCTTAAACGATCTAAAACTAATACGGATACAATTTTTTTAGTGTCTACAGGGAACTCCTTTTTAATAATGTACCCTTTGTAAGCGTCACCACCAATACCACCAGGTAAAAATAGATTGTAGAACATACCTAATGCATACAGCTTCAAATTACTTTTATGGGTTAGCAATACATTTAATTGATGAAAATATAAATTAACTCTAAAAGCAGAAATAACCTTAGATATGATAAAGAATAGTGTAGCTAAACTTAAGTATAATGGATCTGTTTTTTTTAAGGTTTCAAAAACATCCGTATAATTAATTTTAGTAAAAACAAAGTATAGTAAAACAGCACTAATTATAATTTTAAGTGCTGTTACTAGCTTTTTATTGGGCTTTATCACCTATAAGAATTTTTTTAATTCGGTATGGTCGTTTCTGTTGTGATTCATAATAGGTTCTAATTAGTAATTCCATCACAATACCTATTGTAAATAGTTGAATACCAGCCAATATAAACATCAATCCAAAAATTAATAATGGACGATTGCCAATATCTTCACCCATTAACTTAACGACAAGTAGATAGATGTTTATTGCGCCACCTAAAAGCATAAGTAAAACTCCGAAAATTCCGAATAAGTGAATAGGTCTTTGAAAGTATTTACGAATGAATAATAACAACATCATATCTGCAATTACTTTAAATACTCTTTCTAAACCATATTTAGAAACCCCTGCATGTCTTGCATGATGTTTTACAGGTACCTGCTTAATTTGTGCGCCTTCTAAATAGGCTAGCAACGTTATAAAGCGATGCATTTCTCCGTATAAATTTAGATCTTTTGCAATATCTTTAGTAAATACCTTTAAGGCACAACCATTATCCTTTATGTCTAATTTAGTCACACGACGAACTAAAAAATTTGCAATTTTAGAAGGGATTTTCTTTACTAAAGAATCTTTTCTTTTTTGACGAATACCAGTAATTAAATCATATTCTCCTTCAATCGCATAAGAAAGCATTTGAGGAATATCACTAGGGTCATTCTGTAAATCGCCATCCATAGTGATAATGTATTCTCCTTCTGCATAATCTATTCCTGCGGCCAAGGCTAAACTTTGTCCGTAGTTTTTCTTTAATTCTATTAAATGAACTTTGCTATCGTTCATTTTTTTAACCATCATGCGTGTTGCATCTGTAGAGAAATCATCTATGTAAATGATCTGATAAGAATACCCAACCAGACTTTCATGGATTTTTTCGGTAAGTAAAACAACATTGTCTTCTTCATTATATAAAGGAACAACAATAGAAAGAAGCGCGTTAGTTAAAACAGTCATAGTAATTAAATTGAAGCTGCAAATTTATGCTTTTTATTTAAGTTCCTTTTGGTGTATCGCCAACAATTGCTCTGCAGCAACAAATGGGGACACTTTTGCATTCATAACCTGTACTGTAAGTTGTTTTAGTTGTTCTTGTATGGCATCATCTTCATAAAATCGTATTTTTAGATTGTCTTCTATAGTTTGAAGTAACCAAAATTTATTTTGATACTTTCTCTTTTCATACATCGAATTTAAAGTTGCTTTTTTAAAATTTATAATGGTTTGCCAGACTTCAGAAATACCTTCGTTTTCTAAAGCGGAACATTGCAATACCATAGGAATCCAGCCATTTTCTTTTGGCGGATAAAAGTGTAGGGCTCTAGTAAATTCTATGCTTGCTAGTTTGGTTGCTTGTTTATTTTTTCCGTCGGCTTTATTGATGACAATAGTATCCGTCATTTCCATAATGCCTCTTTTTATTCCTTGTAACTCATCTCCGGCTCCAGCAAGTTTTAGTAATAAAAAAAAATCGACCATGCCATGTACTGCTGTTTCACTTTGGCCAACACCAACAGTTTCAATTAAAATAACATCAAAGTTGGCAGCTTCACATAAAATAATAGATTCCCTTGTTTTTCTTGCAACGCCTCCTAAAGAATCTCCTGAAGGAGATGGTCTTATAAAGGCATTCTCATCTTTAACCAAAGCCTCCATTCTTGTTTTGTCTCCTAAAATACTTCCGCTACTTAAAGAGCTCGTTGGATCTACTGCCAGAACAGCTACTTTTTTACCTATACCCGTAAGGTATTTGCCTAAAGCTTCAATAAATGTGCTTTTACCTACACCTGGCACTCCTGTGATACCTACTCGTAAGGTGTTTTTTTTATTTGAAATACAAGCTTCAATTATTTGATTGGCTTGTGCTAAATGTGTTCTATTCTTACTTTCAACTAAGGTAATAGCTCTACTTAGTGCTATTTTATCTCCGCTATTAATATCTTGAATTAGGCTAGCTACAGACGGTTGTTTTTTTCTAAAGTTTTTTATTCTAGCAATAGAAGCTTCATTAGAAATAGCATTAAGATGTATTCCCTCTTTTTCTTCTAGAGCTGATTTTTTATTTTTTTTCAAGGAGATAATTGGTGTTTTATAGAAAAATAAGGCTTTTTACTAAACATTCACACAAATTTAATAATTCATTTTTCGTCAGTGATTGTTCTATTAGTATATTATGGTCTTAAACTATTAAAATAAATTGAAATGAAAACAATATTCGAATCAAGTGCAACAAATACAGGTGGTAGGTCTGGTCATGTAACTACGGAAGGCGGACTAATTGATTTAGATGTGAAAATGCCGAACGGCAAAGATCCTATCGAAGAAAAATATACAAATCCAGAACAATTATTCGCTGCAGCCTATTCTACCTGTTTTGCGGGTGCCTTGCAAGCTGTAGCTAAAGAAAACGGAGTAGATGATTTAGGTGATTTTAGTGTTACCGCTATTATTGGTTTTGGTAAAGATGAAGATGGTTTTAATATCGAAGCAACTTTAGATGCTTATTTACCTACTGTGGATAAAGAAAAAGGAGAAGAGCTAATTAATGCAGCTCATGAAATTTGCCCTTATAGCAAAGCTACCAGAGATAATATTACTGTAAATCTTAATTTGCTTTTAGACGAATAAAAATTTACAACTCAGTTTACTAAAAATAAAGCCCGATTATTCGGGTTTTTTTATGCTTTGAATCTAAATATAGATTGGTTAAAATATTTTTCTCCTTTGTTTAAAACACTCGACGGGAAATTGGGTTGATTAGGAGCATCAGGATAGTTTTGTGTTTCAAAACAGATAGATCCTGTAGTTTCTGGCGTGTAAATGACTACTGCAGCTTGGTTGGTTGTTACTTCTAAAGTAATTCCGGAAATTGCAGAATGTACTGATGCGCAAATTTCTTTACGCTTATCAATTACAAAAGGAGTATCTAGGCGTGTTGTGTTTATTTTTTTATTTTCTAAGAAATCATACTTGGTATGCGCAACTTCAGTTAGTTTCCCCGTAGGGATAAGGTTGTCATACGTATCTAGAATTTTAGTACAATCTAATTGTAAGTCGTAATGGTTTATTTCGGCTGTGTTGTCTAATTTAAAGTATGAGTGATTTGTTAAATTAACTACTGTTTTTTGATCAGTTGTGGCTTCATGGGTAACAATTAAAGCATTGTCTTCTAAAGTATACGTAACGCTTACTTTTAAAGTACCAGGATAGCCTTCTTCCAGGTGTTCACTTATATATGAAAGTTTTATAAATGGATTACCTCCGTGATTAACTTCATCAACTTTAAAATACTTCTTATTAAAACCTGCGGAACCACCATGTAGGTGAACACCTTTTTCTTCTTGTATAGGGTATATTTTTTTATCAAGAGTAAATTCTCCTTTAGAGATTCTTCCTGCATAACGCCCAATACACGCACCTAAAAACATAGGATTGTCTAAGTAGTCTTTAGGTTGTTCAAAACCAACGACCATATTGGTAGGATTGCCGTTTTTATCTTTTACAATAATCTTTTGAATAATGGCGCCAAAATCTAGAACAGTAAGTTCAATCTTGTTATTTTTAATAGTATTTTGAATCAAAGCTGAAAAATTTATAAACAAATTTAAACTTTTTTGCAACACTTTAATAATGCTATCGTCTTTAAGGTAACAACAATTATAAACCATCTTGGAAAAAGTGCTAAAATTCCAAACAGTTCTAATAGAACAATGTAAGGCTAACGATCGTAGAGCGCAAATGAAGCTTTATGAAAAGTACTGTGATGGCATGTACTGTGTCGTGATGCGGTATTTGCAAAATAGTGATGATGCAGAAGACGTTTTGCAGGAATCATTTATTAAAGCATTTTTGAAAATAGATCAGTTTAAAGGAGAAGTGACCTTTGGTGCATGGCTAAAAAAAATTGTTATTCATAAATGTATAGATTTTTTAAAGGCTAAGCGTAATGCACATATTTCGATAGAAGAGAATGAATTGCTTCTTGTTGAAGATGACGATTGGGATGTAGAAGTATCAATAACCATTGAGGAAGTGCGAACAGCTATTCATACCATTTCAGAAAAATATAGGTATGTTCTACTGCTCTATTTAATGGAAGGATATGATCATTCAGAAATTTCTCAGATTTTGAATATTCAGGAAACCACTTGTAGAACACAACTAATGAGAGGTAAAGCTTATTTAAAAGAACATTTAATAAAAAATAAATATGAATCAAGATCTTAGAAACCTTTTTAAAGAAACACCTGAAAAGGAGGGTTATAGCTTAAATTCTGGTCATAAGGAACGTTTTGCTAATCGCTTAGATCAAGAATTGCCTAAAAAGACAATTGTACCCATTTTATTTTTTATGAAAATTGCAGCCACGGTATTAATCATGATTGGCGTAGGTGTTTATTTCTATGCCAGTAATCGGGTTGAGATTATGGTCGAAAACCCAAGCGTAGTGGGGTTAGCTGAAAAATCTGAAATTCAAGAGATTTCTTTAGGTGATTTATCACCTGATCTTAAAAAAGTAGAGAACTATTATTTGGCAACTATCAACCTAGAGTTGGCAAAATTAGAAGTATCTAAAGAGAATAAAGGATTGGTAGAAGGTTTTATGGAACGATTAGCAGAATTGAATAAAGAGTACCAAGGCCTCAATAAAGAATTAAATGCCATTGGGCCAAATGATCAAACTATTTCAGCGCTAATACAAAATTTACAGTTGCGTTTACAGTTGTTGCAGAAATTAAAGAACAAGTTAACCGAATTAAAATCATCAAAAAATGAAACAGCAATCAGTATATAAACTAGTATTCATATTCTTATGCATAGTAACTTCTGGGAACGCTCAAAAGCAGACTAAAACCTATCTTGAAAATTTTAATGTAAAGGAGAATGCTATAATCAATATCAATACATCACATACCGATATTGAATTTGAGACGTGGGATAAAAACCAAATAGAAATAGAAGTAGTAATAGAAATAGAAGGAGCTTCTAATAATGATATGGCAAGTTATTTTAAGCAAAACGAACTGAATATTGCAGGAAATAGTAGTCAAATAACCATTACTTCGGGAACACAGAATTCTTGGACGGCGCTTCATACTCCAGGCGCATTTAAAAGTTCATGGGATGCTAATGAATTTGAATTACCAGAGATAGGTGAGCTGCCAGAAATAGAGCATTTAGCGCTTATGTTAGATTCTCTTGAATTTCCTGAAATTCCTAGAATAAATGTTCCAGAATTTGATTTAGAAGCGTTTAAGAAAGACGGTGACGTTTATATGAAAAAATGGCAAACAGCATTTGATGCAGGTTTTTCTGAAAAAGATAGGAAAGCATTTAGCGAATTAGAAAAAAAGGTGGAAGCAGAGCATCAGAAAGCAGAAAAAATAAGACTTGAAATGATGAGCACCAGAGAGAAAGCGTATGAAGAGCGCAGGGCAAAATTAACTGCTGCACGAGCTGAACGTTTTGGTGAATTAGAAGAAAGAAAAGAGTATTTAGAAGAGCGTAGGGCAGCGTATAAAGAAAAGCGAGGAGCAATGCTTGAGGAGTTAAAAGAAAAATCGGAATATAAAAAGCAGCAATTTGCAGGTAGAAGAACAGATACTATACTGAGTGACGCGATATCGTTTGGCTATTACACGATGCCAAATGTATATTACCAGTCGTCTAATGCGAAGGGTGTTAATTCTAAAATAAAAGTAAAAAAACATATAAAAATAAAAATGCCCAAGTCTGTAACCCTTAAAATGAACATACGCCATGGAGAGGTTAAGCTTGCAGCGAATACCAAAAATATTCAAGGAACTTTTGCGTATTCAGGATTGTATGCCAATAGTATTGATGGCGATCAAACGCAAATTGATGTTTCATACTCACCTGTAAACATTCAAAATTGGAATTACGGTAAATTAAAAGTGAGTTATTCAGATAATGTTTCTATAAATACAGTCAAGAATTTAACACTAAGTGCTACGTCTTCAGAGGTCACAATTGCGCATTTATTAAAAAATATTTTTGCTAAAAATAACTTCGGTTCCTTAAAAATAAATGAGGTTAGTAAAGATTATTCGGCAATAGATGTATCTGTACAGAACGGAGCGCTAAAGTGTAAAATACCAAAATCCCCATTTACAATTACGGTAAATGAGGAGAGTTCTAAAGTAATAGCACCTACATCATTAAATTTAGTAAAGACTAAAAATGATAAAACTACCCTAAGTAAAGGGTATTATCTTTCTAAAAATACAGATAAGACCTTTACTGTTAATGCTAAATACAGTGAAGTGGTGCTAGAGTAGTTTAATGATTACCTTTCTTTATTAGTTCAGGAAATTTACTTTGAAATTTTTTCAACCTAGGTACAGAGACACCTCTTATGTAAGAATTGTCAGGGTGTTTTTTTTCATAATCTTGATGGTAATCTTCTGCATCATAAAAGATATCAAATTTGGTAACCTCTGTAGCTAATGGCTTATTGTAGACCTTATCATTTTTTAATTTAGTCATATAAGCTTCAATAATTTTTTTCTCATTGTCATTTTTATAAAAGGCAATAGATCTATATTGTTTTCCCATATCTGGGCGCTGACCATCTACAGTTGTTGGGTCATGAGAGCCAAAGTATACCTTCACTAAAGTTTCAAAACTTACTTCTTTAGGATTATAATAAATTTTTACGGCCTCTGCATGTGTAGTCCTGCCGTAACCAACGGCCTCATACGTAGGGTTTTTTTCTTTTCCTCCAGAATAACCAGAAACAACTTCTTTAACACCCTTGACACTTTCAAATATAGCTTCTACACACCAGAAACAGCCACTCGCAAAATATGCAGTTTCATAAGAAGACAAATCTTGAGCAGGAACCTCGCTATGTATGGGCGTAATTTGTTTGTCTTTTATTTTTGATTGGCAGCTCGTAGTAACCAATGCTAGGAGTGCAATAGATGTAATTTGTAAATATTTCATAGTGTTTTTTATTATTAGTGGTATATCTTTAAATTTACTTACGGAGTGCTGCTTACCTAAGTTGTTAATTATATATTAAATTTTAGAGGTCAGTAGCTAACTTCGTATCTTGATACTCAGTAAATATATTAAATTATGGATATTTTCAAGGGTCAAAATCTTCTAGAGTTCTCTGATTGCTTCAAAACGGACAATGATTGCAAAGAATATTTAGCAAATATTAAGTCTAAAACCCCTTTTAAATGTTCTAGATGCAATCATATAGCCTGTCAAACACGTGCTGATTTCTCTAGGCAATGTAATATTTGTAGACATACAGAATCCGCAACAGCAGATACATTATTTCACAAGGTAAAGTTTGGTGTTCGCAAAGCATTTTTTATTTGTTTTGAGATGGCTACAAGCACGAAAAGCTTATCTGCAAGTTATATGGGAGTACGTTACGGAGTAACAGAAAAAACAGCTAGACTTTTTATGCTTAAGGTCAGAGAAGCTATGTCTTCGAGTGGGAATAATCCTATGGACGGAGTTGTTCATGTAGATGAATTTGTTTTAGGGGGCAGAGAAGAAACAAAAGTTGGCAGAAGCTACAATGCTAAGAAAAAGAAGGCGGTTACAGCTGTTCAGCTTACAGAAGATGGAAAGGTAAAAAGAATGTATGCTATGAAAATAGATGATTTTTCAGCACAATCCTTACAATATATTTTTGTCAACCATATCAGCCGAAACGCAAAGATTACTACAGATAAATGGAGAGGCTATAGTCCTATTGCAAAGGCTTACGACATCACACAAATAGAAAGTAATGGAGGGTTAAATTTTAAAGCGCTTCATACAATGATACATCAGGTTAAATCTTGGATAAGAACAACTTATTCTTGGGTTAGTGACAATAATTTAAATAGATATTTCAATGAATTTTGTTTTAGAATAAGCAGATCTCAAAGTAAAGCTACAATATTCAATAATCTTATTGTTAAAATGGTCAATAATGATAAAATCAATCAAGCTGAATTAATAAGTAATTAACTACTGACCTCTATTAAATTTAATTGCTTAGGCTATACATAATCATTTGTTGTAAATATATGAACCTATTAGAAGACTTATTGTTAGACTATTCTAAAAAGAGTATCTCCATTTTAGATGCAGAGATTTCGATTACTAGCTATTGTGCATTAGATCTCTCTATTTCTAATGATTTTTTAACTACTGTAGCAATAACAGATCCGAAGGAATGCCAGGAATATATAGATAAGGTGCTCACTTTAAATAAAGCAGAAGTAGCTTACGGAGGTTATTTAGAAAGAAGAAACCTCTATGCGGATAAATCTAATTTTTCAAAAGAGCATAGCGTGGCTAGAAATATACATTTAGGTATTGATTATTGGGCAAATGCAGGCACTAAAGTTTTAGTTCCTATTGAAGGTAAGGTGCATAGTTTTAAAAATAACAGTACGGTGGGCGATTATGGTCCAACAATTATTTTAGAGCACATTCTTAATAAAGTATCTTTTTATACGCTATATGGTCACTTGTCTCTAGATTCAATTAAAGATTTAAAAACTGGTCAGGTTTTTAAAAGAGGTACTTGCATTGGGTCTTTAGGGACTCCAGATATAAATGTAAATTATGCACCACACCTACATTTTCAGGTTATAAAATCTATACAGGAGTATATGGGTGACTATCCAGGGGTGTGTAGTGCTCAAGATCTAGAATTTTACAAGAATAATTGTCCAAACCCCAATCTTCTATTAAAAATAGGTGTTTAAAAACCATCGGTAAAATACCGATAATTACGATGATAGAATTTTGAAGTAAAAACCGTTATCGGATAAAAATCTGCTTACATCTAGATAATCCCCAGTCACCGATAGTTAAATGGTATTGGGCGAGAATCGACGAAATACGCTTTAGCTTGGTAGTATCTTTACAGTATAATACACAAGTCATGAAAACTATCTTAACTATTTTATTTGTTCTTTTTATCGGTCTATTTGCTCAAGCACAAGATGCTAAAGCAGAAGTAAAGGTAGCTGCACAAGTAGAAAGTGTTGTTTTAGTTTCTTCAACAATAGAAGCTACATTAAATAGTAACGAAACTAAAGTTGCTCGTTTATACATGGATAGAAATTATAAAGTAAAAAAGCCTTGTCTTTTTACACAAAAGCAAACAAAACTAAATTAGCATAATTTTACTTGATCCATACGTTATATAATTCACGTACATCTTTATAGTTTTTTTTGCATAGAATCTTCTCTTCTCCGTATCATTTAATTTACCTCTTTATTATTTAGTATTTGTTTTTAGCGCTATGTGCTTTGAACTTAATTTTTTATTACTAGAAGAACGTGTCTCAAGTACGCTATTCTAAAAGATATGGTATTAGTTACTTTTTCTCTGCTATATGTATTCTGCTGATGTAGCTATGGAAAAGACATATTTGTAATCATCGGTAAAATACCGATAATTACGGTGATAAAATTTAGTAGTAAAAACCGTTATCGGATAAAAATCTGCTTACATCTAGATAATCCCCAGTCGCCGATAGTTAAATGGTATTGGGCGAGAATCGACGAAATACGCTTTAGCTTGGTAGTATCTTTACAGTATAATACACAAGTCATGAAAACTATCTTAACTATTTTATTTGTTCTTTTTATCGGTCTATTTGCTCAAGCACAAGATGCTAAAGCAGAAGTAAAGGTAGCTGCACAAGTAGAAAGTGTTGTTTTAGTTTCTTCAACAATAGAAGCTACATTAAATAGTAACGAAACTAAAGTTGCTCGTTTATACATGGATAGAAATTATAAAGTAAAAAAAGCCTTGTCTTTTTACACAAAAGCAAACAAAACTAAATTAGCATAATTTTACTTGATCCATACGTTATATAATTCACGTACATCTTTAAAGTTTTTTTTGCATAGAATCTTCTCTTCTCCGTATCATTTAATTTACCTCTTTATTATTTAGTATTTGTTTTTAGCGCTATGTGCTTTGAACTTAATTTTTTATTACTAGAAGAACGTGTCTCAAGTACGCTATTCTAAAAGATATGGTATTAGTTACTTTTTCTCTGCTATATGTATTCTGCTGATGTGGCTATGGAAAATACATACTTGTAATCATCGGTAAAATACCGATAATTACGATGATAGAATTTTGAAGTAAAAACCGTTATCGGATAAAAATCTGCTTACATCTAGATAATTCCCAGTCACCGATAGTTAAATGGTATTGGGCGAGAATCGACGAAATACGCTTTAGCTTGGTAGTATCTTTACAGTATAATACACAAGTCATGAAAACTATCTTAACTATTTTATTTGTTCTTTTTATCGGTCTATTTGCTCAAGCACAAGATGCTAAAGTAGAAGTAAAGGTA
Organism: Cellulophaga algicola DSM 14237; assembly: GCF_000186265.1. Lineage (NCBI taxonomy): Bacteria > Pseudomonadati > Bacteroidota > Flavobacteriia > Flavobacteriales > Flavobacteriaceae > Paracellulophaga > Paracellulophaga algicola. The sequence continues at coordinate 3,067,904 of NC_014934.1, forward strand.
GCTGCACAAATAGAAAGTGTTGTTTTAGTTCCTTCAACAATAGAGGCTACATTAAATAGTAGCGAAACTAAAGTTGCTCGTTTATACATGGATAGAAATTATAAAGTAAAAAAAGCCTTGTCTTTTTACACAAAAGCAAACAAAACTAAATTAGCATAAGTATGGAAGTATCATTAATACTAGTAATAGCTCTTACATTCTTTAATATTATAAGGTTAAATATACAGACTACTTCAAAAATGAAAGAGATGTTTGTTGCTATGAAAAAATAAAGTCACTCCTTAGTAGAGTCTAGTCTTAAAATAATAGAATAAAAGGTTCCTGAAAAGGAACCTTTTATAGTTTAATAATTAAACCATTTGCAATTGCATTTAGAGGTCTTTTTAGGAGGTTATGGCTGTTTCCAATACTCATATCAAATTGTACTTTTAGAATCTCTAATATGTTGTAAAAAAGAGAAATAAGGATTCTAGATTGTGCTTGTTGTTTGGAAATTTAAATGAGTTGTATTTAATTGAATTGTAATAGTTCTCAACATAAAAGATGAATTTTAAACCTTTTATTCGAAATGATGAAAGGGTAAATACCGATTAACGACCTGAAATTACGATGATGCATTTTTAAGTGAATTACCGTTATCGGACAAAGGGTTCTTTACACCCTGATAAAGTTCATTCACCGTTAGATAAATGGTGTTGGGCGAAAATCGACGAAACGCACTTTAGCTTGGTAGTATCTTTACAGTGTAATATCCAAGTCATGAAAGCAATTGTAACTATTTTATTTGTTCTTTTTATCGGTTTATTCGCCCAAGCTCAAGAAGCGAAAGTAGCTACTCAAACAGAAAATGTTGTTTTGGTTGCTCCAACGGTAAAGACTACATTAAATAGTAATGAAACTAAGGTTGCACGTTTATATATGGATAGAAACTATAAAGTGAAAAAGGAATTATCTTTTTATACAAAAGCAAACAAAACTAAATTAGCATAATTATGATGGTAACAACTATAGTACTAATAACTTCAATTCCTCTTGTAATTTTATTTTTAAATACCAAACAGAATACAGCTAAACAGTTAAAGACCGTAAAGGTAAAAGTAACTAAACGTTAAGTAGCCTATAGTTTATGCGATTGGTTGAAAGTTTTGACCAATCTCTTTAAATGTTATAATATAATTGGTTCCTTTTTTAGAGGCATCTTTTAAGATAGAACCCTGCAGTTGTCTTGTAAGGTTGTAGATAAGTTTTAATCCCAGAGACGTTGTTGTTTGTGGTGTGATACTTTCTTCATAACCATCTCCATTATCACCAATGTTTAAGACGTAATCCTGATCTTCTTGGCCTTTTTTAAGAGCGATACTTATTTCGCCTTCACCATTGTCTTTAATACCATATTTTAAAGAATTTGTAATGGCTTCATTAATAAGAAGTCCTAATGGGATGGCAGTATCTATTCCAAGATTAATATCTATAATATCAATAGCTACTTTTATTCTATTATCAGTTCCTTTTATAGACCGGACTAAGTAATCACTTAATTCCTCTACGTACGACTTGTATTCAATTTTTGATAAGTCTTCACGCATGTACAGCATTTCATGTACCATAGCCATAGAGTTAACCCTATTCTGGCTACTCTTAATCATTTTTTTCATTTCCTCATCTTTCATGTTTCTTGCTTGTAAACTTAAAAGACTAGATACGGTTTGCAAATTATTTTTTACACGATGGTGTACTTCTTTAATAAGCGTTTCTTTTTCACGTACTTTTTGTTCGACCTCCATTTTGGATTTGTACAAATTATAATGTGTTTTGACCAATATCTTACCAAATACTCCGCCTAGTATATATAAGGAGAAAAGAATACTTATAAAATTAAAGAGATCTTTTGAGTCTTCAGGAACTACATTCCTAATATAAGGAAGATTTAGAATAGACTGAAAGTAAATTAAGGTAACGATAATGAATGCACAATAGAGGTAAACTTCTCCATAGCGCTTTGTAGTTACATAGCCAGCAAAAACAACTAAGCCTAAGACAAAAATAAATGCGCTGTTAATACCGCCGCTAAATAAGGTAATAATAATACAGCTAAATAAAGTTACAAGTGATGTAACATTATACATCAATGATAAATTTTGATGCTTTTTAAATGCAAAGGTGTTTGCTAGGTTTATAATCGAAAATAAAAAAAACACGTACGGAATTACTTCTGTAATCTTTAAAAAGTAAATACATATGAAACCAAACACTAAGGATAGGGCTGATGAGATGTAATTTACTTTTAGAATTAGGTTTTTTTTGGTTTTAAGGCGTTGTTGGTGAGCCATTTATTTAGTTTTACTGCTAATAATTTTCCTTAACAGGTGGAATTTCCAAGCATTAAGATAAGTATTTTCTCTATAATACCATCAAAATACAAAGAATCTTATGTAAAACTAAATATGTTTTTTGGTTAAAAGCAAAAACGACAGCCATTATAGGCTGTCGTTTTAGAATATATTTTATATGAAAATTAATGCGCTGTGATCACCCATTCTCCTTTTGAAAGAAGTGGTTCGGCTTGTTTAAACTTTACCGTTTTACTTTCTCCAGACATTACATTTTTAATAGTAACACGGTCATTACGTCCAATTTTTGGAGCTTCACGGGTTATTGTCTCGGTAATTGCAGGTCTGCTTCCTTGATTTTGACCTACAGCTCGATGTTGTGCAGCAAGTTCATCACTATTTAAAACCTCTTCTTTACTAACGTTTAAACTTTCTTTAGGCTCACTAATAGTTTTGGCTTCTTGAATGTTAGTATCGTTGCCATTAGGGATTTCTCCTTTATATAAGAATGCTACAACTTCTTTATTAACGTTTTCAATCATTCCTTTGAATAATTCAAAAGCTTCAAACTTGTAAATTAACAATGGATCTTTTTGTTCGTGAACCGCAAGTTGTACAGATTGCTTCAATTCATCCATTTTACGTAAATGAACTTTCCATGCATCATCAACGATGGCTAAAGTGATATTTTTCTCAAAATCTGTAATCAACTGTTTACCTTCACTCTCATAAGCTTCTTTTAAATTGGTAACAATATTAAAAGTTTTTATGCCATCAGAGAAAGGAACCACAATACGTTCAAATTTGTTTGCATCATCTTCAAATACATTTTTAATTACCCGATTTGCAACGGTAGCACTACGCTCCATTTTATCTTGATAATGTTGGTATGCATTTTTATACAATAAAGATGCTATTTCTTGAACACTTCTCTTTGTAAATTCTTCTTCTGATAACGGGGACGTAATCGAGAAGTATTTAATCAATTCAAATTCAAAATTCTTATAATCACTAGCATTCTTATTTGTTTCCGTAATTACTTCGCAAGTGTCATAGATCATATTTGCAATATCAACCTTTAGACGCTCACCTTGTAAGGCATGACGACGACGTTTGTAGACAACCTCACGTTGTGCATTCATTACATCATCATACTCTAATAATCGCTTACGAACTCCAAAGTTGTTCTCTTCAACTTTTTTCTGAGCACGCTCAATAGATTTGGTCATCATTGAATGCTGAATAACTTCACCATCTTCTAAGCCCATTCTGTCCATCATTTTTGCTACTCTGTCAGAACCAAATAAACGCATTAGGTTATCTTCAAGAGATACATAGAATTGTGAACTTCCTGGATCTCCTTGACGTCCAGAACGACCTCTTAATTGGCGGTCAACACGACGAGAATCATGACGTTCTGTCCCAACAATTGCTAAACCACCTGCTTTTTTAACGGCTTCTGATAATTTAATATCGGTACCACGACCAGCCATGTTTGTAGCAATAGTTACAATACCAGCTTTACCAGCTTCTTCAACAATATCTGCCTCTTTTTTATGCATTTTAGCATTCAAAACATTATGAGGAACTTTGCGAATACTAAGCATACGAGATAAAAGCTCAGAGATTTCAACAGATGTTGTACCTATTAAAACAGGTCTTCCAGCAGCAGAAAGTTTAGTAACTTCTTCAATTATCGCATTATACTTTTCACGTTTTGTTTTATAAATTAAATCATTTCTATCATCTCTAGCAATAGGCCTGTTGGTAGGAATCTCCATAACATCTAGTTTGTAGATTTCCCAAAACTCTCCTGCTTCTGTTATAGCTGTACCCGTCATACCGGCAAGCTTATTATACATTCTAAAGTAGTTTTGTAAAGTAACTGTGGCAAAAGTCTGTGTTGCAGCTTCAATTTTTACACTTTCTTTAGCTTCAATAGCTTGGTGTAATCCGTCAGAATAACGACGACCGTCCATAATACGACCCGTTTGTTCATCAACAATCATTACCTTATTTTCCATAACAACATATTCTACATCTTTTTCAAAAAGTGTATATGCTTTTAATAGTTGATTTAAAGTATGAATACGTTCGCTTTTAATACCAAATTCTTTGAAAAGTTCTTCTTTAAGTTCAGCCTCTTGCTCAACATCAAGATTTTGACTTTCAATTTTAGCGATGTCTCCACCAATATCAGGCATTAAGAAGAAGGTAGGATCTTGTTCCCCAGAGATATGTTCTACTCCTTTTTCGGTAAGCTCTATCTGATTATTTTTTTCGTCGATAACAAACCAAAGTGCCTCATCTACTTTTGGCATTTCACGGTTGTTATCTTGCATGTAGTAATTCTCAGTTTTTTGAAGCAGTTGTTTTACACCTTCTTCACTTAAGAATTTTATTAATGCTTTATTTTTTGGTAATCCACGGTGAACTCTTAATAATTGAAAACCACCTTCTTTAGTATCACCAGAAGAAATTAATTTTTTAGCTTCCGCTAAAACGCCTGTTAGATATTGCTTTTGTAAGGTTACAATATCGTTTACTTTTGGTTTTAATTGATCAAATTCTTGAATGTCTCCTTTTGGTACAGGACCAGAAATAATTAAAGGGGTACGTGCATCATCTACCAAAACAGAATCGACCTCATCTACAATAGCAAAGTTGTGCGGACGTTGTACTAAATCACTTGGCGTATGCGCCATGTTATCTCTCAAATAATCAAAACCGAATTCATTATTTGTACCGTAAGTAATATCTGCATTATAGGCTGCGCGTCTACCATCAGAATTTGGTTGATGATTATCTATACATTCTATAGTAATACCGTGAAATTGAAATATTGGAGCCATCCAAGCGCTATCACGTTTGGCTAAGTAATCATTTACCGTTACTAAATGAACTCCATTACCTGTCAATGCATTTAAATATAAGGGTAAAGTTGCTACTAAAGTTTTACCTTCTCCTGTGTGCATTTCAGCAATTTTGCCTTCATGTAATGCAATACCACCAATAAGCTGAACATCATAATGTACCATGTCCCAGGTAACCTCTTTACCAGCTGCATTCCATGAATTCTGCCAGATAGCTTTATCACCTTCTAAAGCAACATACTCTTTTGTTCCAGAAAGCTGTCTGTCATACTCAGAGGCAGTTACTTCTATTGTAGTATTATTAGCAAAACGTTTTGATGTTTCTTTGACAACAGCAAAGGCTTCTGGTAATATAGCTTTTAGCGTTTTTTCAGAAATTTCATAAACTTCCTTTTTAAGGGCGTCTATTTCTGCGTAGATATCTTCATTTTTGTCAATATCTTTTGAGTTTTTCACTTCTGCTTCAAGCGCCTGAATCTGATCGTTAATGACTTGTGTGTCATTTTTAATTTGTGCTTTGAATGAAAGTGTTTTATTTCGGATTTCATCATTGCTTAAACCAGCAAGTTCTTGTTCGAAAGAATGAATCTTATCTATGATAGGTTGTAGTTCTTTGACATCTTTCTTAGCCTTATCGCCTACAAAAACTTTTAAAACAGAATTTAAAAAACTCATACGGTAAATTATTTTTTTTAATCTATGCTATAACCATACCAAAGGTATTATGCCGGAATAACATGACAGAATGAACTATAATAAACAGCAATATTGATAATGCTGTCACTCAAGTTCAAAATTAAGTAAAAAAAAAGCCTCAAATGAGACTTTTTTAATGTTATTACGTTAATATTTTAATATTCGTCCTCGTTCCAAAGGTAATCTTCTTCCGTTGGGTAGTCTGGCCAAATTTCTTCGATAGATTCGTAAATTTCACCGCCTTCTTCTTCCATAGACTGTAGATTTTCTACAACCTCTAGTGGAGCTCCGGTTCTAATTGCATAATCTATCAATTCGTCTTTGGTAGCTGGCCAAGGTGCATCACTTAAATAAGACGCTAATTCTAAAGTCCAATACATGTTAGTGGTATTATTTTAATTTTTTGCAAAACTAAATTTTAAAATGATATATCCAAGTTTTTTCGTAGTTATTAATAAATTATTTTTTAATAAATATGCTAATATGTTGATTATTAGCATTTTGTTATTATTTTTTTTCTGGAATCCATTTTATTTCTTCAACGTTTAAATGAGCAGATAAACCCCGACCAAGCATAAACAGATAATCTGATAGTCTATTTAAATAACGTAAAACATTTGCTTCAAAGGGTTCATTGTCATTTAAATGTGATGCAATACGTTCTGCTCTTCGGCATACCGTTCTGGCAATATGACAGTATGACACGGTTGTATGGCCCCCTGGTAAAATAAAATGAGTCATTGGAGGTAAGTTAGCTTCAATAGTGTCCATTTCTTGTTCTAGCAGCAAAATATCATCGGCACTAATTTTATCAATATTTAAACGTTCTTTTCCGTTTTTTAATAGTGCTTTTTCAGGATCGGTTGCTAAGACGGCACCTACAATAAATAATTTATGCTGAATAAGGGTGAGAATGTCTTTAGAATGCTGATCTATTTCTTGATCACGAATTAAACCTATCCATGAATTTAATTCATCTATAGTTCCGTAGCTTTCAATTCTAATATGATGTTTAGGAACCCGAGTACCTCCAAAAAGTGCTGTTGTACCTTTGTCTCCTGTTTTTGTATAAATCTTCATTGCTTCTGATTTTCTTTAGTAGAATTACGTCTTTTAGGAAGTTAGCGTTTGTTGCGATCCATAAACCTGCGGTTTTTTCGTTCTTTTGTTCTCTTTTTATTTTTAAGGAGGTTTCCTATGAAAATAACAGCCAAAACAGCAAATGATATGTAAATGATGTACTTCATTTTTAATAGAATTTAAACTAAAATTACAGGTTTATATCCGAATCTTAAAATGTTCTTTTACTTGTTCCCGTCTAAAAAATAGAATACCACAGTGAAAGGTATCAATGCTTACCGTCACTTTTTCTAATGTAATAAGCTGGTTCCAATGTGTGTAGTTTTTATTAATGGCATTAATAAAAATGAGTGTTTCATTAGTAACGCTATTTATATTCCTTAAATAGGCTAAGTTTTTTTCAGAAAGAGTGTCTAAGTAAATAAAATCAACAGAATTATCATCGGCAACTATTTTAGGAAATTTTTGCTGTACTAATTTTTCTAGTTCCGTATTTCTGTCTTTAAAACAGACTTTAGAACTATTAAAATAATCCAATAGTTTTAAAGCCGTATTTAAAGATTTGTCAGAGGTGTGTTTTTGATTCTTGTACAAGCACTTGGTTACAAGAGCATACACAAAAGGGGAGTGCACCCCATGCTGATTGGTTGATGAAAAGATAAAAAATAAATACCTTAGAAATTGCATTTTAAATTACTCTATAAGTGCAGAAAGTTCAAACCAACGTTCTGTTTTAGCTTCAATAGCCGCTCCTATTTCCTTTAGTTCAATAGATAACTTGTCTATTTGCTCACCGCTTAATGAAGAATCTGTAAATTTATGTTGTGTTGCTTCTTTTTTGCTTTCGAGTTTTTTAATCTCTTTTTCAAGATTAGTGTACTCTTTTTGCTCGTTAAAAGTTAACTTCTTTTTATCTTCTTTTTTTTTGGAACTTTTATCGGTGTCCGTACTTGTCGTATTATTTTCTTTTTTAGCAGCTCGGCTTTCTAATACAGCACTATCCTCGTAAGATCTAAAATCTGAGTAATTGCCAGGAAAATCTTCAATAACAGCATCACCTCTAAATACAAATAAGTGATCTACAATTTTATCCATGAAGTAACGGTCGTGAGATACTACTAATAGACATCCTGGGAAATCCATTAAGAAGCTTTCTAGAACGTTTAGCGTTACAATATCTAAATCGTTGGTAGGTTCATCAAGAATTAAAAAGTTTGGATTCTGAATTAAAATAGTACATAAATACAAACGCTTACGTTCGCCACCACTTAATTTGCTTACAAAATCATACTGTTTTTTACGGTCAAATAGAAAGCGTTCTAGTAATTGTTGGGCAGATATTTGTCTGCCTTTCATTAACGGAATGTAATCACCAAATTCACGAATTACATCAATAACTTTTTGGCCTTCTTTTATATCAATACCTTTTTGTGTGTAATAGCCAAATTTAATAGTTTCACCAACGACAACTTTTCCGCTATCTGGCTCATCTAATCCGCTTAAGATATTTAGGAAAGTAGACTTTCCAGATCCATTTTTACCGATAATACCAAGGCGTTCTCCGCGAAGGAAATTATACTCAAACTTATCTAATATTGGTTTTCCAGGGTATGATTTTGAAATTTTATGGAGTTCAAGAATTTTACTTCCCATACGTGCCATGTTAATCTCCAATTCTACCTCGTTCTCATTTCTACGCTTGCTTGCTTTATCTTTTATTTCGTAGAAATCATCTATTCTAGATTTAGATTTTGTAGTTCTAGCCTTTGGCTGTCTGCGCATCCAATCCAATTCTTTTTTGAATAAAAGTTTAGATTTATGTTGTTCTGTAGCTTCTTGTTCTATCCTGTTCTCTTTCTTTTCTAAATAATAAGAGTAGTTCCCTTTATAAGGGTACATGATGCCTTCGTCTAATTCTATAATTTCATTACATACGCGTTCTAGAAAGTAGCGATCATGCGTTACCATGAATAATGTCATGTTTTCTTTAGCAAAATACTCCTCTAGCCATTCAATCATTTCTAGATCTAAATGGTTGGTAGGCTCATCAAGTACTAATAAATCTGGTTTATTAATCAGTGCATTTGCTAAGGCTAAACGCTTTTTCTGTCCCCCAGAAAGGATATCTACTTTAAGGTGAATATCGTTTAAATTAAGCTTTGATAAAATTTGCTTGTATTGTGTTTCAAAATCCCAGGCTTGAAAGCGTTCCATACCTTCAAAAGCAGTTTGATATGCATCTGCATCTTCAGGGTTTTCTAAAGCATGTTCGTAAGCTCTAATTACTTTAAGCACTTCATTGTCAGACGCGAAGATTGTTTCTTCGATAGTTAGATTAGGATCTAAATTAGGTTCTTGATCTAAAAACGAAACACGAATTCCTTTTCGGTAATTTACTTGCCCGGAATCTGGAGTGTCTAATCCTGATAATATATTTAAAATAGAGGTTTTTCCACTTCCGTTTTTAGCGATAAGCGCTATTTTTTGGTCTTTGTTTATTCCGAAAGATATATCAGAAAATAAAACGTGTTCGCCGTAGGCTTTTGCAATATTTTCTACTGATAATAGATTCATGTAATTTTTGTATTAGAACTGGCAAAGTTAGTGAACTCTAGCAGACCTTAGCGAATAAATTAAAAAGGAATATCTAACGACCAATGCAAGCACAATTGGAATTATTAAAATGCTGAATATTTGTACTTTAAGTAGCCAAAGTAGCATCGCTATAAAAATACAAACTAGTAGTACAATTAAGTAGGGTATCATCCATTTTGGAGTAATACTCTTTTTAAATACGATAAAAGCAATGAAAGTATTTAAAGGAAATGTCCATAAGAAATTAAAGTTCTTTGCTGTAGCTTGATGATCTGTTCCGAACCAAAGGAAAACTATTAAAATGCCTGCTAAACCTGTGATAAGGAACAATGTAAAATCTAAATACCTAGATCGTTTTTTGGTTTTATAATCTTTTAGTGTCATTAGGCATACGAGTATACCTATTAGGGATAACCAAAATAATGGCGATAAAAAAAAGTTATGCTCTTTTTTTACGGGTGTTTCCTTCAATAGGATGGTGTCATTTGAAATTAGCTTCTTTCCATTTAAAGTAGCGTATGGTAATTGTTTGTATACATATATAGGGAGAAATAAATGTTCCCAAGGTGTTGCTTTTTTATCTATTACGGAGCCTAATGCTAAATCTATTCCGAAATTTGACCATGAATTTATTTCTAAATTTTGATGTATTAATTCTCTGAATGTATATTGGTTTTCTAAGTGGTTGTATTCAAATTTTAATTTATTGCCTAAAACTGTTTTTAGTGCATCAGGTATTCTGGTAGAGCAATTATCAAATAAGAAATCATATTTGTAGAATCTATTTTCAGGAAGATGGTTGTTTTCTAAAAATTTTAAAAAATCATTTCTTTCCGCTAAGGTGAGTTGTAAATCTTGTTCTCTTACCCATCTGTTTTCTAGTTCATACCCATATAAAAAACCGGAAAAGGATTCTCGTGCTAAGGAATATAATAATTTTCCTTGTGTAAATTTTACATAAAAATTCGGCGTATTAAAATCAAAATGGCCATAATTATAAACTACATCAATACCTAATGTTGGGTCTTGAACCCGTATGGCGCTATGGCCAAATTTAGCGTAAAGCTCATCTGCAGTCCCCACAGTTAGGATGCTTATTTTTGATTTAGAGGAAAGTGTTGGTTGAGAAAATCCAAATAAAGAAAAAGCAAAAAGGAAACCTAGAATATATTTTTTAAATGGCATAGTTTGGGGTAATGATTTTCTGCAAACAAATATGCGAAGAATTTATTTGAGATAATTAGTTCCGGTAAAAATATCCTATTTTTACCAAAAGCTTAACACATGAAAAAATACGTACCAAATCTTATTACTTTGCTTAATTTATTCTGCGGATGTATTGCTGTCTTCTTTGCTGTACACGGAGTTTTTGAAATGGTAGCATTGTTTGTTTTTTTAGGGATAATTTTTGATTATTTTGACGGATTTGCAGCACGAATACTTAATGTGAAAAGCGAATTAGGTTTGCAGTTAGATTCACTAGCAGATATGGTTACAAGTGGTGTTGTACCTGGTATTGTAATGTTTAAGCTCTTAGAAATGTCATCAACAGGTGGTTGGAGTAGTGGTTTGTTGTCAGAAAGCTCAGGAATGGTTACATGGCAATCTTTTAAAATAAACCCTCAAGAATTGATTCCTCTTTTAGGGTTAATTGTTACGCTAGCTTCTGCTTATCGCTTGGCAAAATTTAATATAGATGAAAATCAGACCAATTCTTTTATTGGATTACCAACGCCTGCCAATACCTTATTAATTATTTCACTGCCTTTGATCTTATTATATCAAAATAATGAAATACTGAATAGCATTATACTAAACCAATGGTTTTTAATAGGGTTAACCTTCGTAAGTGCCTACTTATTAAATTCTAATGTAGCGTTATTTGCGTTGAAATTTAAGAATTGGAGTTTTAAAGATAATGCGATTCGATATGTATTTATAATAATGAGTTTAGTGCTTTTAGTTACCTTAAAATTTATGGCAGTACCAGTGATTATCCTCTTTTATATTCTTATTTCGGTACTAAGTGCACTAGGAGAGAAAAAATAATTGTAAAGACTTTGTGATGGGGCAGTTGGGGTACGTTAATTTTTACATGAATTGTTATTTTTACGATAGTAACAATTCTCACCGATGAAATTTTCACAAGGTGCCGATTAGTGATCATGCGGCCAATAGCTATAGTAAACCATTTTTCTTATTACTCTCTCTCTTTACTTCATTGAAAATGAGAAAACAGCTGTAGTTTAACAGTTGTAAATAATAGCAGCGTTGTTTGGGGTCTTTATTTGGTGTGTAGGTTTTGCATTATTTTAAATAACTACTTAAAAATTAAGTATCTAAAACACTTTCTTTTTACGGAGCTCAAAATTCTGACCTAAATACACTTTACGTACCATCTCATCTGCAGCTAAATCTTCAGGGATTCCTGATTTTAAAATTCCGCCTTCAAACATTAGATACGAACGTTCTGTAATCGCTAGGGTTTCTTGAACGTTGTGATCGGTAATTAAAATACCAATATTCTTTTCTTTCAGTTGTGAAACTATACGTTGTATGTCTTCTACTGCTACAGGATCTACACCAGCAAAAGGTTCGTCTAATAGAATAAATTTTGGGTCGGTAGCTAAAGCGCGAGCAATCTCGGTTCTTCTGCGTTCTCCTCCCGAAAGTAGATCGCCACGGTTTTTACGAATATGTCCAAGACTGAATTCTTCTATTAAAGATTCCATTTTCATTTCTTGCTCTTTCTTGCTCAGCTTCGTAAGTTGTAAAACACTTAAAATGTTTTCTTCAATACTTAGCTTTCTAAATACAGAAGCTTCTTGAGCAAGGTATCCTATTCCGTTTTGTGCTCTCTTGTACATCGGGAACTTGGTAATATCCTTGTCATCTAAATAAATATTACCGCCATTAGGTTTTACTAAACCAACGATCATATAGAAGGAGGTAGTTTTTCCGGCTCCATTTGGACCAAGAAGTCCTACAATTTCTCCTTGATTAACTTCTAATGAAATTCCTTTAACTACTGGTCGTCCTCTATAGGACTTCATTATATTGTCTGCACGTAACTTCATAAATGCTAGTTCGTTGTTGGTTTTTACCTAATTTTCCTAGTTCAAAACTAAAGGAAAATGTGGTCCCTCTCTATTAATTAGTGAATATTTAACCCTATTCTTTTTCTTGTGCTTCTAGTTCTTCCCAATATTCGTAAGCTCTACGTAGGTGTGGAACCACAATTGTACCACCCACTAAAGTAGCGATACTTAAGGTTTCCATAACTTCTTCTTTAGTAGCACCCTCGTTATGAGAACTTTCTAAATGGTACTTTACGCAATCATCACAACGTAAAACAGCCGAAGCTACAAGTCCTAGAAGTTCTTTAGTTTTAACATCAAGAGCACCAGATGCAAAAGCATTTGTGTCTAAATTAAAGATTCTTTTAATTATTTTATTATTATCAGCGAGTAGCTTATCGTTCATTTTAGAACGGTAGGCGTTGAATTCTTCTATTTGATTAGGCATTTTTCTTTCTTTTTGCTTCTTTTTTTAAATCTTTTCGAATCACATATCCTGAGATATAAATACTTACTTGGTATAAGATAATAATAGGAATAGAGACTACTATTTGACTAGCAACATCTGGAGGCGTGATTACCGCAGATAAAATCAAAACAATTACTAGTGCTATTTTTCGATATTTTTTTAATATTTCAGGGGTAACTAATCCTATTTTTGTTAGGAAATAGATGATAATAGGTAGTTCAAATATAATACCACAAGCAATTACAGATGATCTTAAGGTTGAGATGTAGGAACTAAGGTCAAATTCATTTTTAACCACATCACTGACCGAATAAGTTCCTAAAAAGTTAATAGATAAAGGAGCTACAACATAATAACCAAATAATACGCCCAAGAAAAATAAGAAAGAAGCTATAAAAATAAAACCTCTAGAGTTTTTGCGTTCTTTTTCATAGAGTCCAGGACTAATAAACTTCCACATTTCAAATAAAATATACGGAAATGCGACAATAATTCCGGCCCAAATTGCGGTCCAAATATCAGCAGAAAACTGGCCCGCCATGGTTCTACTTTGTATGGTAAATGGTAATTCTTCAGCACAGAAATCAGACGTAAAATTAAAAAACTTAGCAATATCACAAAAGAATCGGTAGGTGACAAAATTCATTTTACTAGGTGCAAAAATTACCCAGTCAAAAATATAACGGCTAAAAGCAAAAGCTACTGAGCTTACAATTAGTACTGCTAACGTGGAACGGATTAAGTGCCAGCGTAACTCTTCTAGATGGTCTAAAAATGACATATCTACGGTGTCTTTTTTCTTTGCCATTATAAAATTCCTTCGTTGATTAAATTATGTATATGAACAATACCTTTATAAGTACCATTCTCTATTGAAATAAGTTGAGATATGTTTTTGGCTTGCATTAATTCTAAAGCTTTAACAGCAAGAGCATCATTCTCTATAGTTTTAGGATTCGCAGACATGATGTCACGAGCAGTGAGTCCTTTTATGTCGTCATACTTGTTAAGCATTCTACGAATGTCTCCATCGGTAACGATACCCACAATTTTATTATTTTCTAAGACCGCAGTTACTCCCAGCATTTTTGCAGAAATTTCTACGATGACCTGTTTAACGTCAGAATTAACGGTTACTTGTGGCTTCATGTTATTTTCAACAATATCAGAAACGCGAAGGTAGAGTCTTTTGCCAAGAGAGCCCCCAGGATGGAATTTTGCAAAGTCTTTACTGCTAAACCCGCGTAATTCTAAAAGGCAAACAGCTAAAGCATCGCCCATCACTAATTGCGCTGTTGTACTTGTTGTTGGTGCTAAATTATTGGGGCAAGCTTCTTTTTCTACAAAAGTATTTAGAATATAATTTGATTGTTTAGCCAGTACCGAATCTAAATTTCCAGTCATGGCAATAAGCGTATTTCCAGTTTTTTTTATTAAAGGAACAAGCATTTTTATTTCAGGAGTATTGCCACTTTTAGAAATGCAAATAACAGTATCATTTTCTTGGACGGTGCCTAAGTCGCCATGAATTGCATCAGCAGCATGCATAAATATAGCGGGAGTGCCGGTAGAATTAAGTGTTGCAACTATTTTTGAAGCAATTAAAGCACTTTTTCCAATTCCAGAAATAATAATTCGCCCTGTAGAATTTAATATATGATTGATAGTATTCGCAAAATTAGCATCTAATAATGAAGATAAATTTTGAATGGCATTAGCTTCATTTTCTATGGTTCTTCTTGCTATGTCAAGTATCGCAGTATTATTTTTCAAATCAATTAATTCAATTATCTGATTGTATTCCTAAAAGAATGTCTTATATTTAGTTACAAAATTACATAAACTTAATGTTAAAAGATATTTTAAATTCTTTAAAGTAAACTTTTGTTTTTTGTGTTAATTTTAAACTTGCTAAGAAACTAACTAAATCGTATATAAAACACGAACTTAGCATCAGTATTAATAGTAAAATATATTATGAGTTTGAGTGAAATTGATTTGCATTCCTCACTAAAAAAATATTTTGGATTTTCAGAGTTCAAAGGACTTCAAGAAAGTGTAATTACAAGTATTCTTGAGGGTAAAAATTGTTTTGTTGTAATGCCAACCGGCGGTGGAAAATCGCTTTGTTACCAACTTCCTGCATTAATGCAAGAAGGTACTGCAATAATAGTTTCCCCACTTATTGCGTTAATGAAAAACCAAGTAGATGCCATTCGTGGTATTTCGTCAGAACATGGCATTGCTCATGTTTTGAATTCTTCATTAACAAAAACAGAAATAAAACAGGTGAAAAGCGATATTACTAGTGGTATCACTAAATTGCTTTATGTAGCACCAGAATCATTGACTAAAGACGAGTATGTTGAGTTTTTACAATCTGTAAAACTATCATTCGTTGCTGTTGATGAGGCGCACTGTATTTCTGAATGGGGTCATGATTTTAGACCTGAATATCGAAATTTAAGAAGTATTATTAGTCGTTTAGATGATACAATTCCTATTATAGGACTTACGGCAACTGCGACCCCTAAAGTGCAGGAGGATATTATAAAAAATTTAGGTATTACAGATGCTGATTTATTTAAGGCATCATTTAATAGGCCTAATTTATTTTATGAAGTACGGCCTAAAACCCAAAATATAGAAGCGGATATTATACGTTTTGTCAAACAAAATACTGGTAAATCGGGTATAATTTATTGTCTGAGTAGGAAAAAAGTAGAAGAGTTAGCTCAAATACTACAAGTAAATGGCGTAAGTGCGGTACCATATCACGCTGGTTTTGATACTAAAACACGATCAAAATATCAAGATATGTTCTTGATGGAGGGTGTAGATGTTGTGGTGGCAACCATTGCTTTCGGTATGGGGATAGATAAACCAGATGTTAGGTTTGTTATTCACCATGATATTCCTAAAAGTATAGAAAGTTATTACCAGGAAACGGGTAGAGCAGGTAGAGATGGTGGTGAAGGTCATTGCTTGGCTTTTTATTCTTATAAAGATATTGAGAAGTTAGAAAAATTTATGTCTGGAAAACCTGTTGCCGAACAGGAGATTGGTAATGCATTGTTACAAGAAATGGTAGCTTATGCAGAAACTTCTATGTCTAGGAGAAAGTTTATTCTGCATTATTTTGGGGAACATTTTGATGATGTGACAGGAGATGGAGCTCTAATGGATGACAATACAAAAAATCCGAAACAGAAAGAAGAAGCTAAAGATGATTTGGTTAAAGTGATTCAAGTGGTACAGGGTACCATGGAAAAATTTAAATCTAAAGAAATCGTAAAAGTACTTACAGGAAAAGTAAATGCTATTATCGCTTCACATAAGACAGATGAAAAACCATTTTTTGGTATAGGAGACGATAGAGACAAAGAACATTGGATGGCATTAGTGCGCCAAGGTTTGGTAGCTGGGTATTTGCGTAAAGAAATTGAGCAATACGGAATACTACATGTGACACCTAAAGGGGCAGAATTTGCAAAAAATCCAGTTTCTTTTATGATGACGAAGGATCATGTGTACAATCAAGCAGCAGATGATGCTATTGTTAGTGCCGCAAAAAGTAGTGGTGGCGTAACAGATGAAGCTTTGCTTAAAGTGTTAAAAGATCTTAGAAAGAAGCAAGGTCAGAAATTAGAAGTCCCTCCTTTTGTTATTTTCCAAGATCCATCTTTACAAGATATGGCGCTAAAGTATCCTATAACTTTAGAAGAACTTGTAAATATTCATGGAGTAGGAGAAGGTAAAGCAAAAAAATACGGAAAGCCTTTTGTAGATTTTATTAAAAAATATGTCGAGGAGAATGATATTACTCGCCCTGATGATTTAATCGTTAAGAGTACAGGAGCCAATTCTGCTTTAAAATTGTATATCATCCAGAATGTAGATCGTAAACTACCTTTAGATGATATTGCTTCGGCAAAAGGAATCGCTATTCCTGAGTTGATAAAAGAGATGGAACAAATTGTGTATAGTGGTACCAAACTAAATATTACCTATTGGGTAGATGATGTACTAGATGAAGATCAGCAAGAAGAACTGCATGACTACTTTTTAGAAGCAGATTCTGATAACATAGATTTAGCCTTAAAAGAGTTTGATGGCGATTATGAAGATGAGGATCTTAGATTGTATCGCATCAAATTTATTAGTGAAGTAGCCAATTAAGCATTCATTTTATACTTAAAATTTTAAATAACACTCCTATTTTTTAGGAGTGTTATTTTTTTATAGGCATATTGCTAAAATGTTAATTCTTATTAATTATAGATTAAATCTTCTATTTAAGCTTTTAGTTCCATTGTTTTTTTATAGTTTTACGGAGTAAACTTTAGGGGTGTTCCTATTTTTGGAACTGAGACATACCCTTTGAACCTGATGCGGTTAGTACCGCCGAAGGGAAAAGTTGAAAAACACCTTGAAATGGGTGTTTGCAACCTTTTCATAATTGTGCGCTTTGTTCTTAAAAGCGTATCATATTTTCAAAGAATATTCTCTGCTTTTAAATTTTACAGCATATTTAAAAATATCCTGTACATGATTTCTATTGTTGTAAACGAAAAAAGAATGGGCATCGAAGAAAATTCGAATGTTATTCACCTTCTTAATCACCTCAAAGCCACTCAAGATGGTATTGCTGTTGCTATTAATAGCATGGTTATTTCTAAAGATTTCTGGAAGTATGAAATTCTTTTCGAGAATGACGTAGTTCTAATTATCAAGGCTACACAAGGCGGATAATCTGCAAAACTACACACTAGATTCTATTACCTATATAACGAAGACCTAAATTCTCACACTTTATGAAAAGCAAAGACACCGCACCAAAAAACGAAAAGCTAACGACACAACCTTTTCCAAATTCAAAAAAGATTTATGTAGCAGGTAAATTGCATCCACAATTAAAAGTGGCCATGCGAGAAATTGCACTGAGTGATACTAAAGATTCTCTTACAGGCAAGCTTACACCAAATGAATCTGTTACAGTTTATGATACTTCTGGCCCTTATACCGATCCAGATAAATCTATAAATGTACATCAAGGTATTGAAAGAATCCGTGAGCAATGGATTTTAGACCGTGGAGATGTACAGCAATTAAATAGCTTTACTTCTGAGTATTGTAACCAACGGCTAAATGACAAAAGCCTAGATCATATGCGTTTTTCACTTTTAAAGAAGCCAATGCGTGCTCAGGATGGTAAAAATGTTACCCAATTACACTACGCAAAAAAGGGAATTATTACTCCAGAGATGGAATATATTGCTATTCGTGAGAACCAACGTATGGAGGAAATGACGGAGATAGCAAAACAACATAAAGGAGAACATTTTGGAGCATCTATACCTAATAAAATTACAGCAGAATTTGTTCGTGAAGAAGTCGCTAGAGGTAGAGCCGTAATCCCTTCAAATATTAACCATCCAGAAGCAGAGCCCATGATATTAGGGCGTAACTTCTTGGTAAAAATAAATGCCAATATTGGTAATTCTGCCGTAACCTCTTCCATTGAGGAAGAAGTAGAGAAAGCCGTTTGGGCATGCCGTTGGGGAGCAGATAATATTATGGACTTATCTACGGGTCAAAATATACACGAAACTCGGGAATGGATTATCCGTAATTCTCCAGTACCTGTAGGAACGGTGCCTATTTATCAAGCATTAGAAAAAGTAAACGGAGTAGCGGAAGACCTTACATGGGAAATTTTTAGAGATACACTTATAGAGCAGGCAGAGCAAGGAGTAGATTATTTTACCATTCATGCGGGTGTTCTTTTACGCTATGTGCCCATGACTGCTAAACGTGTTACAGGAATTGTTTCTCGTGGTGGGTCTATTATGGCAAAATGGTGTTTAGCGCATCATAAAGAAAGTTTCTTGTATACACATTTCGAAGATATTTGCGAAATACTAAAACAATATGATGTAGCTTTTTCTTTAGGAGATGGTTTACGTCCTGGTTCTATTGCCGATGCTAATGATGAGGCGCAGTTTGCGGAACTAGAAACATTGGGAGAACTAACTAAAATTGCACGTAAGCACGAAGTACAATGTTTTATAGAAGGTCCTGGTCACGTGCCAATGCATATGATTAAAGAAAATATGGAGAAACAAATAGAACTTTGTGATGAAGCTCCTTTCTATACTTTAGGTCCCTTAACTACAGATATTGCTCCGGGTTATGATCATATTACTTCTGGTATTGGTGCTGCAATGATTGGCTGGTTTGGTTGTGCAATGTTGTGTTATGTAACGCCAAAAGAGCATTTGGGCTTACCCAATAAGCAAGATGTACGTACGGGAGTAATTACGTATAAGTTAGCGGCACATGCAGCAGATTTGGCAAAAGGACACCCAGGAGCACAACATAGAGATAATGCCTTATCAAAAGCACGATTTGAATTCCGATGGGAAGATCAGTTTAATCTAGGTTTAGATCCGGAATTAGCGCGCGAATATCACGATGAAACCTTACCAGCAGATGGTGCAAAAGTGGCCCATTTTTGTTCTATGTGCGGACCAAAATTCTGTTCTATGAAAATATCGCAAGAAGTAAGAGATTTTGCAGCAGAACATGATATTGTAGATAACGAAGTCATTCAAAAAGGGATGGATGAAAAGTCTAAAGAGTTTAAAGAAAAAGGATCAGAAGTGTATTTGTAAAATAATTAGGAGGTTCCTACGCCTTGAAAAAAGGCGTAGTCGGGCTTTTCGTTATATCTTTTGCGTATTCATGTAATTTTATTTCATTTTACTCCATAAATTTACACGAACAGCTAGCAAAAGGATGCCACTGCAATCCCTAACCCAAATAATTATGATAGTTCTTATTGCACCAGAAGAAGATATTGCTAATGAAATTGAAATTTTGAATCAACTTTTTGAGGAAGGTTTAACCTGTTATCATTTTAGAAAACCTAACAAAAGCTATCAAGAGCATAGTGATTATTTAAATCAAATAGCATCAAAATACCATAATCGTATTGTGGTTCATTTTCATCACGAATTAGTTAATGAATTCAGTTTAAAAGGGATTCACTTTCAGGAACAAAAAAGAATAGACCATATAGATAATCCTGGGCAATATTTTAAGCCCTTAGATATGTACGGAAAAACGATTAGTTCTTCTTTTCATGATCCAGAAGTGTTAAACGCTTGTGAGTTTGAGTTTGACTATCACTTATTAAGTCCTGTGTTTTCTTCAATCTCTAAAAAAGGATATGAAGGCAAAGGTTTTGATGTGAATCATATTGAAAAAAGAATCATAGGTATGGGGGGTGTTACTAAAGACAACATTGCAGAAATGCATCGATTAGGTTTTAAAGGTGTGGGCGTTTTAGGAGGAATTTGGAATAGCGTGTCGCCAGTAGCAGAATTCAAAGCAATGCAAGCGTATTATAGCAAAAATAAATAGTAAGGACTAATATATAAATACAAATATAGCACTAATGCAATTACCTAATTTACACTACATCTCTCAAGGAGAAACCCCTCAAGAGCATTTAAAAAATATAAAAAGTGCTTGTACTGCAGGAGCAACTTTGGTACAATTAAGGTTAAAAAATTTAAGCCCGAAGAAGGTTTTAAAATTTGCGAGCGAAGCCAAAGAGATTACAGATCATTACCAAACACGATTAATAATTAATGATCATTATAGAATAGCAAAAGAGGTAAAAGCAGATGGTGTTCATTTAGGAAGAACAGATA
This sequence comes from Cellulophaga algicola DSM 14237, assembly GCF_000186265.1. Taxonomy (NCBI): domain Bacteria; kingdom Pseudomonadati; phylum Bacteroidota; class Flavobacteriia; order Flavobacteriales; family Flavobacteriaceae; genus Paracellulophaga; species Paracellulophaga algicola. The sequence goes on from NC_014934.1 coordinate 3,088,742, forward strand.
CGTGCCCTTCTATAGCACGAAAGTATTTAGAAAGCTGGCAAATTATTGGAGGCACTGCAAATACAATTAGTGATTGTAATGCGCTGATTGCAAAAAATGTAGATTATATTGGTGTAGGGCCTTATCATTTTACAAAAACAAAAGAAAGTCTGAGTCCTATTCTTGGCCTTGAAGGCTATGCGGCTATACTTGAAAAACTAAAAACAACTATTCCAATAATAGCTGTTGGTGGTATAACGGTTACGGATGTTCCTGAAATTTTAAAAACAGGAGTTTATGGTGTTGCAGTGGCAACAGCCATTACAAAAGACTTCAATACAATTACACTTTTTAAAAAAATATTAGAAAAATCTGATATTGAAGAACAGGTGTGGAAACCAAAACAAACGGTATAAATATGATTGATTTACTTCATATAGCAGATAAAAAATTTACCTCAAGACTATTTACAGGTACAGGTAAGTTTTCAAGTTCTCAGAAAATGAAAGAAGCTATTTTAGCTTCCGAGAGTGAGCTGATAACGGTTGCTTTAAAACGTGTGGATTTAGAATGCGAATCTGATGATCTTCTAAGTTATTTAAGCCATGATAACATAAGTTTATTGCCGAATACTTCTGGAGTCCGTACCGCAAAAGAAGCTGTTTTTGCCGCACAATTATCAAGAGAAGCGCTTAACACTAATTGGATAAAATTAGAAATTCATCCAGACCCTCGTTATTTATTACCAGACCCTATAGAAACTTTAAAAGCAGCCGAAGAATTAGTAAAACTAGGTTTTGTTGTTATGCCATATATACATGCGGACCCAGTTTTGTGCAAGCGTTTAGAAGATGTTGGGGTGCAATGTGTAATGCCTCTTGGAGCTCCTATAGGTAGCAATAAAGGAATAAAAACAGAAGATTTTTTAAAAATCATTATAGAACAAAGTAATATTCCTGTGATTGTAGATGCAGGAATAGGTGCGCCATCACACGCAGCATATGCCATGGAACTGGGAGCCGATGCTGTTTTGGTAAATACAGCGATAGCCGTTTCTCAAAACCCAGTAATGATGGGGCATGCTTTTAAACTAGCCGTTGATGCAGGAAGAATGGCTTACCTAGCAAAACTTGCACCTATCAAAGAACAAGCTGAAGCGAGTAGTCCATTAACATCATTCTTGAACTAACTTTAAAAATAATTCTATGTCTTTCAAAACTATATTTAAGCAATACGATTGGAATACCTTAGAAAAGGAAATCTATGAGGTTACCACAGCTGAGGTTGCGCAAGTACTTCAAAAAGAAAAGATAGCATTAGAAGATTTTAAAGCGTTGATATCTCCCGCCGCAAAACCTTTTTTGGAGCAAATGGCACAGCGAAGCAATCAGCTTACAAAAAAACGCTTTGGAAATACAATTCAAATGTATATTCCCATGTATTTATCAAACGAATGTCAGAATATTTGTACCTATTGCGGATTTAGCATGACCAATAAAATTCCAAGAAAAACCTTAACGGATGCTGAGATTTTAAAAGAGGTAGCCAAGATTAAAAGCTTAGGATATGATCATATTTTGTTAGTTACTGGGGAGGCTAATAAAACGGTAGGAGTTTCGTATATAAAGCATGCTATCGAATTGATAAAAAATAATTTTTCCAATATAAGCATGGAGGTGCAACCGTTAGACCAAGAGGAATATGAAGCCTTAGTAGCTGCAGGCCTATATGCTGTTTTGGTATATCAAGAAACGTATCATGAAGCCACCTATAAAGTACATCACCCGAAAGGGAAAAAGTCAAATTTTCAATATCGTTTAGATACTCCAGATAGATTAGGAAAAGCAGGAATTCATAAAATAGGTATTGGTGCTTTATTTGGATTAGAAGATTGGCGTGTAGATAGTTTTTATACGGCTTTGCATTTACGGTATTTGCAAAAGACCTATTGGAAAACAAAATATTCTATTTCTTTTCCACGATTACGACCTTTTGAAGGTGATGTAGCCCCTAAAGTAGAAATGACAGATTCAGATTTAGTGCAATTAATTTGTGCGTATCGCTTGCTCGATGAAGATGTGGAGTTATCTATGTCTACCCGGGAAAGCGAAAAATTTAGAGATCACATTATTCATTTAGGCATTACGTCTATCAGTGCAGAATCTAAAACCAATCCTGGAGGGTATAGTGTAGCGCCACAATCCTTAGAGCAGTTTGAAATTTCTGACGAGCGTTCTACTGCAGAAATAAAAGCAATGATTCAATCTCAAGGATATGAGGTTGTATTCAAAGATTGGGATAAAGCCTATTCTTAAATTTACAGCACGGATTTTTCCTGTAGTTTCAGCGTCATTTTATCCGCATCAAAAGTGGCCTTAATGCCAATAGGAAGTGTCATGTTGTTTTTCACGTGACCAAAACTCATACCGTAGGCCGCAGGAATATTCATAGGTTTAATTCGGTCTAAAATAACTTCTTTAAGGGTAAAGCCTCCGGAAGAAACTGGTTTATCACAGCCATTGCAAACACCAATCATGATAGCGGCTGCATTTTTAAACGTAGCACCTTCAATTAATTGGGTAAGCATCCGATCTATTCGGTACGGAGCTTCTTCTACATCTTCTATAAAAACAATAGCATCGGTAAAATCTATTTCATGTGGTGTACCAATCAACGCATTGATGAGAGTTAAACTTCCTCCTACCAATTTACCCGTAGCTTTTCCTGTGGTAATCGTATACCGATCAAACTCCGGATTGTTTAAAAGTACCTCGTCTTTAAGAACAGCATTTTTTATGAGGAGCTGGTTTTCAGGATGGATGATTACATTCTCTAATTGTTGAATGGAATAGTCATCGTCTAAAGTGCTCCCCACTGGGCCATGAAAAGTAATAAGTCCGGTCTCGGAATATATGCCATTGGCTAATGCGGTAATATCACTAAATCCCACAAGTACTTTTGGGTTGTTTTTGATTAGCTCATACTCCAGAAGATGCATAATTCTTGTGCAACCGTATCCGCCTCGAGCACATAAAATTCCGTCTATATTAGGGTTGGCAAACATTTCGTTAACATCATCAGCGCGTTCTGTATCGGTATTGCTAAAATAACCGTGGTTCCAGAGTATACGCTCCGTATGGTATGGAACAAAGCCCATTTTAATCAGTGTTTCTTTTGCTTTTTCTAAGACCTCAGGCTTTACCGCATAACCCGGAGCAATTAAACCAATGGTATCCCCTTTTTTAAGACGCTTAGGTTTAATACTTTCTATCGTTTTTTTATGCTGTTTTACGTTGGCGAAAATAGAAAAGGGTAGGAGCGACACTACTGAAACACCTATAATATTACTGAAAAAAGTTCTGCGAGATTTCATTCTAATGGTTTAAAGGCGATTTGTAGGGTATTTTAAAAATAGGAATTTATTCTTCTCTATCTGGCCATACATTAGGATGCTCTCCGCTATACCCTAGTTTTGGAATATCATTAATCTGTTGAATTTCTTCTTGTGTTAATTTAAAATCGAAAATATCAATATTTTCTTTGATGCGTTCTTTTGTTGTCGATTTTGGAATTACAATAACCTCATGCTGCGTTACCCAGCGTAAACAAACTTTGGCAACTGTAGTTTTATGATTTTGAGCAATTTTTTTTAATGTTTCGTTTTCTAAAACGGCTCCTCTGCCAAGAGGCGACCAAGATTGTACCGTAATATTTTTAGTTTTACAATATGCCGTAACAGCTGGTTGCCAATATCCAGGGTGAAATTCTATCTGATTAATAGCGGGTAAAACTCGTGCTGTTTTAAAAAGCGCTTCTAAATGTCCTGGCCAAAAATTACTAACACCAATAGATTTTATTTTCCCTTCGGTCTGCAAATCTTCCATAGCGCGCCATGCTTCCGCATTTGCATGCTGCCAATGATCATAATTTTTAGCATTTGCAGGCCAATGAATCAAGTATAAGTCTATGTATTCTAATTGTAGTTTTTGTAGAGAGGTTTCAAATTCAGATTTAGCCTCTTCATAGGAAAGGTTTTCTCTCCATAATTTTGTAGTAACTTTAATTTCTTCTCTAGGAACACCACTTAGTTTGATGCCTTTACCAACGGCTTCTTCATTGTTATATTTTGCAGCAGTATCTAGCAAGCGATAGCCATTTTTTAAAGCAAATTTAACAGCTTCAATACCTTCTTGTTCTGTTGCTTTATACGTTCCAAAACCTATAATAGGTATTTTATTTCCGTCATTTAAAACAATTTCTTTCATGTGGGTTCTCTATTTTATAAGCTTGTAATGTGCTATCTACTTTTGATACATTAAATATATTGATAAACTATATATGGAGGGTAATAAGCAGGGGCATTTAACTTTTTATTGAGAGTGATAATCAGAGAAGTATGGTAAAACTATTCGTCATGAAATTTAATGGTTGTTTAATTGGAATCTGGAGTACCGTCCGTATAATTTATTTGTTTATCTAAAGTGCCATCTTGCAGGTAGGTACACCATTCTCCTTCTTTTTTACCGTTTTTATAACGTCCTTCTTCTTTTAATTTGCCAATTTCATAATAGTAGTCTTTAAAAATTCCATTACCAGAGGTCCCAAATGATGTGCTATATAGTATTTCGTTTTTAGTATTGTATACTCTATATTTATCTATAATTAAGCCGTGTTGCCAGCATTCTTGTTTGAGTAATTTGTCATTATAAGTTGTTTTCCATATGCCATTTTTTCGATTATTGAGAAAGGTGCCAGTTGATATATAACCTGTCATTTTGCCAAAGGAAAAGTCTGATTCCTCCTCAAGAATATCTGTAACTTCTTCATTTTCGTTATCATCAATGATAAGATATATGGAGTATTCCTTATTCTCTATTTTTTTATTTTTGTAATTATAGTTGTAAATAATTATGCCATTAGTTGTTTTAACTTCTACAAATAAAGAATTCAAAAATAATGGAGGCAGATTGGGGATACTTCCCTGACCGCTTGCAAATAAACTAGTGCAAAATATTAGAATGCTAAAACAAATATTTTTCATTTTATATAAAATTTGATTATATTTTTTTTGAGCTTTTCATTGAGCTTCCAAAAATATTTTTTATTTATTCGTTTTTTTTTGGGATACCGAGCCTTAGTTAAATTTTTTATATTTAATAATTATTAATACAAATTGGCAGGGGAACCTAAAGCAAATTAGCCTTGTCAATATAATGCATTTAACTTTTTTTTAATAGCAAATTTTGAGAGCTATTGTAGCTATTTTATTATGAATTTCAATAGTTAATTATTTGGTATCCGGATTTCCGTCTGTATAATTTATTTGTTTATCTAAAGTACCATCTTTTAAGTAAGTACACCATTCTCCTTCTTTTTTACCTTTTTTATAACGTCCTTCTTCTTTTAATTCGCCAATTTCATAATAGTAGTCTTTAAAAATGCCATTGCCGGATGTCCCAAATGATGTGCTATAGAGTATTTCGTTTTTAGTACTGTATACCCTATAATCGCCAGTTATTAGTCCATGTCTCCAATTTTCTTTTTTAACTATTCTATTTTTTTGTTTAGTTTCCCATAGTCCATTCTTGAATCCATTTTTAAATATTCCTATTTCAATATTTTTATCAGTTTTGTATTTGCTAAAGGGTAGATCATATTGTAATGTCATTCTTGGACCATCACTGTCATTTATAATAGAATCTTTTTTAGAGGAGTCTTTGTAAAATATAAGAATGTTATAATCACCTTCTAAAGCAGAATTTACTTCATATTGGTATAGCGGAATACCTTGTTTAAGAACTATTTTAAAATCATAAGAATTTGTTGGTCTAACATTAATATCTGGAGAGATTCTCTTGTTTTGAGAGGACACTATCGAAATCATAAAACAAAAAAATAGCTTTATTATATACTTCATTTGGTGTAAAATTTGATTATATCATCTTGCAATGCCTTCCATTGAAATTTCCAAAAAGATTTTCTTTTATTAGCATAGTCCATGAAATTTTCTGTTTTTTAAATGTTCATGATATCGGATCTTAGATATTTATTTTGTGTTTAATAATTTAATAATACATACTGGGACTCTAATCTACAGAAACCTAGATTATTGAACTATAAAGTGCTGCCAAATTTTAATACACTAAATATAGACAATAGTAAGTAAAGACATTTATCTTTTTATGGAACGTTACCAAAAAAAAAGCACTTTATAGGCGGCCTATAAAGTGCTTTTTAAAAATTAAGAAATTATAATTACTCTACAGAGACGTCGAAAGATACTAAAATATCGGTTTCTCCTCCTGCACTCTCAATACCATCATTTGGTTTTGTAGGCTCATGACGTAATGTAAACGTTATAGATCCTGTACTTGCTGCACCTGTTGTTAATGTAAATTCCGTTCCTAATGGGTTGCCATCGCTGTCATTATTACTGTACGCTGTTGTAGCGTCAAGTCCTGAACTTATCGTATAGAAAAATTGGTGCTCATCACTTTCTTCTTCTACTTCTTCCGTAATATCCTCAGCAGGGCTTTCTGTTTCATTTAGCAAAACGATAGCACCATCGTAGGTTGTTCCTGAAACAAAGTTTCCTGAAATAGTAATTACCGGAGCATCTGATCCATCACCATCTAAATCCCTAGATTGTAAAGTGATGACCTCACTACCATCATTAGGGGTAAGTGTTACCGTCATAGTCGTAATTACTTCTTCCTCGTTTACAATTTCTGGAGTGTTGTCATCATCATCTGAACATGATGCGAAAGATAATGCTGCTACTACTGCCAAACTTAGTGTTTTGATTGTTTTCATTGTACTTGTTGTTTTAAATAGATTAATAATTAAATTTAAGATTGAATAAAAGGTTTCTCCCTAAATCATCAGCATAATAACGCAAGCTGTTTAGGTAATTTCTGTATCGTGTATTTAAAAGATTGGTAACGCTAAAGCCTAATGTTAGGTTAGATTTTTTAGTAATTGGAAAATCGATACTTGACCTAAAATTTAATAGGTGATACGCATTAGGTGGTGTGCTAACATCTACTAATTCAAAGGTTTCTGATTGAGCAATGTACACTTCAAAATTGTTATTTGGATACTCGTTCTGGCGAAAAACATATTCACTTTGTAGGGCTAGCTTCAAATTGTTTTCTTTTAAATTCTGATACTTAATTTCATTGGTGGTATTCACTGGGGGCATACTAATTAGAGCGCCGTTACTATTACGATCATAGCCTTTTGTTAAAGAAAATTGATGTTTGAATTCAAAATTTTTGATGAATGCATAGGTAGCATCAATATCAACACCCAATAATTGTGCATTTGTTTGTCGGTATTCCCACACCTGAAAATTTCCTCTTATCGTCTGCTCTACTTTAGTAGGCTCTATTACTATAAAATTATTGATGTTATTTATAAATGGTTGAATAGTGAAACTAAAAACATCGCCATTTTTCTGTAAGGTTAAAGCAACTTTGTTGGCAATTTCACTTGAAAAATTTAAATCTCCCAGTTCAATTCTTGAAGCGGAGTGGTGCAAACCTTCACTAAACAATTCAGAAGGGTTTGGTACTCGAGAGGCCAATGAATAATTGAAAAATAATTTAAGTTTGTCGCTAAAAGAATACGTAGAACCTATTGTACCTGATGCATTATAAAAATTGTATTGAGGATTGGTTAAAATTTGATTATCAAATTCTTCTACGACAATTTCAGGAAAAAGTTCATCATAATTTCTTTCTTCCCAGAATGAGGTTCTGTAAAATTTGAATACATCCATATAGCTATAATCAAATCTTGCCCCTGCTTCTAGTACCCAATTATCTTGTAGTTGAAAGGTGCCGATGCCATAAACTCCTAAGTCATATTTTTCGTAATCAGGTATTAACCTTCGAACACCCGTAGATGGATCCGCAAAATTATCTTGATACCTAGCCATAATACCCGATTTTAATGTGGTATTATTAGATAATTTACTTTCAATATCTAATAGTAAGGTATGTGTTTTTAAAACCAGATCTAATGATGGTTTTTCAGAATCATCACCCACACGAATGTCATATTCAAGCCTATGATTTTGCTGATAGTCGTATTGTAAGCTTACTTTACCCAAACCAGCGAACTTTTTGAAAGCTTTTAACCGAGCTAATTGATGGGTGATATCTTGTTTGGGATTACCTATATCATAGGTAAAATCATTAATAATTAAAGGTGTATTACTATTTATTGCCCTAACTTGATCTTCCGCGCCACCAATGTGTGATGCAGATAAAATTCCTATTTTATTTTTGTAGAAGGAGTAATACCCTTCTATTCCATAGTTGAATTTATTAAGTCCAAAACGTAGAGACGCGCTATTTTCAGAGGTGCCAGTATTACTTAGTATATAATCAGGAGCTTCAAAATCTCCATATCTTTTTCTAGTGCCTTGCAGGGTACCAAACCAGCCGCTATTTGAGCTTTTTGTTAGTTTTGATGTTAGTGTTGAGCCTCTGCCATTGGAACTTGCTGCAACTATGGTTTTTCCATACAAACTATCTTTGATGAAAATGGCCTGTGGCTCAGTAATAATCACTCCGGCTATAGCATCTCCACCGTATTGAATGGCTCCAGCACCTTTAATTAGCGTTATGCGATCTGCAGTGTTCACATCAATGTTGGGTGCATGTTCAACACCCCACTCTTGATCTTCCATGCGCACGCCATTGTTGATCAGCACTACGCGGCTACTGTGTAAACCATTGATCATGGGTTTGACAACAGTACTTCCTGTATTTAGAGAGCTTACGCCAGATAAACTATTCAGCGCATCCCCTAAGGATCCATTGCTATATTGTTCAATAGATTCTTGTTCTAATTTGCTTTCAGCTACTGTATTTATTTTAGTATTCTCCTTATGGCCTCTAAGAACTATTTCATTTAATTCCTCTAAATGGTGTTCCAACTGGAAATATTTACTCGTATTTCCTTGTACTTTTACCTTATAACCGCTGGTTAAGCAGTAGGGATGAGAAATTTGAATAGCATACGTTTGATCACAAAGATTTTGGATGTTAAAATTTCCATTGCTATCCGTGATTGCTGTTTGTTCTGTTCCTGCAATAATAACAAGCGCTCCAACTAGAGCGGTACCATCATGTGAGTCTGTTATTTTACCCGATAGTGTATTATTGCAATTTTGCGATATTGATGATAAACTGCTCAATAGCAGTACCATCAGTGCATAAATGCGCATAAATATTCTTGATTAAATTTAAAAAAAATGTTTTTTTAATTAAGCAAGAAAACTAGGAGGGCCCCTTAGAGAAGTGTTGTTGTTATTGAAAGAATTGATAAATTGAGTTGTAAAACTATTGGTTACTTTTAAAGAAAAAGTAGTTTTTACCAACTCGGGATAAGATGAAAGATCATAGGTGAATGAAAAGAAATGAAAGTCGCAAATATGACAATCAAGAGATTTCTGGTGAATATGGGTATTTTGGTTATCCTGATCTTTACAGGTAGTGTGCTCGTGGTTTTCAAAAGAATGTACAAATTGAATAGCTAAAGGCAACATCATAAACAACAGTAGAAATACTGCCGTTAGTGCTTTAGAAATATAATTTGTTTTTTTCATTTTTAGCTATAGCTAGCCGCAAATCTAAAAAACAAATCAACACAGAAAAAATTTATAGCTCTTATTGTAATTCTTTAACTTTTTGTTAAGTTTTAAAGGAAAATCAATTTTTATTAAATTTTGACGCTGTTTATGGAGCCAACATAGCATTTCTAGCTTCGGGGCTATTGTGACTCGTATTGATGATAAAATCATAGCCATTGATATACGTTCTATACTTATTTTGTTCCATTAGCGTACTGACATCTTGTGACAGTTTAATGTTGAAAATTTCAAAAAACTATAGCAGCTATGGTTTCTTTGCTTGAAGTAGCATCTACTTGTACGCCTTGAGAGGCAAAAAAATAGCATAAATCACCTCTTTTATCTGCGGGTACTTGACATCCCATTCGTTTTCATAGGTTTCTATAAATGGGATGATGGTGGCTTGAAATTTTGTTATTTCATCTGTACGAAGCATAATGAGGCCTAATTCTTTTCCACTGATATATACGTTCTCTCCAGAATCTTCAATACGTGCTAAACCGTCACTAATGTTTTGATTTACTTTTCGGGCACTTTTAATATTCCAGCCATCAATTAAATTAATAGTCCATCCTATCTCAGGAGCATGGAAAGTTTTTTCTTCTTTGAACAAGCGTTACTAAATATAACGATTAGGCATAGCATAAGAAGTTTGAATTTCATACTGAAGGTAATAGCTATTTTAAATTAGAGGAATACGAAGATTTTGTACCTATTATTTTGGTGAGTTTACTCCCTATTACCGCTCACTAGGATTCTCAATCTCATTATTTTCAGCTGGGTTTTTTGTAAACGGAAATACAAATTGCCGCGCAAATCCTTTTGGGAATTTTACATCACCTAATCCTGTACTTTCTGGCCAGGTTGTTCCCATAGGATAATAGGTTCCGAAGAGCATATCGATAAATGGAAAATGAATAGCGAAGTTTTTATCATAGGCTTTTGGATCGTCTGAATGATGCCAATGATGGTATTGCGGAGTTACAAAAACATAGCGTAGCAACCCAAAATTTATCCGGGTGTTAGAATGTGCTAAAACTGCCTGGAAAGAAACAATTACAATATACGTGGTAAAGACAGCCGGACTAAACCCAAATACATATAAGGGTAAGAAAGATACTGCGCGCACCACTATTAAATCTACAAAATGGGTTCTAGAACCTGCTAACCAGTCAATGTCTTTGGTAGAATGATGTACGGAATGAAAACGCCATAAATACGGGATTTTATGAAAAAAGTAATGACCTGTATATTGAAATAAATCTGATACCAGTAAGGCTAATAACAGTTGAGGTATAAACCATATGCCTTGAATCCATTCTTGAAAACCAGATAACCCAATGTTAGAAAAAGCCAATACTGCGGGTAACTGTACTAATACTCCCGTAACTTGAATTAGTAAATGACTAATAATAAAATAAACTAAATCTGTTCTCCATTCTTCATGAAATTTTGTTTGTGTTAACCGTTTAGGTAAAAATAATTCCATAGGAATGAATATAACCGCAGAAATTAAAATATCTAGCAAGAGCCAATCCATGCCAATCGTAAAACGCTTGGAGTCTATTTCTTGGTATTCCGGTAATCCATTAGCAAGAAAAATTGATGCAGCGATGAGGATAATCGCATAGAAACCAAGTTTTGTTTTTTTGCTGAGAATAAAACTGGTTAAAGCAAAGGCAAAAGATAAGGTAAGGACTATTAAAAAAGCCCACTTTACATAGCCTGGCTTGTAGAGCGCACGAAAATCTGCTGTAGTTAAATACTCAGGATAGTAAGCACAAATAGTGGTTCCAAAGCAGATTATAGCTAAAAATATCGAGATGTAACCGCTAATTTTACCTTCGCCTATTTTAAGTCTTTTATTTTGATTCATTATAAGTGGTATGTTGGTTGGTATTTTATTTGGTTAAACTTATAACGTAAAATGCTTAAGTTTTGGTATTTATCGTAATTCTTTATTTTTTAGCACCGAAGGACCGCTATGTTTTATTTTTTAGTATATAAAATAAAACATAGCGGTATAGATAGCAATAGAATTTAAAATCTTTTAGTCCTGTTTAGGGATAAGGTCTCCTTTGTAATTATACGTTTTACTTCCATAATCAAACTTATAAATTCTTCTACCTTGATCATCTTTACTTAAAAAATTCATGTAAGATTCTTCAGTGTCTACTAAAACCTTTCCGTTTACGTCTATAAGTTTATATGTTCCATTGAAGCGAGCGGCTGTTATACCATCTTCAAACGGTTCTGCAGTTTCATATTTTGGAGGGATAACGCTTTTCCCTTTCGGGTCTATAAACCCAATAAGATCACCATTACTTACTAAAATTCTGTTATCGGATAATCCATCATAAACTCTAGTAACATTTGGGACTGGTGTTTCATTACCCATCATATCAATAATGAAGTATGAATTATTTCTAAAACCAAAAAGTATTTCACCTACCTCAGTTAGCTTATCATACTTTTTTGGACCTATAGGCTTATAGTTAGAAAAAAATAGTTCAATGGCATCGTTTTCATCTTCTGGTTGAATACCTGCTAATCCATTTTTGTAAGCTACAAGATTATAGACGAGTAGGGTGTCTAAACTTTTGTTTACTCTGTTTAAATGGTAATAATATTCATTATCCTCATAATAATCGCCACTAATGTTTACAAGACTTATGTTGTCATTTTTTATCTTTATTTGATGCGCTCCGTTTGCATTTAAAAATATAAGCGAATCATCAGTACTCATATTAAATAATTCATCTATAGCATTAAAAGGGTGAGTATTGTGTGCTGTAAATTTTACTTTCTCGTTTTCTGTATCCTTACTAAATAATAGTTTTATGGCATCTACGTGTCCATAGAAATAATATTCTCGATGGAAGAGTCCGTCCTTATCATTAAAGTAATCAATATTGTTTAAGTGTTTGCGTAAGTATTTTTGAAAATCTGCGGTACTTTTAAAATCTCCATCATTCAGTTTTTCTTGTACTATTTTCAAATACTTTAACATTTCGCTAAATATACCTTCAGAATCTCCGGGAGCTATAGTATTGCTAGAAGAACCACTTCTATCTATAAGTTTACCTTCCTTATTATATCCTTGAACTACAAATGGTGATGCTATGGTATCTGAGAGGGTAATGTAAGCGTAGTTATTATCCGTTTTTACTAATTTAATCTCACCTCCTTTATAATTAGTTTTATTATTTTTATTGGATACTTCTACACTATCATAATCTTTTATATAAGCTAACTCGTAAGAAATATCAATGCTATCTATAGGTTTAGCGGTACCCCAACCTTCTCTATCAAAACTAAAATCTACCATATAATTTTCAACGCTATCTGTTTTAATTTCGCCAGAGTGATAGTAGATTTTGGTAGGGCTAAAAGTTTGACTGATACCTTGCCCTAATTCTAAAGGTCTTCTTTGATCCGTATTTGTAAATGAAAATTTAAGATGACTTTCATAAGATTCAAAATATTGATCAAATACGACACTATTAAATTGATTCAAGGCGTTATGAATACCAGTAGTATCGATCTTAAATTCTTCTCCATATTTTTCATCCTCTTTTTTGATGCTTTTGATGCTATTAGAAAAAGAACCATCAAAGAAATTTAAAAAAGCTTCAAATTGTTTAATGTTGATATTCATTTCTTCTTTTATTTCATCCAAAGATTTATCATCCAGTGCGGAAATAAACTCGTCTAAATCTTCATTATTTTTTGTCTGCGTTTGTACATTACTGCAGCCAGCTATAATCAAAAATAGCGTTATAAATAATACTTTATTCATTGTCTTATTACTTTAAGTTCGCTAGTTCCCTTGGGTTGGTATAAGAAATAGTTTAATTTTTTACTGTATTTTTTTCCAGTTAATATAAGCATGGCCTCTTTATCTTCAGGGTATACGTATACTAACTTACCACCGTCATAAAATTGAATTTCAATATCCTTAGCTATGGTATATTTATAGCTGTTGTAGGACCATGATACATATTCTTCCCAGTTTTCTCTTGCAGTTTCAAAATCAGTATCAAAGGCTATTTGTTGTGATTCTAGGTCAGACTCGTAAAAGAGGTCATTAATAGCTTGTTCATTATTTGCTAATACTGCCTTTCCAATTTTAGTATAGAGGGCATTAATTTTAGACACTAAATTTTTATCTTTACGTAAGTCAACACCATCTGTCCAAGCTTTTGGATAAAAGGGGAGAACTAAATCATACGTGTTACTAAAATTAACTGGTGTTGTTCCTGATAGCTTTAAGTTATTTATTTCCGCATAAATTTCTTCGGTATCAAAATCATATAATACCGCTGAGAAGTGAGCATCATCATTAAAACGTCCTTGAGAACTATTTTCGTTTTGGGTATTTGGCTTTATGATAAATTCTAAGCTAGATTTTTCATTAGTAATATATTCGTTTAAAAATATTTCGCTATATAGAATTGCATTGGGTATTTTTATACCATTCACTATGATGTCATAATCACAATCTTGCTCCTTAATTTTTAGTATATATTTTGGCGCATTAGGATACGTTTTTATTTCTTTATGAAGGTTTGCTATTGGCAAGTTATAAAGGGTTTTATAGCTTATTGTTAATTCGGCATTATCCTTGTCTCCCATGGCTGCCAAATGTTTCCCGTTTTTTAATTTTACGACTAATTTAATGTCTTGGGTTTCTTGTTTCCAATCAAATTCTATATCGTTAGAGTATCCATCAGAAATTGGGCTTAGTCCATATTTGGCTTCCACGGTTTCTAATATTTTTCTACCTGAATAATTAATAGTATCTGTTGTCAGAATCATATAGTTATCGGTCACTAAGGCCTTCATAATGGGAGTTCCAGCGTAGTGCATCCCTTCAATAGTGAGTTCATTAAAACTATAAACGGTGTCAATCTTTACCTCTTCATTCTCTTTCTGTATTTTATTAAGGAACGTATTAATGTCTGATTTCTGGGTTATTTCTGCAAAGTCATATTTTTCTTGCCCACAGGAGGTAACGGAAATTCCCGTAAGTAAAATAAGTGAACTAATAAATTTTTTCATTGGTTGAAATTTGAATGGTTTTATTTGAACTTTAGGTCTAGATTATCAAAAGCTTTGAATTCCCCCTTTTCTTTACGGATACTTAATAATATGTGTAATGTTTCTGTGTTCCATTCATAGTATATACTAGTATCGTCATCATCATCTATCTCTGGTTCACCATAGCTTTTAATTAAATTGGATACAATGGTTTCATAATCTTCTTTTTCATCAAAAGGTTTTAATTCCATGCTTAAGCCGTTCCAATCATTAGAAAATGAAACTTTATCTATGGGGACCTTATAAAACATTAAAAAACGTTCATCTTCAAACAGAAGATCTCCTGCGTAATTTTCACCACTAGGAATGCCTTTAAAAAAAGCTTTTAAATCTGTTTCTGCAGTAACGTTCTCTAAATTTTTGATTAACCCTTTATAATCAATCTGGGCAAAAGTGAAAAGGCTTGTAAACAGTAAGAGTGTACATGCTAATTTAAGTTTCATAAAATATGAGTTTTTGAGGTTGGATTTTTATTTTTTTGATATTCCAATGACATTTGGGATAGACCAAAATTTAGTGTTATCATCATTCTCGTTGAAATCTGTTTCATAGCTTCCCATTTTTTCAACTTTAGTGCCATTATGGTCCATATAGAATGATGCTTCAGGACCACCTTCTAAATACATCAAATTGTAGACGTCCAGAGAAGAATTCAAGAGGATAGAAATAAAATCATGAACGGAATAGGGAGAGCGAGTAAAAATAAATAGGGCGTTACCTTCCTTATCTTTTCCGATAACCACCATGCTCCATTTTTTAGCTTGTTGTCCCCATTTGTTTTTCTGATTGCAATCTACCATACGAATAGATTGTGTAAATGAGTTGTATTGATCTTTTAATTGATCCCAGTTTTGGCATGTTCTATCTATAATCTGAAATTCAGGAACACTGTCGTTCTTTCGGTTGAAGGCAGCAATAGTATTGTCTTTATTTAAACGTCCATTATTTACAAAATCGAAATTTTTCATGAAACCGACATTCGTCGCAAAATCTTGCATATACATGCCTGCATTTATAACTGCAATTTGATTTTTATCTTCTGCCCATTTTTTTGCAGTTTTAACGCGTGCTCCATTTTCTTTGGCGCTCAGTAAATTAAGGTTGTATAATTTTGGAGAAATCTTTAAAATAGTAATCTTGCTATCTCCATAAGTAGCCTTTTTAGGGGCATCATATTCAGCGTAAAAAAGCCCTTCATCAATTTTGTTCCAAGTAATTTTTTCTTCATCAGAAAAGCTATTAAAAGAAAGTAAGAGTATTGCAATTGAAGCTAAAATAAAGGATAGTAGGTATTTCATTTTGTAAGTTATTATAATTAATCGCTACCGTTTTAAGGTGAATTATTTTTATTCAGAGTAAATATACGCTTACTTTAGATTATACGCTGGACTAAAAGGTAATTACCATGAGTTAGCCCCTTGTTTATGCTGACATAGCATATTGCTTATTAATTTTTAATTCTGGTTTGGAGCAGAATAAATATAGGCTTATTAAAAACACCCATTCTAAAGGTTTCATTGCTAGGTATGTGATGCTTGACCGTTTTGGCGTATTAATTTTCTTTGAAAGGTTGTATCCATATAAATCGTAATTTTTACGAATAATATGGTGGACTCTCGGTGAAAAGTCTTGAATCATTTCTTCAAAAGCATTGGCAATAAGCAATTGTCTGTTTACAATAATTGGTCTGCCATTTCGCTGTCCTAATCGCAATGGCTTTACAATTTCCGGATGTCCAGATGCTGCTACGGTACATAGGTAATGCCCTTTATGATCTAATATTGGTGGGTGTATTTGTTGTGATAGTTTCCACGTAGTTGTTTCTGTAAATACTTTAACTATTGAGTCTGGATCTTGTCCCACTAAAATTAGAAGTAGCGTACATATAAAAAACACAGGAAATAACAATACTATAATCCATAAGGGATGTCTACTTCTTGTTACTAGAAAACTTTGAACACTATTTAAGTAACGGTTTGCATAGGTTTTCTTTAAAGTTTCATCTACCTGTTCTGTAATTGTTTTATAGATAAGGGAACATCCTATAATTAACGCCACAAAAGGAGCAAATAAAAACAGAATATGTTCCGTGTCGCTCACATATATACTTATACTTTCTGTATTGTGCGTAAATGTTTGGTACAAAATAGCAAGATTAAAAATAATTCCTATAGCTATAAAAATTAAAGCTAAAATTAAAGTTAAGGGAGGGAGTTTTTTACTTCTTTTCCAAACCAAAAATAATGCGGTGTTAAAAGCTATGAAATAAAAAATTAAGGTTAAAATATGTTGTTCTGAAAAAGGGCTATAGCACTCCCCATCAACAGGATCAATAGCTTGGTAGTATGGATTACTATGGATAAGCATACCAATTATAAATAGTACAAGCGTAAACACATAAACGGTAGCAATAATTATGTCTAATGGGCTAGCTACTTTATTAGATTTTTTTAAAGCAAACCAGACTAAAAATAAAAAAAGTAAAGAAATTGAAATTATAATTAGAAGAGCTGTCATGAAATAGGATAAAGAATAGAACTTAAAATTTTAATTACTCTGGTAAGAAGGCACAATGTAAATTGGATTATTTGTTAGTTCAAATAAATTATACATCCTTCTTGGATTCTTTTCTATAGCTGAATAGTAGTGCAATAGTTAAAACACTCCAAAAAAGTCTATAGACCCAGATGTCTACAGGGTAACCCAATATTTGTGACCCTTCTGTTATATTCCCAAAAAAACTATAAACGACAATTACAAATGCAAAAATTCCTAGAATAAGTGATATGTATTTTTTCATACTAATTGAAATTATGTCGGCTTTAATTAAGGGAACTATTATTTCTCAAATATAAGATTTTTATTAAGGCTTAATAGGTTTCGTAGTTGCTCTCTTTATAAGATTGGTTTTTACTATACTTTCTTTAAGTGTTTCAGACTTTTTTTTCAAATCCTAATTTTTTTGTAGCCTTGTTTGAAAATTGCCTTACGCATTAAAAAAAATATGCTGTAGCAAATTAAATTATTGCGTTTAAAAATTCCAAATTCAGCTTTTCAGTGCCAATACATATCGCGAAAATCATTAAAAAAAGCTTAGTTTTTTTAATGATAAAGGGCTTGAAAAAGAACAATTAAAAGGTCTTTTTTATCTATCACATTTACGGTCTTAATTAGAACTATTGATGAAATTAGAGTTTTAAATTTTTAAAGAATTAACGCAAACTAAATTATTCCAGAAATGGAGTTGATTTAAATAGTTTAAAATACGTAACTTTAAGTTTTTTAGGTTGTCTAAGCATAGTTTTTTTAACACTTTTAATGCTGTAATTTGTTGTAAACTATAGTGTTATATGGGTATTTATTTTTTTTGAATTATTGAAAATTTAACACTTGACTAAAGGATAAAAAAAATACATTTGACATGATTTAAATCTGTATTTCAATTATGAAGAAGAATTCATTAATACTAGTTTTGTTGCTACTAATTTGCACTTCCGTTTTTGCGCAAGACGAGCTGCCTATTCGTATTCCAGATACAGAAATAAAAAGCCTTCCAAGCTTATATAATAAATCTTTACAAACCAATTTAGAGAAAGAATTAAAAATGAATCCTAAATGGAAGAAATTAATTCTTGAAAAGAAAATGGCCGTTGGTGTAGTAGATTTAAGCGATCCAGATAATACTAGGTTTGCAAGAATCAATGGGAATCATATGATGTATGCGGCAAGTTTACCTAAAATAGCCATATTATTAGCTGCTATGGATGCCATTGATAAAGGGCAATTAAAGGAGACAAAAGAGGTTAAAGATGATATGCGTTTAATGATTAGCAAATCTAACAACCAAGCATCTACTAGAATGATTGATCGTGTTGGGTATAAGAAAATAGAAGATGTCATGACAGATCCTAAATATGCTTTTTACGATGAGCATAAGGGTGGTGGTCTTTGGGTTGGTAAACGTTACGGTAGTGGGGGAGATACGAATAGAGAACCATTAAAAAATTTAAGTCACGCAGCTACAGTTACTCAAGTATGCCGTTATTATTATTTGTTAGCAAACGGAAAATTAGTAAATGAAAAACGCTCTAAGCAAATGTTAGCCATCATGGAAAATCCTGATTTGCATCATAAATTTGTAAACACACTAGATCGAATAGCTCCACATGCACGTTTGTTTAGAAAATCTGGTTCTTGGCGCACTTACCATTCTGATTCTATACTTGTATGGGGAGAGGATCCTGATCGTCGTTATATTTTAGTTGCATTGATTGATGATGCTAGTGGCGAACAGATTATTAGAGATTTAGTGAAACCTGTAGAGAAAGTTTTAAAAAAGAGAATATCTTTGGTTAGTAACTAGTACTGTTTAAAACGTTTCATGTTCCTAAATCTAATAAAAAAAACATTTGATATAAGAGAAGGAGAGTTTAAGATTTCTTTTTACATGTTGGCGTATATTTTTTTGGTAATAGCCTCTTTGCTTATCATCAAGCCAACAGTAAACGCTCTATTTTTATCAGAACTGGGTATTGAAAACCTTCCGTTGGCATTTCTTCTCGTTGCAGCAACTGCTATTATTAGCTCGTATGCGTATTCACGGGCCTTGGCTCGTTATTCCCTAAAAAAAATAATTAGGTTTACCTTATTTGTTTCCATTATTCTAATTGTAGTGTTAGCACTTTTGCTGAGATTTCATTTATTAAATAAATGGGCACTATACTTTTTCTATGTTTGGGTAGCCATACATGCAGTACTTTCTGCCTCTCAGTTTTGGGTCATGGCCAATTTGGTATATAACGCTAGAGAAGCAAAACGCTTATTTGGTTTTATAGGTTCAGGAGCTATTTTAGGCGGAATTTTAGGAGGGTATTTAACCTCCTTATTAGCACCTCTTATAGGAAACGAAAATGTCATTTTTATTGCCGCATTATTTTTGGGGATTTGTATCCTATTACTCAATAAAATATGGAAGGCAAGAGTCATAAAATTAAATACCTTTAAACAAAAGAAGCGCACAGGAGTACGAGAGGTAAAACCAATCACTTTAATTAAAAATTCTAAGCATCTAACTTATTTAGCCGGTATTGTTGGGGTCAGTGTTATTGTCGCAAAACTAGTAGATTACCTGTATAGTGATTTTGCATCGGCAAGCATTCCAGATCCAGATGAATTGGCATCCTTTTTTGCTTTTTGGTTTTCAACCTTTAATTTATTGTCTTTATTAATTCAGTTGTTTTTTACACAACGTGTTGTAGGGGTGTGGGGTGTGGGGTTCTCTTTAATGTTATTACCATTAGGCATATTTGCTGGTGCTGCTTTATTTTTTGTGATCCCAGAACTATCCGTAATTATTTTTATTAAAGCCGTAGATGGGACGCTCAAACAGTCCATTCATAAAAGTGCTACGGAACTATTATCACTGCCATTACCTTTTGATCTTAAAAACAAAACTAAATCTTTTATAGATGTGGTGGTGGATAGTGTGGCAACGGGTATTGCGGGTTTTATTTTAATTTTCGCTATTAAAGGACTAGAATTACCAGTATATTATATCACTTCAATTATTATACTTCTTGTAGGGGTATGGATGTTTTTTATTTATAAAGTTCGGCAAGAATATTTTCAAACTTTTAGGGAGAACCTTGCAGAATTAGCGAACATTAAACTAAAAGATACGACGAATACTAAAAATGTTTCGGTTGTAGCAGGAATGAAATCTGTTTTTAAATCGGGATCAGAAGGTCAGATCTTATTTATGTTACAAAAATTACAAGAAATTAATGATAAACGTTTTATCAAAGAGGTAGAATTACTTGTAGACCATCCATCTGTAAAAGTAAAAACAGCAGCCATTCAAAGTCTTTACTTTTTGAATAGTAATAGCATGATTGCGCAAATACCCACACTATTGCAAAGTGATGATGAAGATTTGGTAGAAGCTACTTTAGCCTATTTGTTATTGCATGCCCAAAAGAATGAAAACATTGTCTTTGATGTTTATTTAGAGGATAAGAAACCATTAATAGCAACAACTGCATTAGTAAGTTTAGCTCGGGAGTCTAGAGATAATTACTCCTTACGAACCAACTATAAACTCCATGATAGAATAAAAAGAGAAATTAGTGTAGTCAAAGAAAATGAAAATGATTTAGAGCGTTTACAACTGCTTTTGAAAACGGTGGGCGCAGCTAATATTTCTGAGTTTCATTATTTTATACATGACTATCTTTTGTACCCTAATGAAGCGGTACAGAAAACAGCAATTATAGCAGCAGGACAAACATTGAGTCCTGAATTTATTCCCTTGGTTGTAGCTTTTTTGCCTAGTAAGAGTTTGCGATATACAACGATTATGGCACTTCAGAATTACGGACAACAGGTGCAACATACGCTGTTAGAAATGATCAAAGCACATACCGTATCTATTGAAATAGCAAGGTTTATTCCCTTAGTTTTTAAAGCGTTTCATTCTCAAGATTCTGTTCGCTGTCTGTTTCAGTTATTAGAAGATAAGGATTTAGCTGTCAGATTAGCTGCTATTCGTGCCTTGAGTGATTTAAAGACAGACTACCCAAATCTTCATTTTAATAATAGTAAAATTGTAGCTAGTATTTATGATGAATGTAAACTGTATCATAATACCCTTTCTGCGATGCACACCCAGATTATTGTTTCATATCGAAATAGAAAAAAATCAAAAGAGATTATTTCAGAAGCAGAAAGAGATGCTCGTGCTAGTTTGTTAGAATTGTTAGAACGTAGGTTAGATGCAGGTTTAGAACGTATTTTTAAACTCTTAGGTTTAAAATATAAGCAGAATGATATTACTATTGCTTATGCTGGTTTGGTAAGTGAAAAGCAAGAAGCAAGAACTAATGCTATTGAGTTTTTAGACAATTTACTTTCAGGAGAATTAAAGCGAAAATTACTGCCCATTATAGAGAGTAGTGCAGTAGATGTAACTTCAGAAGAAGTAATTCATCAATTTAAGCAAAAAATAGGCACAGAGTTAGAGTGCTTTCAGTTGCTTTTAGAAGCAAATGATCAAAAACTAAAACTTGCTGTTTTCTTTTTGATGGGAAAACAGCAAGACAAGAAATATCTTCCTTTACTTAAAAAATACTTAGAAGAGGATAACTTTAAAATTAGGTCTTTTGCACAAGAAGCAATTGATGAATTAGAGAACGTCAAGAATGAACTATAGGGTGCTTTTTGGGCTTTAATATCACGAAACGCTTAAACTAAGGCACCATTAGCACCAATCACTTGTCCTGAGATCCACTTAGAATCATCACTTGCTAAAAACAAAACGACCTTAGCGATATCTATTGGTTTTGCTAATCTATTAAAAGCATTCATGCCTCTAAGTTTAGTTAAAACTTCCTCAGATTTACCATTTAAAAACATATCTGTTTCCGTTGCTCCTGGAGCTATAGCATTTACAGAAATTCCTCGGCCTATTTCTTTAGAAAATACACGCGTCATCTGTTCAACAGCAGCTTTTGTTGCGGAATAGAGGGAATAGGTAGGGAACATTAATTTAGCGGTACTAGATGAAAAATTAATTATACTGCCATTATCTGCCAATTTGCTACTAGCTTCTTGTAACGTATTAAAAACACCTTTCACATTCACATTAAAAAGAGCTGCAAAATCGTCTTCACTACTATCTTTTAATAGTTTAGAAACCATTATTCCTGCATTGTTTACTAAAACATCAATTCTTCCGTAAGTTTCAAGTGTAGCGTCAAATAATGCGGTTACTTGAGTTTTGTTACTTACATCTGCTTTATGCGCAAATGCTGTTCCTCCGTTTGCGATAATAGTTTCTACCGTTTGATTGGCTTCTATTTCGCTGTTGGAATGATTTACAACTATTTTTGCGCCGTTTTTAGCCAATAGTATGGCCGTTTCTTTACCAATTCCTCTTGATGCTCCTGTTACGATGATTACTTTATGTTCTACCATGTGATACTAATTTATGTTAAAGCGATTAATTTGTCTGCAATCAATTTTAGATTAGATTCATTGAATTCAGGAGTGGGAGCTAAGGGGTATAATTGAGCACCAGGTCTACTTATAAAAGCAGCTCTCCAATTAGCCCAAAGTGCACCAGCAATATCCCAGCCATGT
Source organism: Cellulophaga algicola DSM 14237 (assembly GCF_000186265.1). Taxonomy (NCBI): domain Bacteria; kingdom Pseudomonadati; phylum Bacteroidota; class Flavobacteriia; order Flavobacteriales; family Flavobacteriaceae; genus Paracellulophaga; species Paracellulophaga algicola. Next base: position 3,111,597 of record NC_014934.1, read on the forward strand.
GCTGCTACTAATAAACATTCCTTTGGTTGTACACCCATTTTTCTTGCTGCCCAATCATAAGCATCCGAATGGGGTTTAAATTTTCCAATATCCTCTACACTTAATCGTTCTTCAAATAAATCTATTAAGCCCGAGTTTTCAAACTGCGTTTTTACCCCTAGGTTAGAAGAGTTTGTAAAGGATACAATTTTATAGCCTGCCTTTTTTAAATTCTCTAATGAGGATCTAACCTCTGGGTGTGCAGGTAAAGATCGTAATGGCTTTAAAATAGCTTCTGTAGCTTGTTCTTTTGTTAATTTAATTTTGTTGTTAGAAGCTACCATTTGTAAGGTGGCAACACCTACAATTCCAAAATCGTGATATTGTCTAGCTACCGTGTCTACTAATGAATATTGTAACATAGTGGTAAACCATAAGGACAATAAATCATTTCTTTTTCCCAATGCATTCCCTACACTTTCTCTCATGGCATTAAGGTCTAATAGCGTTTCGTTTACATCAAAGAAGATAACTTTTGGACGTTCTAATACGTAGGAGATATTTTCTTTTTCTAATTGTGCTTCGTTAGCAGAAAAGCCTAAATGAGGCATAGCCATTCCTGCTAAACCTAATAGGGCAGACTTTTTTACAAAATTTCTCCTTTGTTCGTTTTGATGACTCATAATGGGTATAGTTATGTTAAAAACATACTAAGTAGTATGTTTTGTTATAAAAAAAAATTAAGCTTCTAAGTTTTGTAAATATATAGAGAGACCAGAAATGTATTCATCTATGATGGCGTCATCTGTATATAATTTACGAATGCCACGAATACCTTCAAAAGCACTGATTAAATACACAGCAACAGCTTTGCTTTCGATGTTTTTCTTAATACTATTTTCAGATTTACCTCTATCTATTAAAAATATTAAAGCTGCTTGCCACTCCTCAATAATTTTCTTTAAAGCAATTTGATAAACAGTTTCGTTATCTCCTATTTCATTTATTAAATTATTCATGGGGCAACCATGCTGCTTCTCAAGAATAGAAAATGATTTAAGACGCTCGATAAAGGTATTTTTTAAAATCTTAATTGCATTACCAGGTTGGTATAAGGGAGCAATCATACCGTCATAAACTCTTTGTTTTACTTTGGATGATATTACAGCAATTCCTAATTCTTTTTTATTTTTATAATGATGATAAAAAGCGCCTTTCGTAAGTTTGGTAGCGAGCATAACCTTATCAATACTAGTGCTCTTAAATCCGTTAGAATAAAATAGCTTAAAAGACTCGTTAAGAATCAATTGTTTTGTGAATTCGGATTTCTGCTTTTGCTCCATTTAGCAAAAGTATAAAAAATACTAGGTAGTATGTTTTGTACTTTACTTAATTAACAATGAATTATGATATACTTGCTATAGTTTACTCACACTAATTTGGAGTGATAAGTATTTAAACGATCTCTTTAGAAGATTTTGGAGGCTACAATAGCGCGTTACTTTCTAATGACTTTATCTATGGCAGATGCTAGATACATATGATCAGAGGCAGAGTTTTTACGCAATACATTGGTCATAAGTACCACCATATATGTACAGTTATCTGGGTGTTCAACGATGATAACAGAGTTCATGAAATTTGAAACATTCCCCATGTATTTACCACAAACTTGCCCATTAGAGCGGTCGCATTTGTACAAGCTTCCAGATTTAAAATAAACGGCAGCATCTTTTAAGGCTGGAGATTGAGCGTATCTAATTCTACGATCGGTCATGTACATTAATCGCTTCATTTCTAAGCTACTATTTTCATCTACAACTTTGCCTTGCTCTAGTTGTATCAAAAATTTCATAAGTCCAATAGGAGTTCCGGTACTACCTCCTTTATCACCAACATACGTATTAGCACCACCGGTAAAAAAGCTTCCTAAACGCCACTCTTCATGGGTAATTCCTAATTCGCGAAGCGGCAGGTTTACCACGTCGTTGGCTAAATCTGTAAGTTCTTTTTTAGGCGTTGTTTTAAAGTAGGCTAGTGCTTTTTCTTCTGTTAATTCAGGATATTCCTTCCCAAAAGCTGCCATTAATAAAGCTTCTCGCCAAACAATACTTGCAGCACCATTGTTACTTACAGAAAGCATATGATCCGTCCACTCATACAGCGAAAAAACATCACTAGCAATAACTTGGCGCTTTACCAAGGTTTTCTTCTCTACATTGTAAATAGGGATGGTGTGTTCATCAGTTAAACCCCAAACTCCTGCTTTTACGGTTTTATTTTTTAATAATGCAGTTCTACTTTCCCATGAATCAGGGTAAATCTTAGCCAATTGTGTGAACAAAGCATTTAATACCGCTAGTTTACCTACGCTACCGGGTTGATACCCTGCAGTTTCATTTCTTTTCGCAAAACGGATGCTATCTAAATCTGAAATATCTAAAACGGCTAAAGAGTAACTTTTATCTAATCCCTTGAACAAACCTCCAATTTCTTTCTGAAAATCTTCATCTACTTGTAAAAAACTACCAACACTATCTGATGCTTTTGACCTTAGATTTAATTGAATAGCACTCCATGATTTTTTTGCTCCTTCAGGCAAAGGTGTGGTCTCTTTCAATTCGCCACTATTAATTAATTCTAATCGAAGCAAACGTCTAATTCCTGTTTGTTCATACCCATCAATTGGATAAAAGACAATGGCTGTAAATGCAAAACAAGAACTAATTAGTATTCCGAGTATGAGTATTTTTTTCATGGTTATAATTTAGTAAATAAGACTATTTCTTTATTCGTATTTATTTTTGGGGTAATTGATTCTAAATAGGCAGAACTCAATGCTTTTTTGTTTTCTACAAAAGGTCTAATTTGAAACAGCCATAACTTCTGGTCTTTAAACCCCAATTCTACATCATATGCACCCTCATAATCTGATTTAGTTTCTAAGGGCATTCTTTTTCTTATGGTTTCAGAAAGTGCTCGGATCTCTTCGATATTTTGCTCATTTAAAATCGACTTTTCAAAAGTTGCTAATTTCTTACCAGTTCCACCAGTGACAGGTAATGTGTTGTGGTAAGCTTCACGAGCAGGAGCTAATAATTCATAACCTCCAGAATTTTTTATTAAATAGGTTTCTGCAGATTGTCCATCAACAGCACCACCAGCTCCCCGACTAAAGGCAATAGTTAAGTCTTTTTCATTTCCAGAACTTAAGCCTTTGGTGATCAAAACGCCAGAATAATCAACATCTACACTCGGAATGACCAAAATAGATGGAAAAACATTTTCAGGATTTAATAAATATTTCTGTCTCCATTTAAAGCTTCGTTCTGTATAAGGCGATGCCCATACATCTTTGATACCCGCAATAATTTTTTCTTTAGCTACTGCATTAAAAATGGTTAGATTAAGTCCGGCTCCCGTAAAATCTTTCAAATCTTCCATATTGGTATCACTACGCAAGAATACAGGAACTGCCCCTAAATCTTTACCAAAAACTGTTGCAAATTCTTTTTCTAAGGAGGATGTAAAGCTATCCTTTAGGGGCATTATTTTTATGGCAGCTCTCAAGGTTTCTAATTGAATAAGCTGATAGTTTTCTACCTCTTTTTCGATGCTATTATTTGCACGCATTTTATCAGCTTCAGCAAACATGTTATTCAAAAATTTCCAATAGGAAACGGCTTGTCCAGGCATGGGTTGATCCATGTGTTCTCTAAAAATTCCGAAAGGAATAACTAAGCCTTCTACAACATTGTCTGGGAACATTTTTTTTAATTGTCCTAAATTAGCAGCTTTTGGTCCGCAAAGTTTCCCTGAGTCTTCCGCATCAACATTTCGCATATTCAGTATTGCGGTTTCGTCTAAACGAATATTCGCTACAGGAACTGCAATTTTTTCTTCTTTGCGCTCTTTTTTCATAAAGAGAGCGAGCTCATCAGCAGACATGTCTTTTTCTAATTTTAAAATTACATTTCCTTTATTAGAAACAGCAAAGAATACTTTTTGACCATTATAGGCCAGTAAGTCTTTTAAATTTTCATCGGATAATGCCGTATTTGGAATCCCTAGATTTCTTGCTAGTAGTTGTACATGAGAAACCATATTCCCTTCTGCAACTGTACCTATGCCTGCAACGGGCTTTAAATCTGCAGGCGGTCGTTGAAAAATATATATTTTGTCAGAAGCTACTTCAATCTCGTCAGGAGAACCATCAACAACAACTAACTCTCCATAGGCATATCCAGGATTCAATCCGCGAAACGTACTTTGGTTTTGTATGTTTAGCACCTTATTGCTAAGGGAAGATTCTTTGGCAATAAAATCGCCTAAATCACCTACCGCTTTTCCTAAATATAAAGCAATAGAACCTCGGATTTTATCATCAATAAAACCATATGCTTTAGGCTCAAAACTAGTGTATTCGGTAACAATATCTTGATACGTAGCTTTTACCATGGCTGCGCTCCATTCTACTTCTCTACGAGCATTCTCTAAAACGGCAGTAAGCTCATTTAATGTCATTTTCTCAGCTTCGTATTTGCTTAATGGTCCCATTAGTTGTTCCCATTCCCAGGTTTCAGTATAACCAGCTCCTGCAGTAGCCATACCTAAGTAACAAATTTTTTCTAATAAGGTATTAATCGTTGTCGGCTCCCACTTTGGTGCATTTTTAAATAAAATATCTTCCACTTTTAAAGAAATATCAAGCAGTTGTAATTTTATTTCTGGATTAGTTTCGTTTAAAATAGCAGTTCTTAGTTCTAATAGTAAGTCCGACGAATTAATTAAAATACTTTTTGGACTATCTGTTGCCGAAGTAGTTGCATACGCTGCAATTTTTTCACCAATACTCGTTTTTCTTACAAGAGATGCATTTTCTAAAAATGCAGTAGCATCAATAGGTTTATAAAATTCTTGCATGGTACTTACTAAAGCATCAAGCTGTTTATTTAGGCTAGTCGTTAATTTTGCGGCATTTTTTTGTTTGAAATCTTTTACCTTTTGGATGTCAACATATTCGGGCTGACTATGAATTTTTACACGGAGGTCCATAAAAGGTTCAAAGGCATCAGAAATTACCTTAGACTGGCTACGCATTAATTGTGAGGTATTATCATCACCAGCATGCGGTATATCTTTTAGAGATTGACGGATTAAGAAGTAGTTTTTGGCAACACGTTCTTTATCGGCTAATAACCATTTGTAAAATTCTATACCCCAGGCTTGTTCGTCTTCAGACTGTATGGAGCCTCTATAGAATTGGCCTTTTTGTAAGATCCAACCCTCGTCAATAGTTCTTAAATATTTGTCCAATTGATACTGTTTCAATCGTGAATGATTGTTTTCGGTATCCCAAAACTCTTTAGCTTCAGTGTAGGCTAATATCTGACCTAAATAAATATGATTGCTCTTACCTAATGCAATGACGGCATCTTTATAACGTGCATGTTGCACACCAGGGCCAATATTTTCAGGACAAGGATCTTTTGGTTGGCGAATACTTCCATCCGTACAGAACCAACGAATATCTTTATAAGGACCTCTTATATCATTTTTGTAAGTGCTTATTTGTGTTGTGATAGCTTCATTGCTCAGTGCTTGAGCGCAAATAGAGGCGGTAGATATTGCTAAGAGAAAGGTAAAAAATGATTTAGTTTTCATGGATTGATTAAATTTAAATCAGAGTAAAAGTATACTATTTGTATGTGGATTAGTTTAATAAAATAGTGAATTTTAATGGAATAAATTAAAGTTAAATGTTTTATTCGATTCATGTATAATTGTATTTTTGACACTTAACCAATAAAAAGATTCTAATGAAGTTCTTATTACCTCTACTTGCAGCCTTACTCTTTCTAAATATTCAGTGTAAAGAGCAAACGAAAAAAGAACAGCTAAATGAGGAAGAACATACTTCATTAAAAACTCCAAAAAAAGAAGAACTTGTAAAATTAGTGATTGAAAAACCGGCAGATGCTACTGTTCCAGAAGGCATGGTTTGGATTCCAGGGGGTGCTTTTCAGCAAGGGGCTGTACCTCAGGATAAAATGGCAATGGATCATGAGAAGCCCAGCCATAAAGTACAGGTAGATGGTTTCTTTATGGACATATCTGAAGTTACCAATGCTCAGTTTGCAAAATTTGTAAAAGAAACGGGATATATTACAGTTGCTGAACGAGAAATTGATTGGGAAGAAATGAAAACACAACTTCCTGAAGGAACACCAAAACCACACGACTCTATTTTAAAGCCTGGAGCTTTAATTTTTAAAAAGACAAAAAAATCAGTTCCTAATTTATATGATTTTTCGCAATGGTGGGAATGGAAAATTGGAGCAGATTGGAAACACCCAAATGGACCAAAAAGTTCTATTGTAGGAAAAGATAATGAGCCCGTAGTGCAGGTTTCTTATGAAGATGCTTTAGCGTACTGTACGTGGGCAGGAAGAAGATTACCGACAGAAGCAGAATGGGAGCGAGCAGCACGGGGAAACCATGCAGAAACTATATATTTTTGGGGTGACGATGTAGATAAATTAGCAACAATGGCAAACACTTGGGAAGGAGAATTCCCAGTTAATAACTCAAAATTAGACGGTTTTGAGCGTAGAGCATCAGTAATGTCTTATCCTGCGAACGATTTTGGACTGTATGATATGGCAGGAAATGTTTGGGAATGGACAACAGATTGGTATAGTACAAACTATTTTAAAGAAGTAGCGAATGATATGGTATTAGCCAAGAATCCTCAGGGCCCTACTAAAACATACAACCCAAATAATCCATATGCCATAGAAAAAGTAATTAAAGGGGGATCATTTTTATGTAGTGCAAGTTATTGCGCAAGTTATAGAATTTCATCAAGAATGGGTTCAAGTCCTGATTCTGGTGCAGAACATGTTGGTTTTAGAACAGTGGCTACTCCAAAGATGCTCGTTAAAAATTAATATTATTCCTAGAAAAAAGAAGGGTACAGGATGCTACTATCTAACTATAACAACTTTTGATAACTTTTATTGTAAGTTTTTTGACAAAAAACCTACTTTTGAAGTAACAAAAATGAAGTACTAGATTATGTCAGATAAAATTGAAAGAATTAAAACTTTAATTATTGGTTCAGGACCTGCAGGATATACTGCTGCTATATATGCTGCAAGAGCAGATTTAAAGCCAGTTGTTTATACAGGAATGGAACCAGGCGGACAATTAACGACAACAACAGAAGTTGATAATTTTCCTGGTTATCCAGAAGGTATTGATGGTCCAACGATGATGATGCAATTGCAAACGCAAGCAGAGCGCTTTGGTACTGAGGTTAGAATAGGAATGATCACTGCAGTAGAATTAAGCACTGAAATAGGCGGTATTCATAAAGCAACGGTTGATGATTCTATTCAGATTGAAGCAGAAACTGTAATTATTTCAACGGGTGCAACAGCTAAATATCTAAATATTCCAAGTGAGCAAAAATTAAGAGGCGGTGGCGTTTCTGCTTGTGCTGTTTGTGACGGATTTTTCTATAAAAACCAAGATGTTGCTATTGTTGGAGCAGGAGATACAGCTGCAGAGGAAGCATCTTATTTAGCAAACATTTGTAAAAGCGTTACCATGTTAGTTCGTAAGGACGAAATGAGAGCTTCTAAAGCAATGCAACACAGAGTTCATAATATAAAAAATATTACCGTTTTATATAATACTGAAGTTGATGAAGTATTAGGAGGACAAGTAGTAGAAGGCTTAAGAATGGTAAATAATGTTACTGGTGAAAAATCGGAAATTGACATTACAGGATTATTCATCGCTATTGGTCATAAACCAAATACTGATATTTTTAAAGGTCAGTTAGATATGGATGAAACTGGTTACTTAATCACAAAAGGAAAATCTACTAAAACAAACCTTCCAGGAGTGTTTGCCTGTGGAGATTCTCAAGATAAAGAATACAGACAAGCGATTACTGCAGCAGGAACAGGCTGTATGTCTGCTTTAGATGCCGAACGTTATTTGGCGGCAATAGAAACTCCAGCCTCAATGGCTTAATTAAAAAAGAGCCGCTTTTTAGGAGGCTACTGAAAAAGTCCTTTAGCCTAGGTTGGGCTAAAAAAATATATCATGCGAGGAGTAAAAGCTATTGTGTTTTTACTCCTTTTTTCGTATTTTTATTAGCTGATTATCAGTTATTTAAATATGTTATTACAGCAACAAAAAATTCAATTGAGTGCGTATTCCGATCTATATGACTTAATAGTTCCTAAGGACAATCTCCTAAGAAAAATCAATGAATTAATTGATTTTTCTTTTATTTACGATGAACTGGCAAGTAAATATTGTTCGAACAATGGACGTAATGCAGAGAGTCCGGTTCGTATGTTCAAGTATTTATTATTGAAAACAATCTATACTGTTTCGGACGTTGATGTTGTTGATCGTTCCAGATTTGATATGTCTTTTAAATACTTCCTTGAAATGACTCCCGAAGAAGATGTGATCAACCCTAGTTCATTGACAAAATTCAGGAAGTTACGTTTAAAGGATACCGATCTATTGAATCTTTTGATAGGCAAAACAGTTGCTATTGCTATTGAAAAAGGAATTGTTCGTTCAAAATCGATTATCGTTGATGCTACGCACACCTTATCAAAATCAAATCCATTTTCCGCTGTCCAAGTTTTAAAAGAACGCTCAAGAATACTTCGCAGGGCAATTTATGCCGTGGATCAAGATTGGAAAGAACGTATGCCCAAGAAAAATGAGGATGACGATCTACAAAATGAAATCACGTATTGTAAAGAACTTGAAAAAGTAATCGGGTCCGACCCAACATTGGGTCTAATACCTGCGGTCAAGGAGAAACTGAACCTATTAAAGGAAACGGTCGCGGATACTCAAGACAATTATATTGTTTCAACAGATAAAGATGCTAGGACGGGACACAAATCGGCCGATAGTTCCTTCTTTGGTTACAAGACCCATATTGCAATGACCGAGGAACGTATAATTACGGCAGCGGTCGTTACTTCGGGAGAAAAAGGAGATGGCCCAGAATTACCCGAACTCTTAAAAATCAGTCAAGAAAATGGAATTAAGGTAGATACCATTATTGGTGATGGAGCTTACTCAGGAAAAGAAAACCTTAAATTAACTTCACTACAGGGTATAAATGTAGTAGCCAAGTTAAATCCTTCGATTACACAGGGGTTTAGAAAAGACCAGGACAAGTTTGATTATAATAAGGACGCTGATATGTTTGTGTGCCCAGCGGGTCATATGGCGATACGAAAAGCAAAACAAGGAAGAAAAAATGTTGGTGAAAACCAAGTACTCACCTTTTATTTTGATGTTGAAAAATGTAAGACCTGTCCTTTAAAAGACGGATGTTATAAACCCGGGGCAAAAACCAAAAGCTATTCGGTCTCCATAAAGTCAAATCTTCACCAAGAACAAATAATCTTTCAAGAAACCGATTATTACAAAGACAAAGCAAAACATAGATATAAAATAGAAGCTAAGAACGGTGAACTAAAAAATGTACATGGATATGGACGGGCTACTGCATATGGTATTGAGAAGATGCAAATGCAAGGTGCAATCGCAATATTTACCGTAAACTTGAAAAGAATACTCAAATTAGGAATGTAAACAAGAAAATCGAAAAAAAAAGACATAATACAAGACTGTACATGATAAAGTTGTAAAAACAGTCCAAAGCCCCAGTAATGAAAATGTAAATAAAAAAAGCGATCAAACAGAAACAAATTTTGTTTGATCGCTTTTTTTTATCCATTACTAAAAAAAAGAAACTTTTTCAGTAGCCTCCTTTTTAGCGGCTCTTTTTTTTCAATATAACCCACATTTTTTAAAAAGGTTAAGTTTAAAAATTATATCAGTCTATTCTTTTATAGTTTTCTGAAGAAATTTTATTGCCTTCATCATCTACGGTAATTTGTTTAAAGGAATCTTTATCTAATTGCAACTCAAATTTAAATACTTGAACGGTATCTTGAATTTTCATCATCATTTCAGAACCAAACTCTAGTTGTTCTTCCAAGTTATTTTCTGAATTTGAATACGAGCCATATCCAAACCATTCTGATGGATCATCTGGCGAATACCGCGTCCACATCACTTTTCCTTTACTGTAAATTTTTACCTGACGATAACCATTAATATTGGAAAGTGTGTCAGTTACATTCATACCGTCATAATTAAAACGGTTAACGAGCTCCCAAGTACCTTCTAAGGAAGGGTTTTTCAAAGATTTAAGAGGTGTAACATTAGTTGAAGAAACTAAAAATAACATCAAGAAAATCAATCCGATTAATTTTTTCATGATCATGTATTTTTAAATTGTTAGATACCAATAAGTTACGGTATTTTTTATTAATATGTAAGAAAATTACTAATATTTATTCATTATTTAAATTAACTGCCATGCCTGTTGAGTAATTCCTATTTATAGTTATTTAATTATTAGTTAATTGTTTTTTTAATTCAATATTTTAGATATATCATATTTGTTTCAGTAGTTATTTGATTGTATTATTTTTTTGTCCAATTTAGTATTCACAAATCAAACGAACCAAATATGAAAAAAGCATTTTTTTTACTTGCAGCAATCATTTACAATTTTAGTGGTTTTGCGCAAAATGTTGCAGGTACCTTAAAGGATGAGAACGGAGAGCCCTTGCCAGGGGTAACTGTGTTAGTCTTGGGTACTAGTAATGGAACAACATCTGATTTTGATGGAAATTTTACCATTGAATCTATGGAAGGAGACATCCTAAGATTTTCTTACTTAGGAATGAAAACAAAAGAAGTATCTGTATCCTCAGATAAACAAATGAATATTGTTTTGATAGAAGATGCAAGTGCTTTGGATGAAGTTGTCGTAACTGCTTTTGGGGTAGAAAAGAAGCAAAAATCACTAGGGTATTCCGTAACCCAAGTTAAAACTGAGAATTTAAATTTAGCAGGGCAGTCCAATGCTATCGAAAGTTTGCAAGGTAGGGTTGCGGGTGTACAAATTAATAGAACTTCAGGTACTTCAGGAGGTGGAGTTGATATTTTAATTAGAGGAGTGACATCGGTGAACCCTAATAGAAGTAATCAACCATTAATTATTGTTGATGGTATTGCATTAAATAATGATACTTTTTCTGGGGAAGTTAGGCCAAGCGCTGGTTCAAATTCAGCGAGTAGTTCAGAACAATTTGCTTTTTCTAATAGGGCAGGGGATATTAACCCTGAAGATATTGAAAGCTTCAATGTTTTAAAAGGAGCTGCAGCAACAGCTTTATATGGAGTCAGAGCATCGAACGGGGCTATAATAATTACAACAAAAAAAGGAAAGAAGGGCAAAGCGAAAGTTTCGTTAACTGCTTCTACAACCTTTAGAAATGTAAATAAAACGCCATCTTTGCAAACAACATACAGAGAAGGTTTTAATGGTTTACCAAGAACTCTTTATGATCCTTCTTCAGAAACAGGATTTAATAGAGTTGAGAATGCTACTTCTTTTTATAACTGGGGTCCAGAATATTCAGCAGATTCTGCAACCTTGAGTGATGGTACCATTGTAGATTTGACTGGAGATCAATTTTATAGCCCTTATGATCTTTTCAGAACAGGATTTAATTCTCAAGTCAATTTAAGTATTAGCGGAGCTGATGAAAAATTAGACTACTTTTTTTCATTAGGTAATAATAGTGAAGAAGGGGTATTACCGAATACTAATTATGAAAAAACTAATTTCAGGCTAAATTCAGGATATAAAGTAACAGATAATTTTAATATAAATACATCTATATCGTATACCAATTCTGGCGGAAAAAGAGCAAATGGAGGTGATAAATCGGTAATGAGTGCATTATCGTTTTATTCAAGTACATTTCCTATTAATGATTATAGGAATCCGGATGGCTCTGAACGCGACTATTCTTTCGGAATTATTGATAACCCAAGATATTTAATGGAAACAAGTAGCTTAATTGACGATGTAAATCGTTGGGTAGGTAATGCTACCTTTAATTGGGCGCTTAAAGATTGGGTAACCATTACATATGCAGCTCAAGTTGATAATTATTCAGATAAACGTAATCGTTTTGTAGGTGCCGACTTAGATGGGGGCTCTCAAGTTGGTGGCTTTATACTAAATCAAAATATAAATTTTACGGCACTAGAATCTAATTTTTTAATAGCCTTTAATAAAGATTGGTCTGATAAATTTACTACTGACCTTACATTGGGTCATCAAGTCTCTGATTCTAAAAGAGATTATGCAGAGGCTAGAGGCGAAGGTTTAAATGTGCCAGGTATTAATGAAATTGGGAATACAACTAATTTTTTTATAAATAATTCAGTTACTCAGTTACGAAACATGGGTGTTTTTGGTGAATTAAAATTTGGCTATGACGATAAATTATTTTTAACCTTAACAGGCAGAAATGATTGGCTGTCTACTTTGCCAAAAGAAAACAGATCGTTCTTTTACCCTTCTGCTAGTTTGGCCTATGATATTTCTGATGTATTTGGTGATAATAATGTATTTACTTTCGGTAAATTAAGAGCTTCTTGGGCTGAGGTAGGTAAAGGACCTGGTTTTGGTGATGTAGGGCAATATTTTATTGTCGATGGTGATTTCCCTTTTGGAGGTTCTGGAGGGTATAGGAGAAGTACACAATTAGGAGATTTAGAAATAGTTCCTGAAAGAAATCAGTCTACTGAGTTTGGCGCAGATTTAAGGTTTGCAAAAGATCGTATTAGATTAGATTATGCTTATTATAAAACTAGAGTTAAAGATCAGATTTTTACAGTAGGTACAGGGTATTCCTCAGGGTTATCAGGAATAACTAGAAATGCTGGTGATTTTGAAGTTTTTGGTCATGAATTATTAGTAAGTGCAAGTATTATTCAGAAAAAAGATCTTAAATGGGACTTAATTTTAAATTGGTCAACAAGTGAAGGAAAAGTTTTAGAAATCCCAGAAGACATAGAGTCTATAATTTTTGCAGATTCAGGAACTCCTGGTGTAACTTCTGAAATACGTGCAGGAGATAAGATGGGGTCGTTATATGGTTATAAATGGACCTATATTGATGGTGAGAGATATATTGCTTCAGATGGTTTACCTGTGATAAATTTTGATGAGCGTGTAAAAGTGGGCAATGCTTTTCCTGACTTTGTATCATCTATAGGGAGTGATTTTAAATGGAAAGGAATAGGATTTAATTTTCTATTTGAATATAAAAAAGGAGGCGATTTGTATGATTCTGGTTTAAGAAATTCTATAAGGAATGGAAATAGCTTGAGTACCTTATTTCGAGATGAATTGGTAGTACTTGATGGTGTTATGGATGACGGTAGTGGAGGTTATGTTGCCAATACATCAGAAGGGTTAATAGATCAAAATTATTATAGAAGTTCAACTCAATACAACAGAGCCTCAGAAGTTTTGATTCAAGATGCTTCATGGGTAAAACTTCGTAATGTAAGTCTTTCATACGAAATTCAAAGTAAGTTTATAAGTACATTAAATTTATCTAAAGTAAGTATAACTGCTAGTGCCAACAACATTTTAATATGGACACCCTTCGATGGTTTTGATCCGGAAGGAAATCAATACAGCGCAGGTAGTAATGTATATGGTTTTACAGGCTTAAGTGTTCCAATATCTGAAAGCTATTCATTAGGTGTAAACATAGGATTCTAAAAATATAAGTATGAAAAATATAATAACTAAAATAGTATTATTAGTCGCATTTACAGCTCTTTTTGTAGCCTGTAGTGAAGAGTATTTTGAAGTAAATACTCCATCAAATACTGCAACGCTAGAGGAGTTACGTATGCAAGATTTAATTGCACCAGTAATTCATAGTACAATGGAAGCCCAACGTTCTGCGGAGTTATCTTTTGGTAATTACGTCCAGAATTTTGTTAGCACTGGAGGAGGAGCAGCAGGGCAAACAATGGCAAGTGGACTCTGGGAACAGGTATATCTTTATATCTTACCAAATTTAAAGGTAATCAAAGAAAAAGCCATAGAAAGTAATGCAATACATATTGGAGCAATTACAGATATATTAACGGCCATTAATATTGGTATTGCTACAGATACTTGGGACAATATCCCTTATTCAGATGCAACTGACGGGCCTAATAATAGTTTTCCAATATTTGATACGCAAGAAGAGATATATACTCAAATATTTATTTTATTAGATGGTGCAATTTCTGCTTTAGAAACTACGGATAATTCTGGTTTTGCTTTAGGAAGTTCAGATCTCATTTATGGCGGAAATTCAGATAAATGGCTACGAACAGCTTATACTATAAAAGCACGTTACCAACTACACTTGGTAAATAAAGGTACTATGTCCGCTAATGATGTTATCGCAACAATTTCAAACGGTTATACTTCAACGGATGATGATTTTCTAATGTTTTATGATGATAAAAATATAAATCCTTGGTATTCTGTAGAGGTTCTGGCGAGATCAACGGGTAATTTCAGTAATGACATTGCAAGTCAATTAGTAAGTTCAATGAATGGCACGTATTATCCTTTTCAAGGAAGCACTGTTGTCATAGATCCTAGATTGCCATTATTTGCAGAAAGATCTAATGAGGATGTTGAATACAAAGGTTTCGTAAGTGGCGGCCTAGGGGTGTCTCCAGATGGTTCAGATGCTAATACAAGTTTTAAAACTGATGGATATTATACTAGTGTAGATTCTCCATTAATGTTAATTAGTTATGCCGAGGCTATGTTTATAAAGGCAGAAGCTGAATTCCTCGCTAATGGAGGTACGACCACTAGCGTAGGCTCAAATTTACGGGCTTATACGGCTTATATGGAAGGTATTCAGGCAAGTATGGATATGTATGGTGTTGACGCGTTAGACTACTTATTAGATGCGTCAATAGCAGTTGAAGAGACAGGCTTAATGTTAAACCATATTTTAAAAGAAAAATACATTCATAATTTTTTAAATCCAGAAACGTTTGTGGATTTTAGGAGATATGATTTTTCAGAGAATGTCTTTAAAGGACTTCAAATTAGATTGGAGGATTCGGCTGATTCTAATGAATATAGTGGGGAATGGTTTAGGAGAGCAGAATACCCAACCGTTGAGGTTTCTAGAAATGAAGCTAATGTTTTAGCAAATCAGAAAACTCCAATAACTCCTGTTTGGTGGGATAATTAATTTAACAAAAACATAAAATTACTGATGCTTAGATTTAATGTTATAATTAAATAATTTATTTTTAAATTTAAAGCTAAATGATAATTTATCATCTAGCTTTAAATTTTTCTATTATTTAAAGTATAAATTAATAACCTCACAAAGTGTATTAATATCCTCTTTGGTATGAGCAGCACTGATTATAATTCTACTCATGAGATTAGCATTTTCATTGGGGTACCTAAAACTGGTTACTAGAATATGGTGTTCTTCTAAGTAAGCTGTCAACTTTTCGTCCGAAAAAGTAAATGCAGGATGACCAAGCATAAATTTAAACTTCGATACTCTATCAATATTCTCTCTGAAATATTCAACATTTTGATAAAGTAGTACACGTTTTACATTCAATAAAGCTTCACTTTGATAAATACTTGCAAGGTTTGCTGGCGAAGCGGGACTTGCTCCTCCGAAAAAAATGGTGTTGGTAAGTTCTTTAATTCGATTAGAACTCGCAAAAATAGCACCGCCTTGTACACCAAAACCTTTGCCTAGAGAGCAACAAACAATTAGCTCCTTAGGATTCAAGTTTTCTATAATTCTAAAAACACCACCACCATTCTTACCTGTAATTCCTATGCCATGAGAATCATCTACAACGAGGATTACATCTTCTAAAGGTAGTGCTTGCAGTCCTTTATAATCAGGGAAATTAGCACCCGAAAAATCTATGGAATCAAGAAAAACTACAGGTGTATTTGTTTTATTTTTTTCCAAATGATCGCGAATAGCAATATTTAAAGATGAAAAAGTAACATATGAGGTAGGTTTGTTCTCTTCATGATTAGTAACATATAGAGCAGAATGTGTATTGGGCGTATAAAAGAATTTAAATTCCTTTTTATTCAAAAACTGACCTATAAATTGACCAGCCAAGTACCCGGAGGATAAGCTTAAACAAGCTTCACTACCTACTAATTTGGCAAGATAGCCCTCTACTTGGTCATAGATGTTAATCCGAATATTAGATTTTCTAGAGGCACCATAATTAGTACCGTATTTTCGGATATTATCAATATATAAATTTTGAAATTCAACATCCGTCTGCAAGCCTAAATAAGCAGTACCCCCAAAATAAAGATAATTGGTGCTGCCTACCTGAAGGTCTTTTCCTGGAAATGAATCAATGTATTTTATCATTATCTAAGTGTTATACCACTACCACCAAGTTTAGGGTATATTAAGCTGGCATCTTTACTAATGATGATACCATCTGCAATATCTTCTTTTAATAACATAGAACCGTCCATATCCACATAGTCTAATTGCGGTAATAATTGGGCAATTGCAGAGATGCCTACAGAAGACTCGGTCATACAACCCACCATTACTTTTAAACCTAAGTCTTTTCCTTCTTTTATCATACGCAAGGCAGGGGTTAGTCCACCACATTTTGTTAATTTAATATTGATGCCGCTAAAGTGCAAACCACATTTCTCTACATCGCTTTCTAAAATACAGCTTTCATCGGCAATAATAGGAAGAACACTATGGTGCATTACTTTTTCCATACCATCCCAATCATCAGCCTTTAGGGGTTGCTCTAAAAATTCTACCCCTAAATCTTTTAAAAGTGGAGCATTGAAAATAGTTTCTTCGGCTGTCCAAGCGCAATTAGCATCAATCCTGAAAATAGCATCGGTATGTTTTCGTAATTCTTTAACGATATTAACATCATTATCGGTACCTAACTTTATCTTATAAATAGGCCAAGGAGTTTCTTGCATTTTGGCTAC
This sequence comes from Cellulophaga algicola DSM 14237, assembly GCF_000186265.1. NCBI lineage: Bacteria > Pseudomonadati > Bacteroidota > Flavobacteriia > Flavobacteriales > Flavobacteriaceae > Paracellulophaga > Paracellulophaga algicola. Next base: position 3,128,554 of record NC_014934.1, read on the forward strand.
CATTTTTTCAATACTAGCAATACCAATGGTGTAATTTGTAGTAGGGTAGTGGTCTAGGTTTGTATTCCAGATTTCATACAATGGCTTCCCTTTTAACTTGCCAAAGAGGTCATGAGCAGCTAAATCTAAAGCACAAATAGCAAAATTAGAAAGACCTTTATGGGTTAAAAATGTATGAAATATTTCTGGCGTTGTAAATGTATACGCCTGTATTGCTGTTCGTATGGCATTTATCTCCGCCATCATACTTTCTACAGAAATTTTATAGTATGGATTTGAGGTTGCTTCTCCGTATCCTGTTTGGCCATTTAAACTGAGGCTTGCAATTAATGTATTTTGAAAATCGTGAGACTCTCTAGAGATACTAAATGTGTGTTTTAAAGGTAATATGTATTTTTTTAAATCTAGCTGCATCGTATAATTCTTTGTACGAAAATAAGCAAAGACAAAATATAAAAAAACGAAAAGCCATTGAAATTTCAATGGCTTTTCGTGTAGTTGTGTTTATCGGTTAGTTGTTAAATGTAACACTGCCAGAAACATTCTTTTTAGTATCTACTTGGGCCTTTCCAGAATAGGATATATTCCCACCACTACTTGCATCTGCATGTAGCGTTTCAGAGACATTAATAGCAACATTAGCGCCACTACTTGCTTCTGCATTACAAAATTTTGTAGCTAACTCATTAGCACTAACATTTGATCCGCTGCTGGCATCAATAGTTGCATTTCCTGTTTCTCCTATTATTTTAATATTGGCACCACTGCTTGCATCAATATCTAAATTATCAGTAACTACTTTTAAATTTACTAGAGAACCACTACTAGAATCTATTGTTAGTCGTTCTGATTTTATAGTGTTTTTTGCAGTTAAATTTGCACCACTAGCGCTTTTTATTTCTGATATATTAGGCAAGGATACATAAACTTTTTTTGTGGCATTACCTATGTTTTCAATGGCATGTATTTTAAGAACATTATTGTTTATATCTGTTCCGATAAGAGCTATAATGTTCTCATCTGCTTCTACTGTAATTTCAAATATAGCTGCTTGGGTTACAATTACTTCTAGTCCTTCTGAGGCAGAAATTACTGTAAAATCTTCGTTCACAGGTCTACTATCTTTGGTTACTATTCCGTTTCCTTTCACACCAGATCCAAACTCACCTATTTTTATATCCATTCCACAGGAAGTTAAAAAAACGCTTAGGGCTAGTGTGATTGCAATTCTTACTAAAGTTGTCATGATTGTTGTTTTTATGATTGATGTAAAGTTGTTATTTATTTAGGTTGTTTTATAACTTATAAAACTCAACTGTTGTTTTTGATTGATGAATTGTAATGTATTGGAGGTAATAGGTATCACTAGTGGTTTAGTGTTTACGACCATAATAAATTTTTAATTTTGGTCAGCATCAACGTGGATTCCATTTTCATCTATTTTCAAAATGAATGATTCCCCGTTATCGTTAACATCAATGTCAATTCCGTCTTCATCTATTTTAATTTTTCCCTTTTCACCATTTTCATTGATGTTGATATCTATACCATTGGCATTTATTTTTACGTGGTTATTATCTTCAGAGATAGCTATTTCTTTATTAGGACAGTCTAAGCACTTTAGCGTTCCATTATTTCCCATGATCCATTTATAGTCATAGACATCACAGTCGTTAATGTCCGAATCATTTTTGGTGTTAATTCTCCAACAATTATCTGTATTGTTTAAAAATTTTAGAGCCATCCCTTTTGGTAAGTAGACAAATACTCGGACTTCCTGATTTTTAAATTTGTTTTCTCTTCTCGTGGTTAAGAATTCATTTAGTTCTAACGTATTTCCTTCTAGAGTATAGTCATAATTTATTTTTTCTGCAGTTTCCCTAGCATTTGGGAATGACTTTCCATTAGCATTTTTCTGAATTTCTATATGAATAAGAGAATCTTTAGAAGTCCTGAAGTTGAATTCGACGTCTTTTGAGGATAAAATTTCTTTTCCGTTATCATCATAACTAACGACCATATCGCCAATGTTTAACGTTCTTCTATTCCAATGCAAATCATTAGAGACAAAAGCAATATTTAAAGTGTCATTTGGGTTGTTTAAGTAGTATTCATTGTCTGTTATTGCACTATCCCAAAAAGCTCTAGATGCAGCTTGTTTACCGGCAAGAATCATAATTGCAATAAGTGAAATTAACCATAAACCTAATAAGGTAAATTTAGCAACAGCTCCAATAGATTTTAAATTAGTGATAAGAATTTTTAAACCAAGATACATTAGAAAAAATAGCGGAATAGCCACCAATAGAAAAGCAAATATGGCTACAATCCAAAAAGGAGTGTCTGTTGCATCTACCAATTCATATAAGTTTAAAGGGCCTAGGTGTATCGTATCAAAAACACCCAATGTAAAGAAACCAACTAACATAGCAATTAATCCTGCCCCTCCTGTAAGTATTAATAAGATACCGACAAATTTACCTATGATTTTGAAGAAAAACATAATGATTTCTCCGAGGGTGTCAAAAAAAGTTTTGCCGCTACTTTTAACTTTATTTCCTACTTTTTCATAGTCAACATTTTTTACACGGTCTGCAACTTCATCAAAACCTTCTTTTACTTTGCGTTCAATATTGCTAATGTTTACATCTTCACCACGCATGTCTAATTTTTGAGCGGTTGTTTTGGCTTCAGGAATCAAAATCCATAGTAAGCCATAAATAAAAGCAAAACTTCCTCCAGACCCAACAGTGAAAACAACCCAAAGAATACGCACCCAAATAGGGTCTAAGCCAATATAATGGCCTATGCCTGCAGAAACACCAGCAACATACTTAGCTTCAATATCACGGTATAATTTTTTAACTCTTTTTGGTTCTTTAGAAGCCTTTACGGGCTCATCGTCAAAAATATCTTCATCAACCATATAGTCTTCTGGTTGCCCCATGATAGCGATAACTTCATCTACTTCTTTGGTGGTAATTACTTGACGTTCATTAGCCAATTTTTCATGAAAAAGTTCTGCAATTCTAGCTTCAATATCTGCTAAAATCTCATCGCTTCCAGAGGTATTTGCAAACGATCTTTTTACAGATTCAAGATAGTGTCGCATTTTGTTATAGGCATTTTCATCAATATGAAAAAGTATGTTAGCGAGGTTTATATTTACAGTCTTGTTCATCGTTAGTTATTTTTGTTGTTGGTCACTAGGTTAGTAGCACTTCGTAATTCATCCCAAGTAGTATCTAGTTCTTTTAGAAATAGCTTACCTGTTTCAGTTAATGTATAGTATTTTCTTGGGGGGCCAGAAGTAGACTCTTCCCAGCGGTAATTTAATAGGCCTGCATTTTTTAGTCGGGTTAATAAAGGATAAATAGTACCCTCAACGACAAGCATTTTGGCATTTTTTAATGTTTCAAGGATTTCTGATGCATATTTATCTTCTCCGTTTAAGATAGAGAGGATGCAGTATTCCAGTACACCTTTACGCATTTGTGCCTTTGTATTTTCTACATTCATAATTTCGTTTTGCTTTATATGCAGCTTTTTCAGCTTCGAAATTCTTTCTGTTTTCTTAGAACTAACTCCTTGCATAGATTAACGGTTCGTTTTTGGATTGATGAATAAACATCCTGATTGATTTTTGATTGCGATTAATGAATAAACTCCTATACTGAAAAGGTGTGATTAAGACCTCTTTTACTTTATAAACTTAATAGTTAATGGGTATGAAAACGGTTGACCTTCATTTGTTTTTATAACGGCTAAAATGGTATATACAATATTCAATACAAATAAAACTCCGCTTAATAAGCCTGTTATACCAAAAGGGATTAGCCAACTACCAAATCTAAAGTCATTACTATCAAAATGGAAATTCATGGTATTGAAATGATTTAGATTACCAAAAGAAAAATTACCAAAATCTAATAGGTTAGGAAATAAACCAATAAAAAAAGGAACACTTATAATGCCTATAATTATGGAATAAAGCAACAAGCTTAATTGAAAATTTAAAGCCTGTTTTCCATTGTAGTCCACATACTTATAGTCATTCTTATTTGCGACCCATAGAATCAAGGGCAAAATGAAGTTTCCAAAAGGAATAAAAAACTTAGAAAACGTCGATGCATGCAAAAGTGCAGAAAGGTTTTTTTCGTGTTTTGATAAGGTATCTGTCATGGCTTAGTAATTTCTTATGCAAATATATATCTTTAAAAAGGTACTATGCAACACATAGTACTGTAAATTAACTTTTTATTAACAATTGTAAGCTCGTTATTTTTCAATACTTTTATAAAAAATTTAGAGTAATTATGGGAGTTTCCGCAAGTAAGTTTAATTCGTTCACATTTTTTAAGTTGCCTTCGGCTTGGTGGTGTGGCGTACGTTTACGTCATATAGATCAAAAAAAGGCAGTAGTAACGGTTACGCACAGGTGGGTAAACCAAAATCCTTTTAAATCTATGTTCTGGGCGGTTCAAGGTATGGCTGCAGAATTGTCTACAGGCGCTATGATGATTGATCAAATTAAGGAGAGCGGACAAAAAATTTCTATGTTAGTAGCCAATAATAATGCAAGCTTTACAAAAAAAGCTACAGGAAAAATTACATTTACTTGCGAAGATGGTCATCTCATTCAAGAGGGTATCAATAAAACGGTTGCTACAGGAGAAGGCCAAACCATTTGGATGAAGTCCGTAGGAGTAAATACAGATGGAGTAGTGGTTTCTACCTTTAATTTTGAATGGACTATAAAGTTAAGGAAAAAATAAAATTTACCTTAATTTTTCATTCCATAGACAAATATTGTGGGTTGGTATAGCTAAACCCGTTCTCTGTCTATTTGCTTTGCTGATTTTTTACATTTTCATCAATTTCGTTTCAAATTAGAATAGTTGCTATTGTATAGGAGCTAAGTTTTAATTTATAACTTTTTAAATGGAAATGAAAATGCAAAAATTGGTGATTATCTTTATGCTTAGTACATTAGGTATAGGCTTCGCTCAAGAAACAGGAAGTGTTTATATTAATTCTGAAATTTTACCTAATACAGATGTAGGAACTATTAAAAAAACGAAGTTGGGTTTGATATTCCTATAAAAACTATTACGGGCAAAGAAACAATTAGTTTATTTGGAGCATATCAAAATTTAAATATTGGCTATGTTGATAAAGATGTACCTTTTGAAACCTATCAAATAGATAACTTTCAAACGTTTAGTTTAGGTCTTTTGTACGATAGAATTCTTGAAAACGGATGGGGCTTTTCTTTGAAATTAGCCCCGCAGATATCTTCAAATTTTGATATTCAAGAGATTGATGGTAGAGATGTCTTTATAAATGGAACTTTACTATTTGATAAATTAAACCAAGAAAAACAGTCTATGTGGACCTTTGGGGTGGAGTATGATGCTCAAAATGGCTTAAATTTTCCAATTCCTATAGTTGCTTATACCAAACGTTTAAATGAAAAATGGGCTTATAAAATTGGTTTTCCTGATGCTAGATTAAAATGGACGTTACATGAAAATCACAATTTTGAAGCATTTACGACCTTAGATGGTTTTGCAGGGAATATTAATGATGACCTAGAAGTTTATAAAACAGATTATGTTGGCACTTTAAAGAACACCTATTTGGTAGGTGGTTTAGGGTATAACATAACATTTCTTAAAGATTTTGAGTTGAATGCTAAAGCGGGGTATTCTGCATTTAATACAATGGAGGTTCAGGATTATGATACGGATGAAATTTATGATTTTGACATGCAGAATGGTTTTTATTATAATTTTGGATTGAAATATAATTTAAATAAGAAAGCAAAAGTCAAAAGTCCTTATTAGGGTATTGTCTTCTATAATGCTACAATTAGTTTACACTAAAAAACAGAAATCACTGCATTGTAGTTTCTGTTTTTTATTTTTGAGGGATTTTAATTTTAATAGTTAACTATGAAAGAGAGCCCTCTATTTTATGAAGAGCAAAAATTCACCCAATGGTGGTTGTGGTTATTATTGCTCTCACCTATTGTAATTTTAGGTTATACCTTGGTAAAGCCTATTCTTGAACAGTCTAATCAGGTTAATGATAATTTTTCTTTTAGTTTAACCCCGTCAAATGATTTTTGGATTTCCTTGGTAATTATGCTAGTAGTTTTGATGCTTTTTATTCTTTTAAAATTAAAAACTACAGTAAGCCCAGAGTATATAAAAATTTCATTTTTTCCACTTTTCTCTAAAAAATGGAATTGGTCAGATATCACTTCTGCCGAAATTGTAAGGTATGGGTTTGTAGGCTATGGAGTGCGTTTAAGTTTAACGTATGGAACGGTATATAACATAAAAGGGGATCAAGGTTTAGCTATTCATTTAAAGAATGGAAAAAAGATAATGATTGGTACTCAAAAGTCTAATGAGCTTGCGCAACTAATCAAGAAAAAAATAAAGTTCACGGTAACATCTACATAAAATTAGGTGCTAATGATCATCAACCAAAAAATGCACATGAAATAGCATCCAAAATACTTGGAAGTGAACTGATGTTTGTACAGATAGATTTTAAGAAGGCGATAGTCGCCTAACTAGTAGGTTTCCTAAGGATGGATTATGATATTAAAATTTGATGCTATATTTGGCGCTAAAGTTTTATTTTTACACAAGGCCGCATGGTGTTGGAGCCCTATAGATATAGTCCTTGCCTTTTAGTAGATTTGCCAGATTATGTTTTATAGTTAATCCTTAGATGAGGTAATCCTAAAGACGAGGAGCATATTCTTTAAGGCATTTAAAAATCTATTAGAAGGTGCTAATTAATTTTATAAAAATATAGTTTGAAAAACGGAACGGTAAAAAATATAACCAAAAAACTGTTATCAGATAACTGGTACAGGTTAGATAAATATTTTTTTGAGTATCATAGAGAAGATGGTGCTTGGGAAAAACAAGAGCGTGAAGTTTATGATTGCGGAGATGCTGCAGCCATTCTTTTAATTCATAAAGAAAGAGCATCTGTAATTTTAACCCAACAGTTTCGAATGCCTGCATACCAAAACGGAGTGGCTAAAGGGATGTTAGTTGAGGTTTGTGCTGGCCTTCTAGATGGAGATACTCCTGAAGATTGTATTAGAAAAGAAGTCTTAGAAGAAACAGGTTATAAAATTACGGAGGTAAAAAAAGTCTTTGAAAGTTTTATGGTTCCGGGAACCGTCATGCAGAAAGTTCATTTTTTTATAGGATTTGTAGAAGATGCCATGAGAGTAAATGAAGGAGGTGGTGCAGCAGATGAAACCGAAAATATTGAAGTGTTAGAATTTCCTTTTTCTTCTGCTTATGATATGATTGCTACAGGAGAAATTGTAGATGGTAAGTCCATTATGTTATTACAACATTTAAAAATACAGCATCTATCTGGTAACTTGTAGCGCTTAGTACTTGTCTCTTAAATTTTCAAAAATGAGCTGCATTTGTTTCTTAATTTCGGCTGTGGGTTGTTTATAGTGATTATTCATAAAACTAAATAGTATGGTTTTGCCAGATTTGGTTAGTAAATAACCACTCAAGCAATATACGTTCCCTAAAGATCCAGATTTTGCATAAATAAAGGGAGCATTAGTTGCTCCATATGAATCCGTGGGGGCTCTTAAGGTTTCAACTATTGGAAATAAATTAAATAGGCGTTCACGCGGTTCCTCATCATATATTTTTTTTAGAATATGTACCATAGCTTCTGGTGTAAATAAATTATACCTAGAAAGCCCAGAACCATCTACCCATCTTGGTGGTTGTTTTAAATCAGCAAGATTGTTTTTTAAAATATATTGCTGCGCTTTGGTAACACTTAAAGTGTCAGACAGGGTAGTGCTAACTAAAATAAGGAGTTGTTCTGCTAGAAAATTATCACTTACGGCCATCATTCTTTTTAAAACGGAATCTGTAGGGATACTATATACTGTTTGCTTTTCAACTTTAGGAAACGTATTTACAAGATTAATTTTCTTATTCAATGCTTTTTCTAAAAGTGTTCTAACCAATGTAGAATCTACTATGAAAGGAGTTTCTAGCGTATCATTTTTATCAGGATTATAATAAAAAGTATTTTCATAGTGCTCCCGAGCCTTTGGTGCCATTAGTACCTTTACCTCTTTTTTAAAGAATGATGGAGTTACAGTTAGAGAATCATTTTTATAAACAGACACCACATTACCATATATAGGAAAAGGAGAACGTTCTGGTTGAAAATAAGCATCATAATCTTCCCAAGCCCATCCAGGTCCATAAGCGTTTGAATCAAAATTATTTAAATAGAGTTTAATGTTTTTGTACTTTTTTAAAAAAGAAAGAGCAGTGCTGTCTTTAAAGTACGGGTGTAAAAAACTAGGATCTCCAGTACCTTCAATATAAATAGTATCTGCAGTGGTATAATATTTTAACGCAGGAATTTTTTTAGGAAGCGTTTTTAATACAGTATACAAGGTTGCTATTTTGGTAGTACTAGCAGGTGTAAAATACTTTTCGCTATTATATTTTAGGATAGTATCGTTGTTTAAGGGGTCATATATGAACACGCCTAGAAACTGATTGTCGAATAAAGACTCTGTTAACATTTGTGCGGTCTCTTTACGAATTTTTTTAATTTTGGTCGTTGCACAACTGTATAATAAGCTGGTAATCAATGATAATATAAATATTCTTCGCATTCTTTAATGGGGATTCTTAAGGATTGAATTTAGGCTTTTTGCGGATATTAACAACAATTTATCTATTTTTTAACTACTTCAATGCAATAGGCATAGCCTTTTTATGTTTATCTTAGTGAAATCAACTAATACACATTTTTAATATGGCTAAATCAATGCTTGAGTACACTAAAATGGTACTGAATAAAGTTAGTTTTGATACAAAGTTATTTTGTAAAGAAGTAAAAAAGGCATTTTCAAATTTATTGCCTGAAGAAGTAGTAGAACTAAAACTCTGGTTAGAACAATTTATATATGATAAGCCAGAATTACAACAGAGCTTAATTTATTTGACATAAAACAAAAAGCCACTTTTTAAGTGGCTTTTTTATTGTTCTTACAGGAATATTTATTTTTTATTAAGCGGACTAATGATTTTTACATCTTGAAAGGCTATTGCTCCTCTAACAATACTAGAAATTACTTCTCTTAGTGCTTCTGTTATTTGTATTTTTAATTCACTTTTATGATATATTAAACTTACTTCTCTTGCAGGTGACGGACTTTCAAAATATTTTAAATTTTCCTTTTTCTTTTCATCTAAGGTTAATGTATTTAAAAACGGAAGTAAGGTCATACCCATACCTTCATTTACCAAATTTACTAAAGTCTCAAAACTCCCGCTTTGTAGCTGAAAAGTTTCACCATGCGCATCTTTTGAAGCTTTACAAAGGTTTATCACGCCATCTCTAAAACAATGGCCATCTCTTAAAAGAAGTATGTCATTAATATCTAAATCTTCGGTCTTAAGTTTGCTTATACCATTAAGGCGATGATTCTTTGGAACATAGCCAACAAATGGTTCATAATATAAAGGACGTTCTTTAATAAATTCAATTTCTAATGGTGTAACAGCAATTCCTGCATCTAAATGACCATCTTGAATATTCCTGATCATATCCTCTGTATTTTGCTCTTTAATGATCAAATTTACTTTTGGATATTTTTTTATAAACGTATTTAAAAACATTGGTAATAGTGTTGGCATTACCGTAGGTATAATTCCTAGGGTAAATTCGCCTCCGATAAACCCTTTTTCTTGGTCAACTATATCTTTTATTCTATTGGCTTCATTGACAATATTCTTTGCCTGCGCTACAATTTTTTTTCCCACTTCGGTAACCGCAATTGGCTTCTTGCCACGATCAAAAATTAAAACATCTAATTCGTCTTCTAATTTCTGAACTTGCATACTTAAAGTAGGCTGAGTTACAAAACTTTTTTCAGCAGCTAAGGTGAAATTTTGGTATTCGGCAACAGCCAAAACATATTGCAATTGCGTTATAGTCATCTGTATTGTTTTAGGCTATAAAAATATAAAAACTATCAATGAATCTAATAGACTTTGGAGGTATATGTTTTGTAATTTTGTTATGAAATTAAAAGCACATATTATGAAACTAAATAGCATAGGATTAGATCAAGAAAAATCTGCACAATTAAGTAGCGACCTAAATACTTTATTAGCAAATTTTCAAACTTACTATCAAAATTTAAGAGGTATACACTGGAATATTAAAGGAAAGCGTTTTTTCGATTTGCATGTTAAATTTGAAGAATTGTACACAGATGCAAATGAAAAAGTAGACTTGATTGCAGAAAGAATATTAACCCTAGGCGGTCATCCGTTGCATACTTTTGAAGATTATATTGCAAACACATCAATTAAGGTTGGTAAAAACATCAATAAAGATGATGCAGCGATACATTTAATTATAGATTCTTTAAGTAAACTTCTTGTGATAGAACGAAAAATTTTAAATACATCTGATGATGCTAATGATGAAGGAACTAATTCTATGATGAGTGATTTTATTGCCGAACAAGAGAAAACAGTTTGGATGATGAAAGCTTGGTTAACTGAAGAAGTATAATAGTTTATTTCCTTATAAAAAAGCCTCTTAACATTTAATGTTAAGAGGCTTTTTTTTGGATCAAAATCGAATATTGAAGTCTAAATTTTTGTCTGTTACCCTAAATTTTGCATCCTCAAAACTCGGTGGTCCATAAGACATTTCATTTCCAGACATGCCGTAGTTTTCTTTTGGCATTCCGTTTGTTTCATAATCCATACGCTTGTTGTCGTTTTCATCATGTAAGGCCATAATAGCATAGGTTCCCGGTTTTATATTTTCAAAGCTTACATTTATTTTCCCGTTTACTATTTCTCTATCTACATTTTGTATACCTGGGCCTTTCATAAATGTATCTGCAGTGTGTAAAGAAAGTAATACTTTGCCATTGTTGTTGTTGATATGACCAATAGACACCACTAGTGTATAGCTTTGTGTGTCTTGAGCTTTAGCAAAAAATGCACATAAAATTAGGATAGAAGTAACTACTAAATTTTTCATTTGAATTTGGTTTTTAATACCGGTACTAAACGGTATTCGTTATTAATAATTCAAATATGAAAATTACTATAGCGGTACATAAATTTTAAAAACTCAACTGTAGAAATCGATTTCTGAATTGTAACTTTAAAACTGAAATTTCAATGAAAAGAAATACGTTTAGGTATGTGATATGTTTAATTACCAATTCTTGACCTTAACCAACGGACCATTCCATCAGTTTCTTTTAGCGTAAGATTGCTTGAGATTTCTAATTGCCCGCCTGTAATCGGGTTCATCATTGTAGGGGCTAAGACTATTTTAGTTCCAAAATAAATGACCAAAGGTTCGCCCGTAAATTCGGTGGTTATTGCTTTTAGTTTTTTGCTTCCCAAAGTGGTTAATACGATCTGAACAGCAGGCTTACCTAAGTAATTAAAATTTTGAGAAACTTCTTTTATATCCGATAAATATATGGAAGGGGTATCTTTAAGAATAAGAGTTTCGTAATTATCGCCAGTAAACCCATTATAACTTTTAGTCAAATACAAACCAGAAATTGTGTCTGTATTGATAGGTTTAGCTTGAGAATATGTAGTTTTTGCTAAGAGCATACTCATAATTAGAAGAAAAATTTTAAAGAACATTATTTAATTTTTTGGTGTATTCTTTTTCATGGATTGGGCAATAGCACAAGCACTAGGATTTTTAGAAGCTTCTAATTCATCAATAATTTTTTCATGATCTTCAGGCCTTGTTTGGGATAGTTTGTATGTAGCTTGAATATCATTTATTTTAATTTTAAACCCGATTACCCCTTTAACTTGTCTAAGTGTTTTATCAGACATATCATTCAAAGAAATGGGGTTTTTAGATTTTTTCTCATATTTGTTGACTAGTTTATGCATGGACGCCATCACTTCTTTTTCGCTAAGAATACTTAATTTCCCATATACATGTACCGCAATATAGTTCCAAGTAGGTACCTCTTCTTCTTTATACCATGAAGAAGATATATAAGAATGCGGACCATTAAAAATGCAAAGAACAGTATTGTTTTCGGAAAAGTGTTTGCCTTGAGGATTTGCTCTGGCAATATGACCAACTAGAATATCGGAACCATCTTCATCTATAGCTAATTCTAGAGGAATATGTGTTGCCCAAGGTTTGTTATCAACTTGATTAACGAGTATCCCGAAACTGTTTTCAACTAAAAATTCTTTAATTTCTTTTAAATCCTTTTGCTCGTAATACTTTGGAGTAAACATTATAGGTAGCTTTTAAAGCTAAAAGTAGCTATTTATCTATGAATACGAGTAAAATATACGTCATTATAAAGGCTGTTTTTTTATCGTAAAACTAAATTTAGAACCTTCTCCTAATGTAGATTTCACCGTAATCTCACCTCCTAATTTTTCAATAACCTTCTTTACTGTAGCTAAACCAATACCATTACCTCTTACGCCAAATTTATCTAGAGGAGTGTTGATCGTAAAAATATCAAAAATGCTATTGTATTTATCTTCAGGAATACCAGGGCCATTATCTTCAACATAAAAAAGATAATGAGTTTTAGAGTCATCAATCCCAATTGTTATTTGTACTTCGGGTTTATCACTATATTTAATGGCATTAGTTACTAGATTAATGAGTATTTGATCTAAAGCAGTTTCATTAATAGTAAGGGTATTCAATTCTGATAGTACTGTTAGGTGTATATGAGGATTTGAGCTAAATATACTATTGATATTATTTTTTACTTTCTCAATACTAACCTTTGTAGTTTTTTCATTTAAAAGATGGTCACTTTTGCTATAGTCTAATAAGCCTTCAATTAGGCCTTTTAATCTATTAGAAGAGCTTACTATCATATTTAAAATATCTACTCCTTGAGAATCAATTTTTGATCCATATTGATCAATAAATATATCTGTTAGCGTTGATATATTGTTTAAGGGCGATTTTAAATCATGCGCAGCGATATATGCAAAGCGCTCTAATTCTGTATTTTTTTCTTTTTGATTGGATAAAGCTTCTTGTAGTAGAAGTTCGTTTTTGCGAAGCTCTATTAGTTTCATAACTTGGTTAGATAGTGCTTTTAAAGATTCTATCTGACTTTTGTTTAATGTTTTAGGTTCATGATCTATGACGCAAAGAGAGCCAATGGGTAAGTTGTTGGCTGTCATCAAAGGCACACCTGCATAAAAAACAACATTGGTATCGCCAGTGACCAAGGGATTATCAAAAAAACGATCATCTTCTCTAGCATCCTGCACTATAAATACGTCATTTGTTTCATTAATCATATGACCACAGAACGAAATTTCTCGTTCTGTTTCTTTAACATCTAATCCGTATGAAGATTTAAACCATTGTCGTTTATCATCAATTAATGAAATCATGGAAATAGGAGTGCCACATATTTCAGAAGCTATTTTAGATAGATTATCATAATCTTCTTCTGGTAATGAATCTAAAATAGTATAAGATTGTAGCGCTGCTAACCTTCTTTCTTCTTCTTTGTGCGCTTTTGGAGCAAGCATGATGTCGATTTTGTAAAGTGAGAAATATATTACAATAGAAAGAACGAAACACTTGTTCAATAATTGTACATAAACAGTAATTTAACACTAAAGTAAGATACCTACAAATAAGATACCCAATTGATTTTTTTGCGCTTTATTTTTTTAGGGTTTAAGAGCAGCTACTGTACCGCCTATCTTATTTTTTTTTATTTGTTTCTGGATTTTTTTAATAGCAGATTCAATTGATTTTTCGGGCTCTATAATGTTATATTCACCCCAGAAATCTGGATCAGAAAAACCTACAGCTTCATCACTTAAAATAATGTTTTTACGCAATTTTTCTCTTCCTTTTAAGTTTTTGCCTATATTTTTTTCCCAATCAGTGACGGCCATTTCACAAGTCATACTATAGACAGAGTTAAACCATTTATCATCCCAATTAATTTTAAATTCTAACATGACATTGCTGTACCCGTAGTACCATTTATTGTCTTTTTCTCTATAATCTACTCGGTAGGCTACTGCAGTAGGATAGACATTAGCTTTTGCAGGTTTTCGTTTTACAAACATACGTGCGGCATTTTCACGATCTGTAATGTTTAGCTCGTAAATTGCACTAGTCAGAATTTTATGTTTAGCATCTATGAAAAGTTGTCCTTTATAAAGTTGATTAGGAGTCTTTTCTTTTTGCACGAAATTAATTACGTAAATAAGCTGCTCATTTATCCTTGCAGATCGTTCAAAAGTATACGTATAAAGAGGTATGGTTTCTTCAGTGAATACATATTCAGGGTATTTCATTAAATCGATAAAAAGTGTATTAAACGGACCCCCTTGTAATTTTAATGTCAATGTGTCTAGCTTGCTATAATCAGTACTTTTTCTTGCTTTATAGAGTTCTACGGCGTCTGTTTGTTTAGAAGAATATGAGGTTTTGTGAATGTTTACTACGGCTTCAGAAAGAGATACATTTTTTTTTCGTTTTTTTATAGTTTCTCTATAGAAAGCCGTCATTAGTGTAGGAAATTCAAAATAATTAGCTCCTTTGTTTCGTAAAGTTTCGCGAACTACTAGTTCTGCATTATTTGGTACCACAATATTAACTTCAGATAATGCCGTTACAGCAGTTTCTAATGCAATTTTAAGAGTAGTATCTTTTAAGTCACTTAAATTAATTGTTTTAGTTTTGTAGCCTAAAAAACTAATAAAGACAGTGACTTCTTCCATGTTTTTAGGAACTTTTAAGCTAAAATCGCCCTCCGAATTTGTAACGGTACTTATGTTAGAATTTTCTATAGCTATCGTGGCGAATACCAATTCTTTTTTAGTATTTGAATCAATAATTTTGCCCTTGTATTGATTAAATACTTCTTGTTGTTCCACTTGAAAATTATAGGAGGCTTTAATTTTTTGAGAACCTCCGAGCGTTCCTAGTATTACGATGAGTACTACCCAGGATTTTATAGGATGATTAGTAGTATTAATTTTCATAGTATCAGTTTTAAAGTGTATCGTTGCGTGTTCTTTATAAGATACTAATTTTTAGTAAGATAACTACTATATGTAAGTAATATTCATTTGAATAAGGGGTGGGGGATACTTCTAATGGGTATGAGTATGGCATTATTTAATTCTGTACCAATAAGCTTTTTAAATTATTTTTCCTTGAATTTAAAATTCTCATCAGTGACTTTAAAAGAAAGTGTATTGCCTTTGTCTGTATCTGGAGTTGACACATATTTTTTTGTTCGGTCTTAGAAATATTGAATACTATAGCTCAATTTTAATACGATACTTAAGATTAAATATTATAAATTTTTCTTGATGTTTTTTTAAAAGTTAAATCTAAAATAGCACCAATAGTAAGCATATCTAATTGTAATAGCTGCTCTTTTGGTACGCTTAATAAAGCATTCTAAAACATCATCTTCTTTTTTATCTGGTATACAAAGCGTAGAATTCCAGGCATCTATAGAAAACAAAAACCCACCAACGTCACTTTTGAGTTGGTGGGAATAGCTTATTTTTCTAAAGCCAGTATTACCTACAATTAAGTGTAAAATTGGCCTAGAGGTGTTGTGATTTATGCTTCAGTTTCGGTTTCAGAGTTATCTTCAATTTCTTCTTCGGCTTCTTTATTTAAATTATTTTTAAGAATGTTGAGCTTTTTTAATTTCTCTTTCCAGGTTTCTAAATCCTCTTTATGTGAATTAATTTTTTTAATCACATCTTTAACAACGGGACTATCCTCAGATGCATTAGAAAAGAATTGTAAATTATTCTCTAACTGGCGAACTTCACTTTTACTTTCGTCAATTTTACGACGAATAAAAGTGCGTTCTCTCTGTAATGCTTGCTCTGTATCTTCACCATTAGTAATTTGCTGAATCTTATTGCCATACTTCATCATTTCAGCTTCTTGACGTTCTATGTCTAGCTTCTTGAATAAAGCATCTAAGATCTTATTAAACTTAGCATTAATACTTTTCTTATTGAAGGGTACACGACCAATAGCTTTCCATTCTGCTATGAAACCTTTTATAGTATTAAGATCTTCATTTCTATTGCCAGATAAATTAAATCCTTGCAAACGCTCTAAACAGGTGTTTTTAAGCTCAAAATTCTCTAATTCGTCTTTTTGTGCTTCATTTTTACTAGCATTTAAGCGATCGAAATAATGGTTGCACGCATCTTTAAATTGTTTCCAAATTTTATCAGAAAATTTACGAGGGACATGACCAATTTTTTTCCACTCATTCTGTATACGTTTCATTTCAGAAGTTGCCGTAGCAGTATCTTCACTGTCTTTTAATGATAACGCAAGCTCTAATAAAGCTCTTTTTTGATCCAGATTATCTTGTTGTTCTTTCTTTTGGTCTTTATAGAAAGCATTTTTTTGTCTGTTAAAATCTCGAACGCTGTCTTTAAAAGACGCCCAAGTTTTTTCATTTACCTTTTGTGGTACTTTTCCAGCAGCAAAGAAATTTTCACGTAATGCTTCAATCTCTTTAATCTGTTGTTGTAGTCCTTTATGGTTTTTAGAAACATCAGTGGTAATAACTTTTATACCTTCAATAATCTCATGTTTTTTAACCAGATTTACTTCATAAGTTTTTTCAAGCTCAGCAAAGTAACCTTGTCTTCTATTGTGTAAAGCTTTTGTTGCATTGCTAAAACGTTCCCATATTGCTTCTCTATGATCCTTGTCTACAGGGCCAATATCTTCTTTCCAGATTTTATGTAGGGTCTGTAATTCTTGAAAAGCTGTATTTAGATCTGGAACATCCTTAAGAGCCTCAGCTCTTTCTGCTAGTTTTTCTTTTTCTTCTAGATTACGTTTAAAATCTAAATCTCTCAATTCACGATTAAGATGTAGAAAATCATAGAAGATTTCAATATGATGATGGTAAGTGCGCCATACATCATTATAGTTATTTCTAGGAATAGGGCCAGCTACACGCCAGCTTTCTTGTAAATCTTTAAAATTCTTATAGGTCGTATTAATGTCTTCTTCTACATTAACCAAACCTTTTAAGTTTTCAATAATTTGAAGTCTTTTTTCTAGATTGTCTTTTAAGCTGTTTTCAAGACTCTTGTGGTATTGATTTTTCTTATCTCTATACTCAGAATATACTTCGTTGAATTGTCTTTTGGTAACAGAATTATATTTAAAATCTATTTCATTACCGCCATTACTAACAAACTCTTCTTTTTTATGTTCTAAAAATTCTTGAAATTTTAAATCAAACTCGTATTTAATACCATCAACATGTTTTCTGATGGCTTGTACTTTTTCATTTTTAACCAAACGTTGTAACTCGCCCACCAAATTTTCCATAGACATTGAATGATAGTCTAAAAGTGGAATTACATGTCTTTGGTGATTATCTGTATCTTCAGCATCCTCAGCATTAGAATCGTCAATTTCATTAAGAACGTCTTCTTCTGGAATGTTCTCTTCATTAAGTTCTTCGCTTCCCTCAGGAGTGTTTTTAGAAGTTGCTTCTATATCATCAATAGTATTGTTTTCTGAAGGTGTAACTACAACTTCATTCTTGTCTATTGATTCTTCATTACTACTATCGTTAGATAGTTTCTCGTCTTTCTCGTCCAACATTACGTACGTATTTGGCTTTTTTGCCTAATTCATTGGTAAGATAGTAACAACCACCTTAATACCAAAAAAAATGTAAAAAAGTTGTGTAGAAAATCTAAATATTTGCGTTTTATTCCTTTAGAACTTGCAAGATTAGCTATTCCATATTTCCCAAGCTTTTTCAGCTTGTAATTCTAGCATTTTATCTCCATTTTTAATTTGAGCTCCTCGCGCTTCTCCAGAAGCTAAAAAAGCAGTCTTTTCGGGATTATATATCAGGTCAAATAACAAATGCTTTTTACCGATAAATTGGTATGGAATTGCTGGTTTTTTTGTGATATCTGGAAATGTACCCACAGGAGAGCAGTTTACAATTACGGTATAATCTTCTATAATCTCCTGGGTAAGTTCTTGATAGGTAAATTGATTTTCTTTTTTCCTTCTAGAGACAAAAGTGTATTCAATACCAAACTCTTTAAATACAAAAGCGATAGCTTTTGAAGCGCCTCCAGTTCCTAATATTAGTGCTTTTTTATGATGCTCTTTAATAAAGGGCTCTATGGATTTTTGAAATCCGTAATAATCTGTATTGTACCCCTTTAATCCGTCTTCTGTATATTTTATAGTATTAACGGCGCCAATCTCTTTAGCTTTTTCATCTATACTTGATAGAAACGGGAAAACTTCTTCTTTATAAGGTATAGTAACATTGAAACCTTTAATATTAGAATTACTTTTTAAAACAGCATCTAATTCTTTAATGTCTTGAAAATCAAAATTTTCATAAGAATATGTATCTAAATTCAAATCCTTAAACTTTTGTGTGAAATAAGCTCTAGAGAATGAGTAGTCTATATCTTTTCCTATTAACCCAAAACGGATTTTACTTTCTATTTTTTCCATACCAATCTAAACCTAAAAGAATAAAAACCCCTATCAGCACAAATAAAAATGCCCACCAAGTTTCTGCACTTGTTAACTCGGGAAAATATCTTTCGTAATTAACTATTATTTGATTACCATTAGAATCTACCTGCAAAGTGCCATCTGCAGCTGTTTTCAAAATTGTTTTTTTCCATGGCCATACAACACCTAAGGAGCCTGTAATAAAGCCAATGATAATTGCTGTTGTAATGTGTTTAAAATGTTTTAATAAATAGGTAAGTAGGTGGGATAGTGTTACCAAACCTACGGCTGAACCTGTTGTAAAAACAGCTAGTATTTTTAGTGTGTTTAGCCTTTTGTGGTTTTGAGTAAATGAAAAATCACCTTGTAAAATTTCAGAAAAAGTATCGTATAAGGCATTGACAGAGTCTACCAAGAGGAGTACGTAATTTCCAAGTAAAATAAGGATAAAAGATCCAGACAGACCTGGCAAGGTCATTCCAGAAACGCTAATCATTCCGCAAAAGAAGATAAATATTAGGTTGTCATTTTGTGTAGCGGGATTTAAAAAACTAATCGCAATACCTAGAATTAAACCAAATAAGCCAGCAGGAATAGTTTTCTTATTCCAATGGTCAAAATCTTTGGAAATATAATAAATAGACCCAATAATCATTCCGAAGAATGCAGACCAAACATAAAGTTCTTTATAGGCGAGGAAGTAATCTAGTAATTTTGAAATGCTAAAATAACTGACAAGCATTCCGAAAATCAACAATGTTAAAAACTGTCCGTTTATATATTGGTAAAAACTTTTAAACCTTCCATTTACTAAAAGTTTAAAAGATTTTATATTTATTTTTTGAAGGGAGTAAATAAATTCTTCATAGAAACCACCCACAAATGCAACAATACCACCAGAAACTCCTGGTACTTTGTTTGCCGCACCCATACACAAGCCTTTAATGACAAGCCAAAACTTATCGGAAAATGTTCTAGGTGCATGCATAATTATATTATTTACTTTTTAGAGGCTAATTTTTCTAAGAGTAATATTAAAGAAAAGCCAATAATAGCTAATAGAATAGCAAACATTAATTGGTTGTCTCCTTCATAAGTAAAAGGAGAAATGCTTTGTTCGTCAACAGTAATAACTTTATCGCCAAAAACTCTTGTTTCTAAAATTTTCTTCCAAGGCCATATTTTATTTAAGGAACCTAGAATAAAGCCTGTAAGTACCGCTAATGTTAAATCTTTATAATGTTTAAACATCCACTTTAGAAGTCTCGCGAAACTCAATAATCCAAAAAATGCACCTAAACCTACAGTACCTATAATTTTTAAATCATACTCGTGAACAGCATCGAGGATTACTTTATAAGACCCTAAAAGGACGAGAATAAAAGCTCCTGAAATACCAGGTAAAATCATGGCACATATTGCTAGCGCTCCTGATAAAAATAAGAAAGGCATACTACCCGTATTTTCAGAAGGTGGTAGCGTAGTTATATAATAAGCAAGACCAGTGCCAATGATAAGCATAAGTATTGTTGCTACGTTCCATTTTTCTACAGATTTGCCTACGAATAAAATACTCGCGACAACAAGTCCAAAAAAGAAAGACCATAAAAGCACAGGTTCGTTTAAAAGTAGCCAACTTATTCCTTTAGCTAATGAAAGTACGCTAATACCAATACCTAGAAATAAGGCTACTAAAAAATCACCATTAAGTTGTTTCCAAAAACTCTTTAACCCTTCTTTTTGAAGTGTTTTAAAAAGTGACAGATTTACATTATTAATAGAATCAATTAACTCTTCGTAAATACCTGAAATAAATGCGATAGTACCACCAGATACGCCAGGGACTACATCTGCAGCGCCCATAGCCATTCCTTTCAAGGTGATAAAAAAGTACTGTAATAAATTGCGATTTTCCATATGCTAAAAAAACAAAAATACTTTTTTTATTTGGAAGCGTTTTTATATTGTTCTAATATGTTTTGCATCCATTCTGTCGTACAGAAATTTGGGAAATTAATTTGAAAATTATCTAAACCTTTCGGGTTTAAAATTAAGGCTTGAGCAATATATTTTTTAGCCATTTCTAGGTCTCCCATTAAGCTGTAATTACCAGAAAGCTTAAATAAAATTTCTGCATCTTCAGGATGAAATTCTTTTGCTTGAGTAAGTATGGTAATAGCAGATTCAAAATCTTTGTTTTTTTCTACGACATAAGCCCATTGTAACCAAGTATCTAGTTCATAATTACCAAAGTCAATTGCTTGCTTAAAAGCAAAATCGGCTTCATCATATTTATGCAATGCAGCACTTATTTTACCACTTTTTTTCCAATAGATAGGGTTTTCACCGTCTATATTAGTTGCTTTATTAATATAATAAGCAGCTTTTTCGTAATTTTTTAAACGGTAATAGAAATCTGTAATGGCTAGCCAACCTTTATCCAGTAAGGGGTCTTCATGTACTGTATGATAAAAATAATATTTAGCCAATTCTGTGTTACCTAATTTTTCATGGCATTTTCCAATACGCAAATACGCATGTGATGTAGGGTCTTCTATTTTAATTGTGGTTTCGTAATTTTCTATAGCTTCATTATATAAGCCAAGTTTTTCTAATACTTTTCCTTTCTCAAAATAAGCCCCTATAAATGTATCGTCAGAAATAATGGCGAAATCAAAAGCACTTAATGCTTCTTTATACATTTTTTTAGAAAAATATTGTTTTCCTAATTGATGCCATGCAACTTCAGAATATGGATTATCTTCTAAATATTTATTGAGATATAAAATAGCACCATCATATTCTTCTAAGAACTCAAAACAATAAATTACGTTGTATAAGGATGAGTAATCTTCATCATCAAACTCAACACATTTCATGAAACTCTTTTTGGCCATTTCAAAATCATCCATAAAAAGATACTCCATACCTAATAAGGAATAGATGTCAAAACCATCATCGGTTAAGTCTAATGCTTTTTCTAATAAATTTATGGCCCCTAAATGATCATCTTTTTTAGAAAAAATATTTGCACGTTGAATGTAAATTTCTTCATTGTGTTGATCTAGCTGTTGTAAATCATCTAACATTTTTTCTGCTTCTTCAAGCTTGTTTTCAAAAACAAAAACTTCTATTTGCAAGAGTTTTAACTCAGCTGCAGCTGGATGTTGTTGTAAGCCTATTTTGATTGCCTTTTTTGCTAAGGCAATTTTACCATTGTTTAGGTAATGATGTATAATATCCTCAAAATCTTCTGAGTCAAAAAAATAGACATCATCCGTCTTTAACATGGATTCAAACTTGGTAATCGGTTGGCTCGGTTTTTCCTCTGCATCTAATGCCATAGGCCTTTCTTTTTTTTCGGATATCTTAAATATAGTTCATACAACTTATTTTTAGTTAAGTTGTATGACTGGATTATTAACAAAATAGTTAACAAAGTTGTTTAATACTGATCTAAAATAGATATAATTTGCTCACAACCTGTTGTAATCTCTTGATTGGAAATGGTTAAGGGTGGCGAAATACGTACTGCTCGAGGCTCAAATAAAAGCCAGAAAAGAATTAGTTTTTCTTTGGCAGCTGTTAAAATTAGATGGTTCGCAACTTCTAAATGGTCAAGAATTAATGCAAGCATCAATCCTCTTCCTCTAATTTCTTTAATTAGTTTATGCTGTAGTAGTGTTCTAAAAAGTTTTTCTTTTTCTAAGGTTTCAGCGATTAATTGTGTTTCCGTTATTTCACGCAAGGTAGCTAAACTTGCTGCTGCTATAATGGGGTTGCCGCCAAAGGTAGTAATATGTCCTAATTTTGGAGCATCTTGTAAGGTTTGCATTAATTTATGAGACGCTACAAAAGCCCCTACGGGCATACCGCCTGCCATTCCTTTGCCTATGACAAGAATATCAGGAATGCAATTGTAATGCTCAAAAGCAAATAGTTTTCCTGTTCTGCCAAAACCAGGCTGTATTTCATCTAAAATTAGTAATGCACCAACTTCGGTACAACGTTTTCTTATTTTCGTTAAGAAATTATTTTTTGGTTCTATAAACCCGGCACCTCCTTGAATGGTTTCTAGAATTACGCCTGCTGTTTTTTCTGTAATAGCCGCTATAGCTGCGTTATCATTAAATGGTATAAACCGTACATCTGGTATTAAGGGTCTAAAAGCACTTTTCCGCTCTTCATAGCCCATAACGCTTAAGCTCCCCATAGTATTCCCATGATATGCATGATTGGCAGCAAAAATTTCTGTCCTACCTGTTGCTCTTCGTGCTAATTTTAAAGCTCCTTCAATAGCTTCGGTACCTGAGTTAACTAAATAGGTTGTCTCAAGATTTTTGGGTAATAAAGAAGCTAATAGTTTGGTGTAGCTAACTGCAGGTTCTTGTATGTATTCCCCATATACCATTACATGTGCATATTTATCTACTTGATCTTTAATGGCTTGAGAAACTCTTGGGTGGCAGTGACCTAAGCTACAAGCAGAAACTCCAGCAACAAAATCTAAATGAGCATGACCATCTGTATCATATATATAACTGCCTTTAGCATGAGAGACTTCTAAGGCTAAAGGATGTGGTGTTGTTTGGGTTTGATGTTTGTAAAAGTCTTCTTTCATTGAGGATTAGTTAGACTTTTTAATAGCAGCTTTGCTAGTGCTATTTTTAGATGTAACAGCCTTCTTTTTAGGGACGGTTGTGTTTGTAGGTAAATTATTTACAGGGTCTGATGAGTTTTTACTGCGCTGTTCCTCTTCTGCATCGATATCAATAGGGTTTTCTATTCCTTGTATTACAACAAGTTTAATGTTATTGTCGTCTTCATCAAAAATATCTTCTTTGGTCATGATTCGCTCATCACCACGCCAAACCATACCCTTTAAAATTCTTAACTCTTCTTCTAAATCTTTCTCAGGAAAAATAGCGCCGTCAGGATCTACGTAAAACGTTAAATCTTCAACATCGTTTTCGTTGAAGGTGATATTAATTTTACTACAAATAGTTTTATTAATACCGATGAGTTCTTGATCATCATTATACATCCAATAGACGACTTCTGTATTCCCAATTAAATCGACTTCGTCTAAACTGTTTTCAATAAATTTGCCATATAAATCGATGCCCTTAGCTTGATTGTATCCTGTTTTTCCAATGGTATCAGAAGAGACAATAAACGCATTTTTTATTACTTTTAAAGAATCTAGTTTTTCTGTTTTTAAATCTGAAATCAAATGAATACTATCTCCTGTCATTTGATTTTCTCCATTCCAGATTACCGGATAATATTTTGGCCAATACACTTCTTTAGTGTCTTGGGGTATTTTTTTTCCAATAAGCTGTGTTAAGCCCGTAGCTTCTTCCACATGAATAGAATCTGCTTTACCACTTAAATCGGTTTTATAAAATTTAGCATTTTTAAACGCTCGCATAATACGTTGGTCTGGCTTTCCCGTAATCATAAGCGTATCGCCGTGAATATAAAGCGAATCCTTTTCTACTAAACTAATAGCGACAGCTCTTTTTGTTGCGAAAACGGAATCTTTAGCCTTAAAAACTTCAGCATAATGTGCACGTATAATTCCATTATTTACCGTATCTGTTATGGTGATGTTATTGGTGGCAGAGGCATATTCTTTTGCTTTGTTAAAGTATACACTGTCGCCAACTATGATTCTATTGTTGTAATCTATTCGAGTATTTTTAATTCCGTAACCGCTCTCTACTTTAGTATCATAAAAACCACGCTCACAATAAATCTTGTAGGTTTTACCAGTTACAGTAGAAGGCCCATACATATAGGCATTTTTAGAAGACGTATAGTAATCAAGTTGTTTTGAATCTACTTTGTATTCTGGATTATCAATATGAACACTATCTAGAAATTGATATTTTTTAGTTTCCATGTAATACCGACCTATCTGGCTGGTAAGCGTGTTGGTAGAATCTATTACGGTACCAAAATCTTTATAATATGCTTCTTGTTTTTCGCGATCAAAACGTAGGGTATCTGTTTCTAAGCGCATTCCTGGATTTTGTTCTAGAATAACATTTTGCCATGCTTTGGCAAGCTTTGTATTTCCGTCATAATCTACTTTCCCACTAGTCATTTGGACAGAATCTCCTTGTTGTAGCCGAATATTTCCCACTGCTTTCAATCGGTTTTCCTTCTGGTAGAATATAGCATAGTCACACCATAAATCTGCTCCTTGATGTTCAAACTGTACTTGCCTGTCATCCATACTAAAAATAGATGCGCCAGGTGCTTTAGCTTCATCTTTAGTAAAGGTTCCACCGTAAACGATGTTTATCTGTTTGTTTTCAACAGGTTTGTCTTGCTGTGCAAAACCAAGCGTTGAACTAATTAAGACTAATAATAAAACAAAGACTTTCTGCACTAGGTTTACAATTTTGCTCAAAAATAGGGATTTTTAATACAGGCAAAAGCCGATTAGCATAAATTTAGTATTATTGACGGATTATTAAAATTAATAACTAAAATAATAAAGACTGTTAATCAAAGTTCAATTGAAAAAAAAATGAAAGCAGTACTTCTAAAAGCTATTTATGATCATACAAATTTCTCTTCTGTTTTTTACGCTCTCGTTGCTTTTTTCTTCTTTTTGCTTTTGCTCAGAAAACTGAAGAAACCTTTTTGTATACTGATAGGGTTGTAAGAAAAGGGTATGTTAAACTCAGAAGAGTTCATTTTGTTAAATTTGAGACGTCGAAGAAAGCTAAGGCTGAAAAAATAGATTTTTCTAAATTAGAATCAATAGAAATTAAAAATGATGACGAAGCATTTGTTTATAAATACGTCCCCATAGTAGGTAAGATACCCTATTGGTGTTAGAAGAAATTGTAAAGGGTGCGGTAACACTATATAATCTAAATACCCAAGGATTTTCTTCTGGCTTTATTCCAGGGGGAATGGGTGGTGGTGCAATGTATATGGGACCAATACGATATGACATTAAAAATCTTTATGTATTACGAATAGGAGAAGAGAAAGCTACGCATTTAGGGCTAACCAATTGTTTACGAAAAACTTTAAAGCTGCTGCTTCAGATTTTTTAAAAAATGTACTTCTTTAGTAGCTAAAATTCAACATAGAGATTTTAATAAGAAACATATAAAAGAAATAGTACAGTACTACAATACAGAATGTAAACAACGGACTTAGAATAGGATTAACTATAAAAAAAAAGCCACTCGAAAGTGGCTTTTTAAATTTATCTGTGTATCGTTTGAGTCCTATCTGGACCAACGGAAACTATTTTTATGGGCACTTCTAATTCTTTCTCTAAAAAGTCAATATACTCATTTAATGCTTTAGGAAGTTGATCAGCAGAAGTCATTTTCGTTAAGTCTTCATTCCAACCATTCATTTCTTTATAAATAGGCGTAATATTTTCCGCTTCTATATTATATGGGAAATGGGTAATGATTTCTCCTTGGTAATTGTATGAAGTACATACTTTTAGTTTTTCAAAACCACTAAGTACATCACCTTTCATCATCATTAACTCGGTAACACCGTTAATTTGAACCGCATATTTTAAAGCAACAAGGTCTAACCATCCGCAACGTCTTGGTCTACCTGTTGTAGCGCCAAACTCATTACCAACTCTACCCATTGTCTCTCCGTCAGCATCAAATAATTCTGTAGGGAAAGGTCCGCTACCTACACGAGTCGTGTATGCTTTGAAAATACCTTTAACATCACCTATTTGGTTTGGAGCAACTCCTAAACCCGTACAAGCACCTGCGGCCGTAGTATTAGAAGAGGTTACAAATGGATACGTTCCAAAATCAATATCTAAAAGAGAGCCTTGAGCTCCTTCTGCCAAGATTTTTTTACCTTCTTTTTGAGCTTTAAATAAATATTCTTCACTATCAATAAAAGTAAGTTCTTTTAAAGCTTCTACTGCCTTAAAGAAATCTGCTTCTAGTTCAGGTAAATCATACTGAATATCTACATTGTAAAAGTCAATCATAGCTTCGTGCTTGTCTGCAAGAGCACGGTATTTATCTTTCCAATCTGCAAATTCAAGATCACCAATACGCATTCCGTTTCTACCAGTTTTGTCCATATATGTTGGACCAATACCTTTTAAGGTAGAACCTATTTTTGCTTTTCCTTTTACTGTTTCAGAAGCAGCATCTAGTAAACGATGTGTAGGTAATATTAAATGTGCTTTTCTAGATATTAATAAGATAGATTTAATATCAAGATTAAACTGTTTTAAATTGTCAAGTTCTTTTTGAAAAATGACTGGGTCTATTACCACGCCATTTCCTACAATGTTCATTGCACCTTTGTGAAATATTCCTGATGGTATTGTATGTAAAACATGTTTAATACCATCAAATTCTAACGTGTGCCCTGCGTTTGGACCCCCTTGAAAACGAGCAATAATGTCGTAATCTTTAGTAAGTACATCAACAATTTTTCCTTTTCCTTCGTCTCCCCATTGAAGCCCAAGTAGTAAATCTACTGCCATTAGTGTATTTGGTTAGTTGTTTTTATTATCGTCCTTGTTTTCTGCTTTGTTTTTAATGCCATAAAAATAGAGCGAATGATTCGTGATTTTGATATCAAACACTTCTTCTATGGTTTTTTTTATAGATTGAATACGAGGATCGCAAAACTCCATCACTTCGCCGGTATCTGTAAGAATTACATGATCATGCTGACGATCGAAATATGATTTCTCATATTGCGCTTGGTTTTTGCCAAATTGGTGCTTACGTACCAATTTACAATCCAATAAAAGTTCTATGGTGTTATATAGCGTAGCACGACTTACCCGATAGTTTTTATTTTTCATATTGATGTATAAGCTCTCAATATCAAAATGTTCTTCGCTATCGTAAATTTCTTGGAGTATAGCGTATCGTTCAGGTGTTTTTCGGTGCCCGTTTTCTTCTAAAAATTTTGTAAAGACATTTTTTACGATGTCTTGGTTCTTGTTATTGCTCATAAGAACTTTTGCATCTTTCAGGTTGCAAATGTACACCTAAAATTTAAATTCTGGTTACTTTGTCTATACCGTTAATCCCCTTTAAATTGTTGATAAGTTTTTTTAATATTTCATTATTCTTAACTACAACCGTTATTTTACCTTTAAATGTACCTCCGTCTGTACTAAAATTTATGTTGCGCATATTTACATGCATGTTTCCAGAAATAACTTCGGTTATATTACTTACCAAACCTAAATTATCAATACCAGTTAGATTAACTTCTGCTGTAAATTCTTGCTGACTAGAATCAATCCACTTGGCACTTATAATCCGATAAGCGTAGTTAGATTGAAGGGATATAGCATTAGGGCATGTTTTTGAATGCACCTTAATGCCTTCGTTTATGCTTATGAAACCAAAAACATTATCTCCAGGAATAGGGTTGCAACAAGGAGACATTTTATAGGGTAATTTTTCCTCTTCCTTACCAAAAACCAGTAAATCATATTTTGAGGTAATCTCATCCTTATCTACATCATCTAAAGTCTGTGGACGGCGAATTCTATTTTTAAAGAAGTTAATAAATGCATTACTGTCTGATGCACTATAATCTTTTATTTTCTGGTTGTCAATTGCGCCAATACCTACTCTATAAAACAAATCTAAACTTGTTTTTAATTTAAAATAAAGTACCATTTTATTGATGGTGTCTTCAGAGAAATTAATTTTTTGCGATTTTAATTTTCGCCTCAAAATCTCTTTACCCTCTAGCGCAACACTCTTTTTCTCTTCACGTAAAGTAGATTTTATTTTAGACCTTGCGCGCGCAGTAGTTGCATAATCTAACCAACTTTGGTTGGGTTGTGCGTTTTCGGAAGTGATAATTTCTACCTGATCACCACTATTTAATTTTGTGTTTAAGGGTACTAATTTACCATTGACCTTTGCGCCACGAGTGTGCATACCTACCTCAGTATGAATATTAAATGCAAAATCTAAAGGTGTTGAGTTCTTAGGTAAAGATTTTAATTCTCCCTTTGGCGTAAATACAAAGATTTCTTTTGAATATAGGTTTAGTTTAAATTCTTCAACAAAATCGACTGCGTTCGTTGTCGCATTTTCAAGAGCTTCTTGTAATTTATTTAACCACTCTTCAATACCTATTTCTTTTTGGTTTCCATGCTTGTATTTATAGTGTGCGGCATAACCTTTTTCAGCAATTTCATGCATTCGCTCACTTCTAATTTGTACTTCTACCCATTTACCCATTGGCCCCATAACGGTAATGTGTAAAGCTTCATAACCGGTAGATTTAGGAGAGGAAATCCAATCTCTTAAACGTACTGGATTGGGGGTAAAGTGATCGGTGACAATAGAATAAATTTTCCAAGCCAAAAACTTTTCATTTGGTTTGTCTGATTTATAAATAATGCGAATGGCAAACTTGTCATAAATTTCATCAAAAGTGACACTTTGGGTTACCATTTTTCTACGAATAGAATAGATAGACTTCATACGTCCTTTTATAGCGTAGTTAAGCCCCTCTTTGTCTAAAGAATCGCTAATTACTGAAGAGAAGTTTTCAATATATTCTTTTTGTTCTTCTTTAGTCTCTTCTATTTTACTTAAAATATCATTATAAACTTCTGGTTCTGTATATTTTAAGCTTAAATCTTCGAGTTCATTTTTAATATTATATAAGCCAATTCTATGCGCTAAAGGAGCGTAAATGTAAAGTGTTTCTGAGGCTATTTTTACTTGCTTATACTCAGGCATTGAATCCATCGTAAGCATATTGTGGTACCGATCTGCAATTTTAATAATTATAACTCTTATATCATCATTGAGCGTTAATAACATCTTTCTAAAATTTTCTGCCTGTTGCGATATGTTCATATCTTTTTTCAGGTGGGCAATTTTAGTAAGACCATCAACAATACGAGCAACACTTTCACCAAACATTCGTTCAATGTCATCTAAAGTGTACTCCGTATCTTCTACAACATCATGCAATAGGGCAGATGCAATGGAAACAGCATCTAAACCAATTTCAGATGCAACAATCTTAGCAACAGCAATGGGATGAAAGATGTAGGCTTCACCAGATTTTCTTCGTTGATCTTTATGGGCATCTACAGCGGTGTCAAAAGCACTTCGGATAAGTTTTTTATCATCATCGCTGAGTGTCTGATAACTGATACGTAGCAGTTCTTTGTACTGCTTTGCAATCTGTTTATTTTCTTTTTCTATATCAGCTTCTGTCATCATATCTTAAATTTAACACAATCTGTTTAACTATCCTACAAATATTATGCCTTTAAATTTTTAATTCTGGCAATTAATGGCGGGTGAGAATAATGCATGAAAACATAAGCGGGGTGAGGGGTAAGATTACTTAAACTGTTTTTAGATAATTTTTTGAGGGAGGTAATTAATGGGGTTGCAGAAAAAGTGTTTTTAGCAAAATCATCTGCTTGATATTCAAATTTTCGAGATAACATATTCATAACCAATCCTGTGATTTCTGAAATAGGGGTGTATAGGATTCCAAAACTGATGAGTGCTGCATGAAAACTAGGTGTGGTAACACCAATCGCTAAGGAGACCTCGGGAGTAGTTACAAAAAAAGAGAGCACAAATAATGTAAATCCTGTTAATAAAATACTACTAAATAGGTTAAAAATAATGTGTTTGCGTTTGTAATGACCAACTTCATGTGCTAGAACAGCTACAATCTCATCTTCATTTAAATCATTAATTAAAGTGTCATAGAGCGTCACTCTTTTTTCTTTTCCAAAACCAGAGAAATAGGCATTGGCTTTTGTAGATCTTTTAGAACCATCAATTACAAAAATATTATTAAGTTCAAAGCCCACTCCATGTGCATAGGCTTCTATTTTAGTTTTTAAAGAACCTTCTTCTAATGGGGTTTGCTTATTGAATAATGGGACAATTAATTTGCTGTAAAAAAGATTAATAATTAAAGCAAAAGCGGCCATTAATACCCAAGCATATATCCAGAAATTAGTGCCAGCCCAATTAAAGAACCAAATAAATAAGGAAATTATTACACCTCCTAGAATAGAAGTCATCAACCATCCTTTAAGCTTGTCAGCAAAAAATAATTTAGGGGTAGATTTATTAAAGCCAAATTTTTCTTCAATTACAAAAGTAGAATAATAGCTAAAAGGTGTGGTAATAATATCACTCCCTATCATAATAATTCCGAAAAATATAAGCGCTATAATAATAGTGTTATCAGAAAAATTTCGTGCTAAACTATCAATATAGCCAAAGCCGCCAAAAATTAAAAATGAAAGTGTAAGTACCAACGAAAAACTAGAGGTTAATAACCCAAACTTGTAATTAGTGGCTTTGTAATCTTGAGATTTCTGATATTCTTCTGCATCAAAAACGTCATTTAATTCTTTTGGTACAGGATCTTTGTATCGTTTGGCATTGAGGTAATCTACTGTAGTTTCAATTATAAATTGAAGACTTACTATGGCAATAATGAGGTAAAAAAATACGTCGTTTGTCATATAATAAATTAATTGTTTTGTTTGTATTTACAAACTTCTTTGCCTTTTGGCTTCAAAAATTAAAATAGCTGCAGAAACAGAAACATTCATAGAATCTATTTCTCCTTCCATAGGTATGATAATATTTTGAGTTGCATTTTCTAACCACTCCTCAGAAAGTCCAGTCGCTTCAGTACCTACTACAATTGCAGAGGGTGTTTTGAAGCTCGTGTTAGTATATACTTTTGAAGCGGTTAATGCGGCACAGAAAATATTTATATTGTTTTCTTTTAAAAACGCAATAATTTCTGTTGTGTTGCCTGTAGCTATAGGATTTGTAAATACACAACCTACACTGGAACGAATAATATTAGGATTGTATAAATCGGTTTTAGGGTTTGCGATAATCACAGCGTCTAAATTAGCGGCATCTGCGGTTCTTAATAAGGCCCCAATATTCCCTGGTTTTTCAGGTGCTTCCGCAACTAAAACTAAAGGATTTTTATTTTTAAATTTTAATTCACTTAAAATGTGTGTCTTTGCTTTTGCAATAGCTAAAATGCCTTCTGTGGTTTCGCGATAAGCAATTTTTTGGTACACTTCTTTAGATACACTAATTAACACTGGTTGGTATGCTAAAGTTGCAGTTAATTCCTCTATTTTAGATTCAGGGAATAAACCTTCAGCATAAAAAACAGTCTCAATAGTATAAAAACCTTTAAGTGCTAATTCAAACTCACGAATACCTTCAAGAATAAAATTTCCTGTTTTTTTACGCTCTCTTGATTTGTCTTTTAAAACAAGAACATTTTTAATGAGTGTATTTTGAAGGCTGCTAATATGTTTGGTTGAATTCATTGCTGCAAAAATAAACTAATCTTAATATACCGTCCTTACAATGTATTAAGTTAATTTGCGATAAATTAATGCAATTATTTTCTGTAACTCTTGTAATGAAAATATATTTTTACCGACTCAGCATTTCAACCCATAAAATACATTATATGCGCTTAGTACTTATTTCGTTAGTTGTAGCTCTCTTTTTATCGTGTAAAGACACTAAAAAGAACGAGCAGATTTCTGAACCCGTAAAAGAAACAACAGAAGAAGTTTCAACAACAGAAAGTAAGGTGGAGTATCCAGAAGACTTCATGAAAGTTTTGGAAGTGCATGGTGGTATTGCTGCATGGAGAGCTCAAAAGACCTTGACTTTTGTTAAGCCAAATGATGAAGGATTTGAACATTATACTATCGATTTACATACCAGAAATGAAAAAGTAGTTTCAGAGGAAGTAGAAAGAGGTAATGAAGGGGATAAAACTTGGGTATTAGATCCTGAAAATAATTTTAAAGGTGATGCTGTTTTTTATAAAAATTTATATTTTTATTTCTATGCAATGCCTTTTGTATTGGCAGATAAAGGGGTTAATTATTCTGAGACAGAAGCATTGGAAGTAGACGGTGTATCTTATCCTGGTATAAAAGTTAGCTTTGATCAAGGTGTAGGTACTTCTCCAAAAGATAACTATTATGTACATTATGATTCTAAAACAAATCAAATGGCTTGGTTGGGGTATACGGTAACCTATAGAACAGGAGAGAAATCTGATAAAATTAGTTGGATTAATTATAATGATTGGACCGAGGTTTCTGGATTAAAACTGCCGAAATCCATTTCTTGGCATAAGGCTGAGGGTAATAAGATATTGGGGGTTGCCAAAACTGTTAATTTTGAAAAAGCAACACTTTCGGACAAGTCAATGGAAAAAGGCTATTATGCTAAGCCAGAATCGGCTACGTATGTTACCCGTAAGTAATCTCAAAAATATAATCCCTTAGGATTTTTATTGCCGGTGATTATCCGTAACTTTCTGCCTTAATAGCTATAGAATGAAAGTTTTATTATTCGGGATTGCCAAAGATATTATTGGAGCTTCGGAATATGAAGTTCCAACACAACCAAAACCCCCTTCAACCGTAAAAGAGTTAAAGGATGTTTTGGTTGTTTTGTTTCCGGAATTTAGCAAATTGTCCTCTTTTGCGATAGCTGTTAATAGTGAGTATGCGGGCGAGGAGGTATTTTTGCATTTAAATGATGAAATAGCAATAATTCCGCCTGTTAGTGGCGGATAGGAACAAGAGATTTGTAGAAAATGCAGCTAATACGGATGCTACAGAAGTTTGTAAGAACGACAATCACAAGCGTAGTAGTGTATTACTTTATCGCTCTATGAATAAAAAACGGTTTCTAAAATTAAAAATAAAGTTTGTAGTAATAAGTCTGTATAATAAAGGCTAAGACACTCCTAAAGTATGTTGGTAGACAATCATAATAGAACTATTAATTACCTGCGTTTGGCGGTTACAGATCGTTGTAATTTGCGGTGTAATTACTGTATGCCGTCTGAAGGAATAGACTTTGCAGAAAACGATAAACTTTTTACGATCGATGAACTGATTCGATTAAGTCAGATTCTGATTACACAGGGGATTACTAAAATTAGAATTACAGGAGGAGAACCTTTTGTCCGCAAAGACTTAATGGTTTTACTACGTGAACTTTCTAAAATTGATGCGCTAGAAGATATTTCAATCACCACGAACGCTACCGTAATTGGTCCCTATATTTCAGAATTGAAAGCACTGGGTATTAAAAACATCAATGTAAGTTTAGATGCGATTACGAAAGATGTTTTTGAGAAAATTACTAGACGCAAGCAATACGACATTGTATATGAAAATATTATTCGTTTAATTACAGAAGGTTTTAATGTTCGTATTAATTGTATCGCTTTAGAAGGGCAGAATATAAATGAAATTGTCCCGATGCTAGATTTGGCAAAGCACCACAATGTTTGTATTCGTTATTTAGAAGAAATGCCATTTAATGGGGGATCCAAAAAGTTTACGGCCATTGCTTGGGACTATAAGCGAATTTTAGCACACATAGCAGAAACTTACCCCGATTATTATCAATTAGAATCGCCAAAAACATCCACATCTATTAACTATAAAATTCCTGGGTTTATCGGTACTTTCGGTGTGATTCCTTCGTTTACAAGAACATTTTGTGGATCGTGTAACCGATTGAGGATTTCTGCAACAGGTGATGTAATTACTTGTCTGTATGCCAAAGCTAGTACTAATTTAATTACAGCGTTACGGGGTGAAAATTCAGAAGAAACAGTAAAAGAAAATATTTTAAAAGCAGTAGGCAATAGAGCTAAAACTGGTTTTGAGGCACAAGAGAATTATAAAGGAGTTTTTTCAAACTCTATGACTTCAATAGGAGGATAATGGAAAATAAATTATCACATATAGATGATTCGGGAAATGCGACCATGGTTGATGTTTCTCAAAAAGAAATTTCAACACGTGTAGCAATAGCAACCGGTCGAGTGATTTTTCCAAAAGAAGTGTTTACGACACTTTCTGCACAAGATTTTTTAGGAAAAAAAGGCAGTATTATTCAGACTGCAGTGATTGCCGGAATTCAAGCCGTGAAAAGAACTGCAGATTTAATTCCGCTTTGCCATCAATTGGCATTATCAAAAATTGCAATTGATATTCAGCCAGTGGGTACTAGTTTGCAAATTTCTTGTACTGTAAAATGTAACGAACGTACAGGAGTAGAGATGGAGGCATTAACTGGGGTTACAATTAGTGCTTTAACTATTTATGATATGTGTAAAGCTTTGTCTCAGGACATTACCATTACTGATGTGCAATTAGCTAAAAAAACAGGAGGTAAAAATGACTTCAATAGATAAACTTTACGGATTAGTACTCTCTGGCGGTAAAAGTACCCGAATGGGAAAAGATAAGGGGTTGATAGCGTACCACGGAATTCCGCAGCGCGATTATATTTATAAGCTACTGGAAGAAGTTTGTGACCAAACATTCCTAAGTATCCGAAATGATCAGGTTGATGCAATTTCTAAAGAGTTTCAGGTTATTACGGATGATGATACGTTTAGAGGTCCGTATAATGGAATCTTATCAGCTCATAATAAATATCCGAATGTAGCTTGGCTAGTTCTTGCTTGTGATTTGCCGTTGATTGATGTTCCGTCCTTGAAAGAATTAATAAATGCCAGAGATACGACTAAGTTGGCAACTTCATTTGCTTTAAAGGAAAATCCACTTCCAGAACCTTTGTGTGCAATTTGGGAAGCAGCAGGATTAAAAGCTTCTGTAATATATATGAATACACAACAAGGCAGTTGTCCGCGGAAATTTCTGATACATAATGATGTTGCACTCGTTTTTCCTTCAAATGAACAAGTATTGCTTAATGCTAATTCTATAACGGAATACGAAGAAGCACTGAAAATAGTAGCACAATAATGAATCTAGAACGCTATTCACGACAAACACAATTAAAAGAATTTGGTTTAGAAGCACAAGAAAAGCTATCTGTAGCCAAAATTTTAGTGATTGGTGCTGGTGGTTTGGGAGTTCCTGCATTAACGTATTTAAATGCTATGGGCGTAGGTACACTCGGTATTGTAGATAATGATGTGGTTAGTTTGTCTAATTTACACCGCCAAGTAAGTTATTATGAAAGTGAAGTAGGGGAGCCTAAAGTAACTTCATTAATAAAAAAATTAAAAGTCCAAAATTCTGATACAAAGCTTGTAGCACATCATACTTTTCTAACGACAGAAAATGCTTTAGAGCTTATCGCTCAATATGACTTAGTGCTAGATGCCTCTGATAATTTTCCAACACGCTATTTGGTAAATGATGCTTGTGTTATTTTAAAACGACCTTTTGTATATGGAGCTTTGCATAGTTTTGAAGGTCAAGTAAGTGTTTTTAATTATCAAAACGGACCCACATATCGGTGTATTTTTCCAACAATGCCAAATCCTGCCGAAATTCCGAATTGCGATGAGAATGGAGTATTAGGGGTTGTACCTGGTATCATAGGAAGTTTACAAGCACTAGAAGCCGTGAAGGTTATTACAGGAATAGGAGAGGTGTTATCAGGAAAGTTTTTGTTGTTTGATGGTCTGTCTCAGAATTACCAAAAAATAAATTTTAAAAAAGTAGCTGGTAATATTACTATAACAGCACTAAAAGATAGCTATGAATTTAATTGTGCGGTGCCACAAGCATCGGTTTCTGCGCAACAGTTTGCCGAACTATTACAATCTGAAAAAATACAATTGTTAGACGTGCGTACAACAGAAGAATATCATCATTATCACATAGCTGATTCCATACATATTCCTTTGTCCGATTTAGAAAGTAACCTTGAAAAAATCGATTATTCAAAAACGATTTATGTTATTTGTCAATCAGGTATCCGAAGTCAGAAAGCCATACATTTAATTACAGCAATTAAACCAGAAGTAAGGCTAGTAAATATAGAAGGCGGTATTAATAAACTGAAAAGTTATGCTCTTAGATAGTACTCCTCTAATACTTCTTTGTTTAGGGTTTTTTATTGTTGCCACGCTATATTCTTCGGTTGGTTTTGGGGGCGGTTCTAGTTATTTGGCTTTATTAACGTTATTCTTACCTAGTTTTTTTGCCATACGTTCTATTGCGCTTATTTGCAATTTGGTGGTGGTAAGCGGGAGTACTTATTTGTATTTTAAGCACGGCCATGCAAAAATCAAAGAATTTATTCCCTTTGTAATAGCGAGTATTCCCTTAGCATTTATTGGAGCATCATTTAAATTGAATGAGCGCGTTTTTTTTATTGTCCTAGGGGTGTCTTTAGTGCTTTCTGCTCTAGCTTTGGCGGGTCAAACATTTACTAAAAAGAAAGAAGCGAAGGAGGTAAAGGAATACCCTAAATATTTTAGTTATGTCATGGGAGGAACTATCGGTTTTCTTTCTGGTCTGGTAGGGATTGGAGGAGGTATTTTTTTAGCTCCCGTCTTAAATCATTTTAAATGGAACTCTGCATTGAAAATTGCAGCTTTGGCTAGTTTTTTTATTTTAGTAAATTCCTTTTCAGGATTATTAGGACTATTAAATAGTGGAACGATTGCTTTGCCTTGGAAAGAAACTTTACTATTAGCAATAGCTGTTTTTTTAGGAGGGCAATTGGGAATACGATTAAGTTTAAAGAAATTAACGCCCAATAATATAAAACGCTTGACGTCTTTATTGGTTTTTATAGTTGGAATACGAGTATTACTCAAAAATGGATTAGAAGTATTATGATTACATATGAAGAGGCATTTAGGCGTGTAATGTTGTACACGAAAGATTTTGGAACAGTATCCGTACCACTTATGGAAAGTGTAAATTGTGTATTAGCAGAAACTATTTATGCTGATAGAGATTTCCCTCCTTTTAATAGGTCTACTAAAGATGGTATAGCGCTTCAGTTTAGCGCGTTTGAAGCTAATGAACAGCGCTTTAAAATAGCAGGTGTTATTAGTGCAGGTTTACCGCAGCAACAGCTAATACATGCTACCTCTTGTTTAGAGATTATGACCGGGGCAGTAGTGCCTGTTAACGCAGATACTGTTGTTATGTATGAAGATATTGATATTAAGGATGGCTTTGCAACCCTACATACAGCGCCTAGAGAAGGTCAGAATATACATGTTCAAGGGAGTGATAAAAAAGCAGGTACGGTTTTATTAGAAAAAGGGATTAGAATAGCTGCATCTGAGATTGGTATTTTAGCATCTGTAGGTAAAACGAGCGTTGTGATCAGAAAAACACCTACTGTTTGTGTAATTTCTACAGGTGATGAGTTAGTGCCCGTTGCACAAACACCTAAGCCTCATCAAATACGTACATCAAATGTATTGTCTTTACAAGCGGCTTTAATTAAAGAAAATATTGTTGCAACACATTTACATTTGCAAGATGATAAACCGGTCATAGAAGAAGCTATTTTAAAAACACTTCAAGATTATGATGTGCTTTTATTAAGTGGGGGCGTTTCTAAAGGGAAATTTGATTTTATCCCTGAAGTTATGGATGAATTAGGCGTAGAAAAAGTTTTTCATAAAGTATTGCAACGACCAGGTAGGCCTTTTTGGTTTGGCGTTCATGAGGAATATGAAACAATCGTATTTTCTTTTCCAGGAAACCCGGTGTCTACGTTCTCTAATTATTACGTGTATTTTTCACCTTGGTTGAAAAATTCTATGGGTTTAGGAGTTAGAGATCGTTTTGTGATTTTAAATAATGATGTAGAAATACATCCGGTATTAACGCTCTATATTCCTGTAATCCTAGAATGGGAGGGCGCAACATTAATTGCAAGAACTATTGAAAATAATGGCTCAGGAGATTTAACTTCTTTGGCAGAAACAGACGGATTTGCATGTTTACCTCCGGGAGATACTAGTTATAAAAAAGGTGATCAAGTGCATTTTATACCTTCAAAATAATATAAAAAAAGCGTCTGAATTTCTTCAGACGCTTTTTTTATAAGGTGAAATCTAAGCTATTTTTTACCTTCATATTTCCTCATGTAACGTTTCCATAGTTCTGTTTGGTGCGTTTCTAGGGATAAATCGCGTCCGTCAATATATGCGTGAGTTAATTGATTACTTCGTGTATCTAGTGCATCCCCTTCAGAGATAAAAAGCGTAGCACTTTTGCCTACTTCTAAGGTCCCATAGTCTGCATCAATACCTAATATTTTAGCAGTGTTTCCTGTGATTAATTGCAAAGCAGCTTCTTTGTCTAAACCTTGACCTACGGTTTGCCCAGCATAAAAAGGTAAGTTTCTGGTTTGAAAATTAGCAGCAGATGCGTTTTGAATCCCTACTAATACTCCAGCGTCAAATAAGAGTTTTGGATTCTTATAAGGTAAATCATAGTCATCATCTTCGAAATTTGGATTGTTGTGGGTAAAATTGATTAACACCGCAATGTTGTTTTCTTTTAGAAAATCGGTGATTTTATAAGCTCGGTATCCGCCCACGATTACAATTTCTTTTACACCATTGGCTTTTGCTAATGTTACAGCATCAATAATTTCTTTCTCGCCGTCGGTATAGATATATAGTTTCTGATTGCCATCAAATAACCCGCTCATTGCTTTATAAGCTAGATTCATTTCAGGGGCAGCAGCTTTACCATAAGCCATAGCATTTTTAAAGAACGTAGTAATCTCATCTAGTTCTTCAGTATATTTCTCATTGGGCTTAAAACCACGTTCTTCACCCATCCACCAGCGACCTTGCTTAAAAGAGTTTGGCCAGTTCATGTGAATTCCGTCATCTACTTTTACGGCAGCATCTTCCCAATTCCATGCATCAAATTGCACAATAGAAGAGGTTCCAGAGATACGACCTCCCTGTGGTGCTATCTGTCCAAGAAGTACGCCATTTGGGCGCATACTTTCAACTACTTTAGATTCTGCATTGTAGGCAATTAGACTGCGAATATGAGGGATCATATCTCCTATTTCATCTTGGTCATCACTGGCACGTACGGCATCTACTTCAACCAAACCTAAAGATTTTGCTGGAGCAATAAAACCAGGGTATACATGCTTTCCTGTAGCATTAATGATGGTTCCTTTTCTGGCAATTCTCATTTTGGCATCACCTACAAATGTAATTTTGCCAGCCTCAAACATAAGTAGCGAGTTTTCTATTACTTTTCCATTGCCCAAGTGTGCGGTAGCGCCTTCTATGGTAATGGCTTCCGTTTGTGCAGGCGCAGGTGTCTGCTGTGC
This sequence comes from Cellulophaga algicola DSM 14237, assembly GCF_000186265.1. Classification (NCBI taxonomy): domain Bacteria; kingdom Pseudomonadati; phylum Bacteroidota; class Flavobacteriia; order Flavobacteriales; family Flavobacteriaceae; genus Paracellulophaga; species Paracellulophaga algicola. The sequence continues at coordinate 3,168,303 of NC_014934.1, forward strand.
AAAACTGAATGATGTGGCACATAATAATACGAGTATATATGTTATTTTTTTCATTTTTGTATTTTTAAAATTTAGCTTTTAAGAACCAAACGCTATAGTGTTGTTGTACTATTTAATTCCTTTAAAATAAATATCAAGTAACCATAAGTGCTCTTATAAACTATCACAATTAAATTCTTCTTTGTCCTTTTTTGAAGGTTTTTGAGTGGGTTTACCACCTTCTTTTTCTAGAAGCATCATTGTAATTAGTTCGTTTCGTTCTTTTGCTATAGCTTCCCTTTGTAATTTGTCTTTTTCAATATCAAAATAAACAGCACCATCAACTAGTGTTTTTTCAGATTTAGCGTAAACGGATAATGGATGATCTGACCACAAAACTAAATCAGCATCTTTACCTTCTTTTATACTTCCTGTTCTATCATCTAAGTGTAAAAGTTTTGCAGGATTAATAGTAACCATCTTCCAAGCCTCTTCCTCAGAAACGCCACCATATTTTACAATTTTACCAGCTTCTTGATTAAGTCTACGAGACATTTCGCGATCATCACTATTAATGGCTACCGTAATTCCTTGACTGTGCATAATAGCTGCATTGTAAGGTATTGCGTCATTAACTTCATATTTATAGGCCCACCAATCGCTAAATGTAGAAGCACCAACACCGTGTTCTTTCATTTTATCGGCAACTTTATAACCTTCTAAAATATGCGTAAATGTGTTGATTCTAAAGTTGAATTTATCAGCAACTTTCATTAACATATTAATTTCACTTTGTACATAAGAGTGACAACTAATAAAACGCTCACCATTTAGAATTTCAGCAATAACTTCCATCTCTTCGTCGTAGCGGTACGATTTTCCACTTTTCTTAAGTGCATCGTATTCTTTTCCTCTTTGAAAATAATTGATATATACTTGTTCAACACCCATTCTTGTTTGTGGAAAACGACTGAAACTACCCCAGTTAGATTGTTTTACATTTTCACCCAAAGCAAATTTTATAAATTTAGGACTGTTGTCGTAAATCATGTTTTTTGCAGATTCGCCCCATTTTAATTTTATGATTGCAGAACGACCACCGATTGGGTTTGCAGAACCATGCAAGAGTTGGCCAGAGGTAACACCACCCGCCAAGTTGCGGTAAATATTCATGTCTTCAATATTCACAACGTCTTCCATAGTAACTTCTGCAGAAGAGTTTTGCCCTGCTTCATTTACATCTAAAAGTGCTATATGGGTGTGTTCATCTATAATTCCTGCCGTTAAATGCTTACCAGTAGCATCTATAACTTTTGCGCTACCGCCATTTAAATTCGTGCCAATTTTAGTAATTTTTCCATTTTTGACCAGAACATCGGTATTTTTTAAAACTCCTGCATCTTCGCTAGTCCATACTGTAGCGTTTTTAAATAAGATAGTTTCTTGCTGAGGTATTGAAGTATAACCGTATCCAATATTAGGGTAGGTTATAGGCATAATCTTAGGAGTTTTTTTCTCCTTTTCGTCCTTCTCTTTGTCTTCAAAACTTTTTGTTTTTGTTGCTTTAAAATTACCTTCTTTTCCGTTTGGTAAAATTAATCGTCCTGATAATTCATCGGTTGTAGTCACCAACCCGGTCATCCGGTATATTTTTTTACCTTCATCTGTGGAAAAGGATACATCTAACCAGTCATTTGCAAAACTAATTTTAGCTTTTAGTTTTACGGTGTCTTGCTTAATATCAACTTTAGGCTTGCTAGCTTCTCCAGTTATAGAGATAGCAAACGCAGTACCATCAGTATTTAAACTATAATCACCTCTAATATCTTTTAAGTTGATGTCATTTACGATGGTCTTACTACCTTGAACCCAGTTTTCATATAAGGTTGTATTCTTTTCAAAAATATCACCAGAGGTAATTAAGAAGTTGGCATAACTACCTGTTTGTAAAGAACCTATTTTTGAACTTTTACCTAATATAGCTGCGGGTACGGTTGTTAGTGCTTCTAAAGCTTTTGTTTTTGAAAGTCCGTAAGTAATAGCTTTCATTATATTTTCTTTAAATTTTGCAGATGATTTTGAATCATGTATGGTAAAAGAAAAGGAAATACCATTATCTGCCATCATTTTAGGTGTCAAAGGCGCTTGATTCCAGTAGCGCATATCTTCTAATGAGACATAACCTGCTTGGTAGGGGTTAGCTACATCATAGGCATCAGGAAAATTTAAGGGCAAAATATATTGTGCACCTGTAGCTTTTATATCGGCAATGTTTTCATACTCATCGCCACCAGCAACAATCGCATATTGTATGCCATTAGCGTCTCCTATTTTATCGGCTAATAGATCATTGCCTTTGTCTTTAGCTTCAAAAATTTGCACTAAATTTTTATTAGCAATTAGAGCCTCTAGGGAACGGTCTTTAGTTTCAGATTTTCCTTGAGCATACCAGCTCATATCGCTGTACATTTGGCGCAATAGGGCAGTAGTACCCATTAATGATGTTGGATACGACTGATTTTTTATCACACTACGCTCAAAAGAAAAGTATTGTGCAGATTTATCATCTAATACACGGTTGGCATCAGTGCCATCTGTATTTAATGCGATTAAGACTCCAGTACCTCTAGCAATTCCGTCTTGAAGGTGACTGTTTACAACGCCAAATCCAGCTTCTAATAATTCTTTTGCTTTTTTAGTATCATATTTAAATTCGGTGATGCCATTTTTCTCTGGCATAATATGATCATTCCAGTAGAAACCTTCTCTTGTAGGTTCGTAGGATGCTGTTCTTCCGCTTCTAGATGGTCGCTTTGGTTTTTCAATTCCAAAATCAGAATAGATATCAATAAAAGAAGGGTAGATAGACTTTCCGCTCAAATCAATAGTAACGGTGTTTTTTGGTACCATAACTGTTTTACCAGCTTGCACTACTTTACCATTTTGGATTAAAAGTGTTCCGTTCTCAATAATTTGAGTTGGCGTTACATAAATTTTAGCGTTGGTAAAAGCCGTGTAGTTGTTGTTTTTAGATTTTACACCATCATTTTTAGGAAAATAATCTTGCGCAAATAGATAACTGCTGCACCATAGGAAGGTGAGCACGAGTAATCGCATTTTCATATATGTAGTTTTAGTTAATTAGTCTGTCTTAAAAATAAGTTAAATAGCAAGTATATGGAAAGTATCACTTTGATTTTAACAGAGTATTGGCATCCTTATATCAACTTATAAAAAAAACAGCTTTAAAATTGAAAATAGATATTTTACAACGGATATTTTTGATGATAACTTACGAGCAAGAAAACTACTTTACTATAGCTTTTAATGCCATCGTCTTGTTTATTCGCTTTTAGAAAAGAATTAAAAACCGCTTTAAATAGGGGTTCTGTTACGTTTTCATACTGCAACCAAAAGGTGTTTAATTCCTGATAATTCTGTAAAACACCAGCGTTTACTTTAGCTATTAATCTTTTAAAAAGTGCATTATCATTCTCTTTAATATTGCTTAAACAGTAACTCAATGCATACGCATATGCTGAATATTTAAATTGTATATCGTCATTATTTAAGGTTACTAAATAGCCGATTAAATTGGTTTCATTTTCTGCAGAATATCCTAATTGATGTCCTATTTCATGACCAGTAATAACCGGAAAACGGAATGCTGGAATAAGCGCGTTTACTTGGGCTTCATTGGTAAACGGATTTAGATACCCACCATAACCCATGTAACTTAAAGGGTAACTAAATAAAGATTCCTTTATACTTTTTTGATGGTAAGCTAGTATCGGATGAATTTTTTCTAAGCTTTTGTATCCTTCAATTGTTTTTTGGAAAATTTCTGTATTGGAATAGGGGATTTTTACCATTTTAGTGGTGTCTCCCGTAATAGTCATTTGGGTTTGGTTCGTTTTTATAATTAATTGTTCTACAAAAGAAATAAGTTCTTTTTTTGAAGTCTTTTCTTCTAATGCTAGTTTTTTTGAAATGGGTTCACGGTGGTAGTTGAGCCCCCAAGAAATATTAAAGGTGAAATAAGCAACAGCAAGAACCACCGCAATATTTCTTAAGAAAAGTAGTTTGTGAGAACAAATATATGTTCTTTTAACAATTAGATACCTAAGGGCATATAAAATTAAGAAGGCATACAACACATCGCCTACAGAAAAAGGAATCCATCCTATAATAAAGCGAAAAAATTTAGAAGAATAGGGGTAGATTCCTGTACTGAAATAGTTTTCAATATATTCAGGATAGTTACTTAGCCATTGAACTAGAAGAAACTGCAACGGTAGGCTTAATGCAATTACATTTTTAAATTTATTATTCATTAATCAAATTAAAAATTTCCAGTCTCAAAAATACGGTATTCTTTAAGTATCCGTATTTTTGAAGAAGATAAAAAAATTATGAGTAAAGAGATAAGACAACTAGAGCCTAAAGCTGTTTGGAATAAGTTTGCAGATTTGAATGCGGTACCAAGACCTTCAAAAAAAGAAGAACGTGTTATTGAATTCATGTTAGATTTCGGAAAAAGTTTAGGGTTTGAAACTTTTAAGGATGACGTAGGGAATGTAATTATTAGAAAACCAGCAACTAAAGGTTTTGAAAAGCGTAAGATGGTAACGCTTCAATCTCATTTAGATATGGTACATCAAAAAAATAACGATACCGTTTTTGACTTTGATACACAAGGTATTGAAATGTTTATTGCAGGTGATTGGGTAAAAGCAAAAGGGACAACTCTTGGTGCGGATAATGGTATGGGAGTTGCTACAATCATGGCACTTCTAGAAAGTACAGCTATTGCTCACCCAGCTTTAGAGGCATTGTTTACCATAGATGAAGAAACTGGAATGACAGGTGCCATGGGGTTAAAAGGAGGTGTTCTAAAAGGAGATATCTTACTTAATTTAGATACGGAAGAAGATGATGAAATAGATATAGGATGTGCGGGTGGTATTGATGTTACTGCCAAACGAAACTATAAAGAACGATCTAAACCAATGGGCGCTGTTGCTTTTGAAATTAAAGTAAAAGGGCTTACTGGCGGACATAGTGGAATGGATATTCATAAAGGTTTGGGTAATGCCAATAAATTAATGAACCGTATCTTGTATTTAGGATCAGAAAAATATAAGCTTAGCATATCAGAAATAAATGGAGGAAGTCTCCGTAATGCAATACCAAGAGAAAGTGTTGCAATAGTTTGTTTGAAAAAAGCGAATGTTGAAGATTTTCAAAAAGATTTTGAATTATGGGCGAATGCAATCAAGGCTGAAAAATTAGGTACAGAACCTAATATGGTAATTAGCTTATCTGAAGCTGAAAAACCGAAGTCGGTTATGAATTTTAAAACGCAAGCATCATTATTAAAGTCTTTATACACGGCACACAATGGCGTGTATACGATGAGTGCTGCTATTGATGGTCTAGTAGAAACTTCTAATAATGTTGCACGTGTAAAAGTAGGAGCCGGAAAAATACATATTGGTTGTTTGACACGTTCTTCTGTAGATTCTTCAAAAATAGATCTATCGAATGCTTTAATAGCAGCTTTTGAACTGGCGGGTTGTAAAGTAAGCTTAAGTGGCGATTATCCGGGATGGAATCCTAATCCTGATTCTGCTATTTTAGAGGTGCTAAAGGCACAATATAAGACGGTTTTTAAAGAAGAACCAAAAGTTGTAGCGTGTCATGCAGGTTTAGAATGTGGAATTCTAGGGCAGAATTATCCAGACCTTGATATGATTAGTTATGGTCCAACCATTAAAGGGGCACATTCTCCAGACGAACGGGTAAGTATCTCATCTGTACAGAAGTTTTGGAAGTTTACTTTAGATATTCTTGAAAATATTCCAGAGTAAATAAACCATAATTGCACTTTTAAAGTTAAATTTGAAACTTAAATAATTAAACCATAGATAATGAAAACAAGTATTTTGATGGCTGTTTTTGCTTTAGGAACAATTAGTTTACAGGCACAATTCGGTAAAATATTAAAAAAAGGAAATGTTGACGCAGGAAAAAAAATGGTAGCTGCTGCATCTCTATCTGATGAGGATATGGCAAAGTTGTCATTAGAATCTGTTGTTTGGATGGATGAAAATAATCCTGTAGGGGAAGCAGGCGATCCGTATGCAGATCGTTTGGCAAACTTGGTAAAGGGTTTTGAAAGCGAAGATGGCCTAGATTTAAACTATAAAGTATATTTAGTAGTAGACATTAATGCTTTTGCTACGCCTGATGGTAGTGTACGTGTTATGGCTGGATTAATGGATTTAATGACAGATGATGAAATCTTAAGCGTTATTGGTCATGAAATAGGGCATGTAAAATTAGGACACTCAAAAGAACGTTATAAATCTGCTTACAAAATTTCTGCAGCTAAAGATTTAGCGGTTGCCAATACAAGTTCTGGTAAAGTTTTAGCCGATGGAGAAATTGGTGGTTTCGTAGAAAATGTATTAAATGCACAATTTTCACAGACGAATGAATCAGAATCTGATAAATACGGATTTGAGTTTTTAGTACGTCATGATTTAAATTACCATGCTATGGAAGGTGCTTTTCAGAAACTAGCTTCGTTAAGTGATAATGGAGGTAAAGGTTCTTTAACTTCTTCTCATCCAGGTTCTGCAAAACGATCTGAGAGAGCTAAAGAATGGGCTGAAAAAGAAGATGCTAAGAATTAATTAGAATTCTATAGTATAGAAAAGCTCCTTACAAATTAGTTGTAAGGAGCTTTTTTTATGTGTTAATTTAACCTCTTCTTAGTAGGTAGGATTTTTTTCTAACATTTCTGAACGGACTAACTTTCCAGAAACAGTAAGCTCACTTTCAGCCCAATTTCCTGAGCCACTAGCTCCTGGTGTTAATGCAGCGGCACTCTCATTTTTATCTGCAATAGACCAATTACACCAAGAAATTTTATTTTCGTCTAAATAGCTCCACCACGTATTGGTAGACGCTTCATCAATATACCCATTTCCAGAAGCTTCTGTAACACCATACTCCGTAACAAAAATGGCGATATCATTGTTTAAAGCTATTTGCGCTATCTCTCTTAATTCTTCTTTATGGGTAGAAGCATAGTAATGTAAGGTGTACGCTACATTTGCGTCATTAATCTTATTACCTACCACTTCATCTACACGTTGAGACCAAGTTCTAGTACCACAAATAACAAGATTGTCTGGATCATACTTTCGTATCTCTGCGATGATCGTTTCGTGGTACGGTTTTAAAACTCCAGTCCATGAAACATCTAAAGGCTCATTATACGTTTCATAGATAATATTTGGTTGGTCTCCGTATTTCTGAGCAACTTCTGCAAAGAAAGCTTTAGCCTCAGGGATATGATCTTCTGCATGGTGGCTATGCCAATCTACAATTACATAGATACCAGCATTTATAGCAGCATCTATTACAGCAAATACTTTGGCTTTTTCAGTAGCAGGGTTGCTGATGTAGCCATCTGCATCCTCAACACCCATAGCAGCTCTAACTACGGTAGCATTCCAATCTGTTTGCAGCCAGTCCACCGTTCCTGTGGTGTAGTATTGTCCCATCCATTGGCTCCAAAATAAAGACATACCTCGTAGTTGAATAGGATTGTTGTTCTTATCTACAATTTTGTTTCCTGAAACACTCAGCTGTCCATAAGCTTCCACAACATTGGTAGCTGTTGCTGTATCAGTTTCAGGTTCAGGGGTGTTTTCTGGTTCGGGAGTAGCGGGTTCTTCATCCGTAGCATCTGAAGTTTCTTCGGTGTCTACAGGGTCAATAATTTCAGGCTCTGCATCGCTGCTACAGGAGACTATAAAAAATAGGCTTAAAAATACTGTTTTGAAAAGGGGAATTCTCATCATCATTATGTGTATAGGTTAAGGGCTAAAGATATAGTAAATAAAAAACACCTGCATAGTGCGGGTGTTTTTCTATTTTTTAGTAAAAGAAGGTTTTTAATTACTCCCCAATACTTACCATTTCTAAATCGAAAACTAAATCAGTACTAGCAGGTATTGGACCACGACCAGATTCGCCATAGGCTAAATGCGAGGGAATAAAAACACGTATTTTTTGACCTACTTTCATGGTCATTACAGCTTCTTTGAAACCTGCAATCATTGGTGCATCCATGCTTATTTGCATTGGCATTGGCTCATAGCCACCTTGATCTCTTCTGTTGAAGTTAAATTGGCCATATAAGGTAGATGTTTCTTCAACGTTACTATCAAACAAACGACCATCTTCAAAATAACCGGCATAATATAAATTTGCAGTCTGACCAACTTTAGGTTTATCGCCTGTTCCTTCCTCTAGCGTAAATATCTTTAAACCAGATGCAAGAGTTTTTGCTGTTTTTTTCTGACCTTCTATAGCTTCAACGAAACTAGATGTTGCAAGATTTAATTTTTCTTCGCGTTCTGCTTCTATCCTTAAGGCTTCTTTTTCTCTTACTTCTTCATCAGCAAAATATTGTTTCATTATGGCAACAGCATCAAATTTTCTAGCTTCTTTACCATTTCTGATAATTTTCACTTTGTTCATGATCACCGCATCAACAGGCTTGTTATTCTGGCCTACAGCTACATTAGCAATACTATCGACTACTTCTATTCCGCTAACAACCTCGCCGAAAACAGTATGTTTGTTGTCTAGCCAAGGTGTAGCTTTATGGGTGATAAAAAACTGACTCCCATTTGTTTTAGGTCCTGAATTAGCCATAGAAAGAATTCCTTTTTTGCTGTGGCTTAAAGAATCTGCAAATTCATCAATAAAACGGTATCCAGGGTTTCCCATTCCACTTGCTGTAGGGTCACCACCTTGAATCATAAAATCTTTCATCACACGGTGAAACGTAAGTCCGTCATAATAATTTTTACCTTTTAAGCTATCGGTCACAAAAGGATTTTTTCCTTCGGCAAGAGATACAAAATTAGCAACAGTAACTGGTGTTTTGTCAAATTCTAATTTTACAATGATATCTCCTTGTGTTGTTTCAATATCTGCAAAGATACCATCACCTAAATCTGCCGTTTTACTAGATTTACAACTGCTTACTAAAACAGTAGCTATAAGAAATAAACTAAGAATGTTTTTCATTTTTTTAAGACTATTTATTTGTTGTGTATTTATCAATTTTTAAAATCTCTACTGATGATTTAATAGGGGTATTCGGATTAATTTTATTGTCATCTCCGTGGTATCCAAAAGCCAATGAAGACGGAAAAAGAAAAGTAGCCTTTTCATTTTCTCGCAAAAGGGTAAATGTTTTTCGTAGGCCTTTAAATAAGCTAGGTTTATTCACCTTTATATGTTGTATTCCAATTTCCTTTGCAGAATAGATGGTGTCATTAGTAAGTGTCATGATGTTGTAGGTTAGTGTAACCACATCTTCTTCTTGGGGCAGGTAGGGTAAAGAATCATTTTTAGTTTCATAATAAAACCATGATCCAGTGGTGGTTGGTATATAGGTATGTGCAGTATCTTTTTTTACCAACCCAGCTATAATTTTTTCTTCTAGTGCTAAAAGGTCTTTATTACGCTCTACTGTAGATTTTATAAGTTTTGGTGTAGAAACACGAATAGGTCTGCGCGCAACAGGCTCTTCACAGCTAATAAAAAGTAAAAAAAAGGCGCTTAAATAAAACAGATATTTCATTACTTGGTTAATTCTTTTAGGTGTTTCGGTAGCAAGTTTACAAAATAGTCTGCAGTTTCTTTTAAAGATAAGTCGCTTTTTCCTCCAGCAGCATTATTATGTCCGCCTCCATGAAAATAAGCACGCGCAAATTCATTCACAGAAAAATCGCCTTCAGACCTAAATGATATTTTGATAATACCTTCCTCTTTATTTTCAATAAAAATTACGGCAAAACGTATTCCGTTTAACGTAAGTCCATAATTTACGAACCCTTCCGTATCTCCTTTTTGATATTTATAAGTATCAAGCTCGTCTTGACTTAAGGTGATATATGCGGTATTAAATTCCTCTAAAATCACCATATTTTTTAGGGCACAACCTAAAAGATGTAATCTACTAGGAGAATTGGTATCATAAACTAGATTGTGTATGCGGGTGTTTTCTGCACCTTTATCAATAAGTTCTGCAACAATTTTGTGTGTTTTACTGGTGGTAGATGAAAATTTAAACGACCCAGTATCCGTCATAATTCCTGTGTACAGGCAATTTGCAATTTCTGGCGTAATTTTAGAGGTATCGTCTAAATAAGCAATAAAATTATAAACCATCTCGCAGGTAGAACTCATCGTAACATCAGAGTAGGTTACCAAAGCATAATCAGAAGGCTCTTGGTGATGATCAATCATAATAAAAGTAGCTGTAGCTTCTTCTAAAAAAGAGTGCATTTGACCTACTCTACCTAAATGATTAAAATCTAAGGTGAAAATTAAAGTTGCTTCTGTAATTGCTTTTTTAGCCTGTGAGTTTTCTGCCTCAAAATTTAAAATATCAGCACTGCCAGGCATCCATTTTAAAAACTTTGGCGCATCATTAGGACTAATTACGGTAGCGTCTTGCCCATTGTTTTTTAGGTAATGCCAAAGTCCTAAAGTAGAACCAATAGCATCGCCATCAGGGTTTTTATGTGGTATAATAACAATTTTTTGTGGAACGCTAAGTAGCTCCTTTATTTTACTGATGTCCTCTGAATTCATGGCGACAAAGATACTATTTTATACTATAGTGGTTATATTGAAATTGCTATTTTTGTAAGGAAACAATATTTGAAAATGAAGAGATTACAAAACATATTTTATGCTGTGTTTATTTTATTCGGATTTTCCCCAGGGAAGGCTCAGACAGACACAACGGCTATAGCTACAACTAAGATGGCAGATTTTACGATTGCTTTTGGTTCTTGTAATAAAAATTCTATCCCTAATTTATTGTGGGATGATATTTTAAATACCCATCCCGATGTATGGATTTGGGGAGGTGATAATGTGTATGCAGATACGGATAACATGCAGAAGCTTCAGGAATTTTACGAAGCGCAAGAAAATGTTGAAGGATATAAAAAATTAAAGGAAAAAGTTCCTGTGATTGGTACTTGGGATGATCATGATTACGGTTTAAATGATGGTGGAGTAGAGTATAAATCGAAGAAAGAAAGTCAGCAAGTATTCCTAGATTTTTTTAAAGTACCTAAAGGGAGTCCACGTAGAGCCCAAGAAGGCGTGTATGCTGTGCATAATTATGAGACGCCTAAAGGAACTGTAAAAGTAGTGGTGCTAGATACACGTTATTTTAGAACGGCGCTTACTAAAGATACGGTAACTAAGAAAAGAACAAAACCGAATACCTATGGGGAAGGTACTGTTTTAGGAACAACACAATGGGAGTGGTTAGCGAATGAACTGAATACCAGTACGGCAGATTTTAATATTTTAGTGAGTAGCATACAGGTATTATCTAATGAGCATGGTTTTGAAACATGGGGTAATTTTCCGCATGAAGTAGATAAATTACAAAAATTGATTGCTGATTCTAAAGCAAAAGGCGTTGTGGTGCTCTCTGGAGACCGGCATATTTCTGAATTTTCAAAAACGCCTATTGAGGGGGTAGCATATCCTTTGATAGATTTTACGAGTAGCGGACTTACCCATGTGTATTCTTCCTATTCAGGAGAAGCCAATCCATATAGGGTAGGAGCGGTGGTTTCTGAGGTAAGTTTTGGTACTTTGAGTTTTAATTTTGAAACCAGTCATATTATTTTCAAAATGATAGGCGATGAAGGTAAAGTCTTGGGTATCTTGGAACAAGGGTTTAAATAATCGTTAACTTACCTTCAGTTTTTTATTAATCTATTGTAGAATGTATTTAAAATAGTACTTTTGCACAAAATTTAAAGAAAATGACAAATAGAACATTTACAATGCTTAAGCCAGATGCTGTTCAAAACGGACATATTGGTGCTATTCTAGACAAAATTAATGCTGCTGGTTTTAAGATTGTAGCTATGAAATATACGCAATTAAGCAAAAGAGATGCTCAAGCGTTTTACGCTGTTCATAGTGAGCGTCCTTTTTACGGAGAATTGGTAGACTTTATGTCTAGAGGACCAATCGTTGCTGCTATTTTAGAAAAAGATAACGCTGTTGAAGACTTTAGAGCTTTAATTGGTGCTACTAACCCAGCTGAGGCTGCGGATGGTACTATCCGTAAAATGTTTGCTACGTCTCTTGGTGAGAATGCAGTACACGGTTCTGATAGTGATGAGAATGCTGCTATAGAAGGAGCTTTCCATTTTTCTGGAAGAGAGATTTTCTAAGGAAAATAACATAAGATATATGAAAGGCTACTCAGTGATGAGTGGCCTTTTTTAGTTTAGAACTTTAATAAACTCGCCAATAACCCTCATTTCATTACTGTTGTCTTCATTGATAAGGATATTTTTAAAATTATCATTATAAGAGTTAGGTTTCAATATAATTGAATTGTGCTGCCAACCTTCTTCTGTAATAATCTTCTCACTCGTATAGGTTTTGATGGTAAAAGCAGAATTAAAATCAGGGTCTAGGGCATCTCTGTTTTCTATGAGTAAAATTTTTCCATTGCGAGAACCGGTTACGTTTTTTTTGAATAAACATATTGAGTTATTTGGAATGATCTTGTTCATTGATTCTCCTATAACTTTACATGCGAAAAATTCTTGTGTAGCAAATCTTTCTTGCACGGGAAGCAAACTGTAATCTTTTTCATCTTGCATTTCACTAAAGCTACCAGCTGCTGCGTGAAAATCATATAGAGGGATTGTGAATTCAGATACTTTTCCTTCTTCTTTTGATTTTATTTCGAAATTAAGATTATTTGGAGCGAGTTTCTCTTCTTTTACTGCAGTTATGTAATTGTATAAGTCGTCTTTTACTGGTTGTTCTAATTGAAACTTAAAATGTACGACAGGTTTACTTGATTCAGGCATTTCTGCTTGTTGGATAGAATTCTTTATAATTGATACATCTCCCATGAAGTAGAAGTCAGTTCCTTCTGCATCTTCTTTTTTTACGAATAATAATATCCGCTTTGAAGCGACTACATTTTTTATTTCTTGACTTGATAATTTTCTGTTTGACCGGGATTCCCATGCGAAAACCGATGGGGAAACGAAGTAGTCATTATACTTTATGGTGTCTTCAATATCATCAGATTTATGATAAGTTACAAAACAAGGAGTAATTTCATTTCTTGTTCTGTAACCGTATACAGTACTACTAACATCATTTTCCCAGTTCAATAATCTACAAACATCTTTACGACTATATTTATTGAAAAGAAGCAATCCATCTCTGTAATAATCTTTGTTGAAATTTTTATTGAAGGTGTGTATTGAGTAAGTTATAGAATCAAGTAAGAACTCCTTAAAAGTAGTGTTTGAAAGTAAAGTAATAAATTCATCATAAAATTTGAAAGTTCTATTTTCTATAAAAATAATTTTCTCTTCCTTTCGGATAAAGCTGAAATTAATATTTGAAATACAGGATTTTATAGTTTCAGCACTTGGTTTGTAGTGATATTTCTCAAATATCAATTCATTTAAATTTGAAATACTTAACTCGTGATTATTTAATAGTTCCTTTAGAATAATACTTTCTTCAACTCTTTTTGCGTTGTTAATTTCTTTTGAAAAAAGCTCTAATAATCCAGAAAGATTTTTGTCTAAAAATTTATCAAATGTTTTGTCTACTTTGTTGATGAAATTAAAGTACGACTTCGAGTATTCAATGAATGAGAAAGGCTCTCTCGCTTCATTGTTTACAAAGTCCATCATCATGGGAATACGTCCAATCCTACTTTTTAAATTATTGTAATCTATTTTTAGATCAGATAACAATTGCATTTTCGCTGAATCAATGGAAGCATAGATTTTTTCTTTAGTGATTTCATCAAAATTAATAGTTGATTCTCCTGGAATCATACTACTACCCTCAGAAATTAATTTTCTTATTTTGTCTTTATTAAAGGAGGTGTCTCCATATAAAGCTATTGGTATTAAATAATTATTTTTATAGTTGCCAATAAAATCAATGATTGTTAAATAATATTTGTTGTCTGTCTTTCTTAATCCTCGTCCTAATTGCTGTATGAATATTATTGCAGATTGGGTTGGACGAATCATTATGACTTGATTGATTTTTGGTATATCAATTCCTTCATTAAAAATGTCAATAGTAAATATGTAATCTAATTTTATTGCTAAATCATCACTTTCTAATAATTCAATGGCATTTGTTCTTTCCTGTTCTGAACTATCTCCTGTTAAAGCAACTGTCTTGTATCCTTTTTGATTGAATTTATCTGATAATTCTTTGGCTTCATCTTTTTTGGAGCAAAAAATTAAACCTCTTGTAATTCCATTATCAGAACCATAAAATTCAATTTTAGAAATAATTTTACTAACTCTTTCGTCGGCTGTTAAAAGTCTGAAGTCTGATTCATTTTCAAGTATTTCATCATTAACAGATAAATCTGTGACTCCATAGTAATGAAAAGGAATAAGCATATTCTCTTCCATAGCTTTATTAAGTCTTATCTCATAAGCTATATTGTGGTCATATAAGGTATAAATGTCTTTATCGTCTGTTCTATCAGGTGTTGCAGTCATCCCAAGAAGAAACCTTGGGTTGAAATAATCTATTAATCTAATATATGAATCTGCTCCAGAACGATGGGATTCATCAATAATAATGTAATCGAAGAAATCTTTTTCAAATTGTTCTAAATGGTTTGATTTAGAAATTGTTTGTACAGTTGAAAACAAAAAGTCTTTGTCAAGTTCTCTTTGTTGACCAGAGTACAGACCCATTGTTCTGGTGTCTCTAAAAATAGTTTGAAAAGTTTTCATTGCTTTTTTTGCAATGTTTAGTCTATGAACAACGAATAAAAGCTTTTTAGGATTAAAATCTTTGGCATCAAAAGCTGCTAAATAGGTTTTACCTGTTCCGGTTGCCGAAATTATAAGCGCTTTATTATTTAGTTTTCTTAAGTTTTTTAAATTCTCTAATGCTTCAGTTTGCATAGAGTTAGGAGTTATTTCTAAATTTAACTCTTTTGATAATTCTTCTTTACTTTTTTTATATACTAGCGATTGCTTTTTGTATATGTCTTCATATTTTTCAATATAAGTTTCATCTACAATTTCGCCTATTTCAAAATCATCTTGAAATTCGTTAATCACTTTATCTACTAAGGAGCTTGAGTATCTTGCTGAAACTTTCATATTCCACTCTTTATTAGTAGATAATGCGGATGAAGTTAAATTACTACTTCCAATAACTAAGTTGTAGTATTCAGAGTGCTTAAAAATATACCCTTTGGAATGTGAGTCTTCTTTGGTTATTATTTTTAATTCTATATTTTGAAATTGTAAAAGTCTTTTTAACGCTTCGGGTTGTGTGAAGTTTAGATACTGAGAAACAAGGATTTTTCCTTTTACACCTTTTTCTTCAAGTGTTTTAAATGTGTTTATTAAAGTAGCAACACCGCTTGTTGTAACAAAAGCAACAGATATATAAAAGCTTTCGCAGTTTTCTAATTCTTTAATAATAGTAGTTAGAACTTTCTTTCTAGGAATTTTTCGATTGACAAGTAGTTCTGGTTGATATAAAGCGTCGGATTCTAAGGATTTATCAATGAACCCAGTTAATAGGCTATCTCTAAAATCATTATTAAATATTTTATCCATGCTCAATTAATCTATTAACTATAGGGATATCTGCTGCTGCCCAGTCTAATTTTTTTAAATTTTCTAAAGAGAGCCATTGAGAAGAAATATGTTCATTTAACTGAATTTCACTTTTATCAGATAAACATTTGAAAACATGCATTATTAATTTGAAGTCTGGATACTGATGATTGACTGTTAAATATAGTTCATCCATAATGATTGGTATGAAGTTTAATTCTTCTTTTAATTCTCTATATAGAGCATCATTTAATGATTCCCCATTTTCTACTTTTCCTCCAGGAAATTCAAATTTTTCGGAAATATAAGTCAATTTGTTTTCAGGTCTTTGAACGCACAGAATCTTATCTTCAAAATAGATTATTGCAGCAACAACTTCTATCTCTTTCATTTCTTTTCAAATTTATAATCTATCGCAACACCAACTTCTTCACCACTTCTTTTTTTAGTTCTTCATTAAGCATGGAAATAATTTTAGATTTTCCGAGGCTTAATTCTGACCGTAAAACAGAGGAAGAGAGTGACACGAATAAGGTGTCTCCGCGTAATTCTATAGCCGTGGTATAATTATTAACGCCATTCCCCATAAGATTGGTCCATGCTTCTCTAACATCAACCCTATCTATACCTTTCTGTAGCTTGTTGGTGTCAATAAAGTCTTGTAAAGCTTCACTTAATGGAATGTTTTCTCTGCGTCTTTTAGCCATTATTTGCTAATGTTTATCGGTTCGTAGCGTTTGTAAAAGTACGTGATATTATCTTCACTAGTGACTGAAAACTGATCTTTAGAAATGGATTTTAAGGTTTCTGTCCATTCGCTAATAGCTGTCTTGTACGTTAGCAAATAAGAGTCTCCTGTATGGAAAATCGTAAAGGTCTCAGCATCATCACTTGTCGTGTAAGTGCCGCTAAAATTAGGTTTCATTTTTTTTCTAAATCCTTTTAATCCGTCTAGTTGAATGTAATCAATTGTTTCATTCACTTTATATTCTTTCTTTTGTCCGTCAGAGAGTGTTACTTTCTCAATTTCCCAATACCCGTTTAAGCCAGACAATTGCGCTTCTGTAATCTTTTCAGAACAGGAAGTGATTAGGAATAGGAATACTATGGCGCTTATATTTTTTATCATTGCGTTGCTTTTTCTAGGATTGAACTTTTTTATTTGGCATCTGTTCTCGATACTATTTTTGTTACGTTGCCCTGCACAAAAATCACTCGAACTGACATGGTTTTTTATTTTGAACTTGACACTTGCACTTGATTCTTACCCTTTTTTATTTGGCATCTGTTCTCGATACTATTTTTGTTACGTTGCTCTGCACAAAAATCACTCGAACTGACATGGTTTTTTATTTTGAACTTGACATTTGGACATGATTCCTACACTTTTTTATTTGGCATCTGTTCTCGATACTATTTTTGTTACGTTGCCGTGCACAAAAATCACTCGAACTGACATGGTTTTTTATTTAGAACTTGACATTTGGACTTGATTCTTACCCTTTTTTATTTGGTATCTTTTCTCGATACTATTTTTGTTTTGTTGCCCTGCACAAAAATCACTCGAACTGACATGGTTTTTATTTTGAACTTGACATTTGGACTTGATTCTTACACTTTTTTAATTACCATCAATTAACTCCCTAGCTTAAACATCTTATAAGATTGATGAATGTTTTTTATAACATTTTCTGTTCTGTCAGCATGTGTATCACTTATAAAGAGCTGTCCGAAATTTTCATCATTAACCAAGCTGATAATATGACTCACCCTATTTTCGTCTAACTTATCAAAAATATCATCTAATAATAAGATAGGAGTAGTGCTAGATTGTTCTTTGATAAAATGAAATTGTGCTAGTTTTAAGGCAATCAAGAATGATTTTTGTTGTCCTTGGCTCCCAAATTTTTTTATAGGATGCTCGCCCAAGTCAAAATTTAAATCGTCCTTATGGATTCCGACACTCGTGTATTGTATGGCCCTGTCTTTCTCTATGTTTTTTTCGAGTAATTCTAAAAGGTTTGTTTCCAGTATCTTACTGTCATAAATCAAAGAGACTTCTTCGTTTCCGCCAGAAATAACTTGGTATTGTTCTTTAAAGATAGGAATAAAGGTTTCTAAAAAAGCAACGCGTTTGTTAAAAATAACAGTGCCATAGGTGGTTAATTGCTCATTGTATACACTTAAGTTTGTTTTATCAAATGTGTGGTTTACCGCAAAATATTTTAAAAGCGAATTCCGTTGGCTAAGAATCTTATTGTATTTAAGTAAAGTTTGCAAGTAGTCTTTATCGGACTGAGAAATTACGCCGTCTATAAATTTTCTTCTGGTATCACTTCCTTCTGTAATTAAATCTCTATCGGAAGGCGAAATAATGACAAGAGGTAAGAATCCAATATGGTCAGAAAGCTTGTCATATGCTTTGCCATTTTTCTTGATAATTTTCTTCATGCCTTTTTTAAGACTGCAGACTATTTTTTCTTCTCGGTCTAATTTTTCGAAGTTTCCTTCGATTACAAAGAAATCTTCACCGTGTTTTATGTTTTGAGTGGCTATGGGGTTAAAATAACTTTTACCAAACGATAAGTGATAAATGGCATCGAGGATATTTGTTTTTCCAATTCCATTCTGACCAACGAAACAGTTGATTTTGCTGTCAAAATCGAAATTTTCGGAACTAAAATTCTTGTAATTTATAAGTGATAATTTCTTCAGAAACATGCTCTGTAGCCCTAATTTTTAGATTGAATAATAGATGAAGGTGCAAATTATCGAAAAATAACGAATAAGAAGCTTCCGATTTTGAATAAAAACTTTATTTTTGCCCGATTATTAAAATTAAATAATGGCTACATACAAGAAGCGAGGATATAAAGCAAAAGAAGTAAATATTGATTCTACAGACGAAGTTGAGTTCAATGAACAAGACAGTACAACGGCTGAGGTTTTTAGTACCTTAGATGAAGGTGCGAATAAAACTGAAGAGTGGGTTTCTAAGAATCAGAATTATATTCTTGGCGTTATTGGTGCAATTGCAGTAGGGGTCTTAGGATATTTAGCCTATGATCAGTTTGTAAAAAAACCACAAGAGGCAGATGCTGGGAACGAGATGTACTATGCAATGCAGTATTTTAATGAGGCTTTACAAAACCCAGTAGCACAAGATTCATTATACAATTTAGCACTTAAAGGTGGTAATGGTAAATATGGTTTAATTGATGTTATTGATAACTACGGTGGTACAGAAAGTGCAAACCTTGCTTCTTATGCAGCGGGTATGTCTTACTTAAATACTCAGAAATACCAAGAAGCTATTGATTATTTAAATGATTATACAGCTCATGATGCTATTACAGATGCTATAGCTAAAGGAGGTATTGGTGATGCATTCATGCAATTAAATCAGCCAGAAGATGCTTTAGGGTATTATGAAAAAGCGTTAAGTGCAAATACAAATGAGTATAGTACACCGATGTTTTTACAAAAAGCAGGTATCGTTGCTCTAGAATTGAATAAAAATGATGCTGCTTTAAAATATTTTGAAAGAATTAAAGTAGAATTTGCAAAATCTCCAGAAGCTAGTTTGGTAGATGCTTACATTGCAATGGCTAAAAATAAATAAGTATGGCTACAGCCAATAATAATTTATCGGTTTACGATAAAGCTACAATCCCAAATGCGAAAAATTTTCGATTTGGGATTGTTGTTTCTGAATGGAACACGAATATTACAGAAGGATTGTTTAACGGTGCTAAAGAAGCTTTATTAGATTGTGGCGCTTTAGAAGAAAATATTATCCGTTGGGATGTTCCCGGTAGTTTTGAGTTAATATTTGGTAGCAAAAAAATGATAGCAACACAAAATGTTGATGCTGTTATTGCTATTGGAAGTGTAATTCAGGGCGAAACGAAGCATTTCGATTTTGTATGTGAAGCTACAGCACAAGGCATAAAAGATTTGAATATACTGACGGATACTCCTGTTATCTTTTGTGTTTTGACCGATAACAATCTTCAGCAAGCTATTGATCGTAGCGGAGGTATACACGGTAATAAAGGTACTGAAGGCGCGATTGCGGCAATAAAAATGGCTGCCCTAGGGAGATAGTTGTTAAATATTAAGTTAGAAGTGTAGTACGGAAAGTATTACGTCAGAATATTGATTACTAATAGAACTAAGGTTTACTTCATATTTTAAATAGTATACAGAAAGGTCCTTGAGGCCAATATAAAGGTTCTAATTTGTGCTTTTTACAGCACACAATATAAGTCTAAACGAGCATGATACATAACGCTGTATTTCATGCTCGTTTTTTTTTGATGTGAATGTTAACAATTTTTAGCATTGGAATTCAGGTGGAGTCCTGTATTTGTAGTATTTTTGATGCTGAATAATAACATTCTTATCTTGAGATTAAAAGGATTTAAACTTCGAACAAATACTAGTTTTAAATACGTACCACGTTACATGGAGAACGATGGTGTGGAGAATCCTTATAAATTTGATTCTAAATTTTCCAAATATAAAGATGCATCCGTTTCTGGCGATTTTCGCGGCAGTTGGGGAGAAGCACGAAAAGCAGGGAGAACTAAAGGAAATAGAGATATTAACTTTAGACTAATTGCCATTATTGCGGTGCTGGTTTTTATAGTTTGGTGGTTTTTTGATTTTGACTTATCCCTATTTACTAGATTTTAATGGCTGACATAATTCAACTTTTACCTGACCATGTTGCAAATCAAATTGCTGCTGGCGAGGTGGTGCAACGACCTGCTTCGGTTGTAAAAGAACTTTTAGAGAATGCTATTGATGCTGGTGCAGATGCTATAAAATTGATCATTAAAGACGGTGGTAAAGCATTGATCCAAGTGGTAGATAATGGGGTTGGAATGAGCGCTACAGATGCGCGTTTGAGTTTTGAACGCCATGCAACATCAAAAATTAAAAGTGCAGATGATTTGTTTTGCTTGCATACGAAGGGGTTTAGAGGCGAAGCACTTGCTTCTATTGCTGCAATTGCACATGTAGAGTTGCTTACCAGAACAGCAACCGATGAAATAGGCGTACAATTAAAAGTTGAGGGTAGTAAAATAAGTTCTCAAGAACCAACGGTAACCCCTAAAGGAACTTCGTTTTGTGTAAAGAATCTTTTTTTTAATATTCCTGCTAGACGTAATTTTTTAAAATCTAATCAAGTAGAGTTTCGGCATATTACCGATGAGTTTCATCGGGTAGCTTTAGCGCATCCAGATATTCAATTTCATTTTTACAATAATGGGAGTGAAATTTTTCACCTTCCTAAGTCTAATTATAGACAGCGTATTGTTAATGTATTTGGTGCTAAAACTAATGAAAAGTTAGTTCCCGTAGAAGAAGAAACACAAGTAGTTAAGATTTCTGGCTTTATAAGCAAACCAGAATTTTCTAAAAAGAGTAGAGGAGAGCAGTTTTTCTTTGTAAACAATAGATTTATCAAGAGCCCCTATTTGCACCATGCAGTGGTTAGTGCTTTTGAAGGCTTAATAAAATCTGAAAATCATCCAGGATATTTTTTATACCTAGATGTAGACCCAGCTTCTATTGATATCAATATACATCCAACAAAAACGGAGATAAAGTTTGATGATGAGCATACGGTTTACGCCTTATTGCGTTCGGCTATTAAACATGCTTTAGGGCAATTTAATGTGGTACCAGCTTTAGATTTTGAAGCAGATCAGAACCTAGAGACCCCTTATAATTATAAAGCAAAGTTAGCAGAAGTACCAAGAGTCTCTGTAGATGCTAGTTTTAATCCTTTTGCAGACGATACTCCTAAAGCCAGTCATAGAGCTTCTAATTATGAGAAGCCTAGTGCTAAAGGATGGGAGAATATGTATGTTGGTTTGGAGTCTAAGGTAGGTAAAGAAGCAGATTTTAGTAGTGTAAGCTTTGAGTCTGAAACGATTACCGGGTCTATTTTTGATACAGGAACAGAAACTATAGATTCTGTTTCTACCACGTTTCAATTAAAACGTAAGTATATTGTAACTACGATTAAGTCTGGAATGATTATTATAGACCAGAGTAGAGCGCACCAACGTGTTTTGTATGAAAATTTCTTAAAAAATATTACGATAAAAGAAGGGGTGAGTCAGCAATTACTTTTCCCTTTGCAATTAAATTTTTCAATAACAGAGGTAAATATCATCAAAGAAATAATTGATAGCTTAATAAATTTAGGTTTTGCCTTTGATGCTATCGATGAAGAAAATGTTTTAATTTCTGGAGTACCTTTACTGGTGCCAGAAAGTGAAGTAGGAATGGTATTAGATCAACTTATTTCTGACTATCAGATGGATACTCCTGAAGATAGTTTCTCTCAGTCTGATATTGTGGCTAAAACCTTAAGTAAAACTTTAGCCGTAAAAACAGGGGAACAATTAGATAGTGAATCGCAATTGGCACTGGTGAATAATTTATTTGCGTGTAAGGAATTTAAGATTAGTCCGTTTAATAAACCAATATATATAACCCTTACGGGTGAAGATATAGATAAAAAATTCTTTTAAATGATTAGAATTACTGAAGCGGTAAAGCATTTAATTATCATTAATGTATTGTTCTTTGTTGCCACACTGGCCATAGGAGATCAAATGTATGAGTGGTTTGCTTTGTGGTTTCCCAAGAATGAAAATTTCCGAATTTGGCAAGTAATTACCCATATGTTTATGCATGGAGGTCCAGCGCATATTCTTTTTAATATGTTTGGTCTTTGGATGTTTGGTTCTTCCGTAGAAGAATATTTAGGGAAGAAACAGTTTCTATTTCTGTATTTTTCTGCAGGATTAGGTGCGGCGTTATTTCAACTAGGTTTTTACTATTATGAATATTTACCAATTCATTCAGAATTGATAAATCTTGGGTTAACTAGTGATCAGATCGTAGATATGATTAGTACGAATAGAACTATTGATGGATTGAGTGAGGTACAAGTCTCTAAGCTACAAGAGGCTTTTCCTATCTATAGAAATACGTACTTTGCATCTATGGTAGGTGCTTCTGGGTGTATTATGGGTGTTTTAGCAGCCTTTGGTGTTATGAAGCCTAATGCAGAATTAATGTTGATGTTTTTGCCGATACCTATAAAAGCGAAGTACTTTATCCCTGGGATTATTTTATTAGACCTCTTCTCTGCACTTTCGGGAAAATCATATTTTAGTCCTAGCAATACCGCTTTTATGGCACACGTAGGGGGTGCTGTTGTCGGATTTATTATGATGTGGTATTGGAAAAAAAATTCGTTTAATAAGAATCGTTGGGACTAATATAATATGGCAGTAGATTTAAAGTATCAGTTTGCGCGATTGAATATTGCTGAAAAGCTTATTGTAGTTAATGTAGTGATCTTTATCATTACCCGATTGGTAGCCGTACTTTTTAGTATAGAACCTGGTGTTATTGTGCATTGGTTTGAGCTTCCTAAAGATTTTGGAACCTTTATTTTACAACCTTGGTCTATCGTTACATATGCCTTTTTTCATGGTGATTTTGGTCATATTTTTTGGAATATGGTAATGCTATACTTTACAGGAAGAATATTTATGAACCTTTTTGGGGAGCGTAAATTTGTAAATGTATATTTCTTAGGTGCTATTTTTGGTGGACTCTTATTTATACTGAGTTATAATATATTCCCAGCACTCATTGGTTTAAATAATTCTTTAATTGGTGCCTCTGCTGCGGTAATGGCGGTACTTATTTTTGTTTGTACCTATACGCCAAACCAAGAGGTAAGGGTCATATTATTTAATGTAAAGCTTTGGCATGTAGGGGTAGTTTTTGTACTTATAGATTTATTTTTTATAGGTGGAGGCGTTAATATCGGAGGTAGATTATCTCACCTTGGTGGTGCATTTATCGGGTATTTTTATGCGAGCCAACTAACTCAAGGGCGTGATATTGGTTCAGGATTTTCTAAAATGTTAGATAGTATTCAAAATCTATTTAAAAAAGAAAAGAAGGCACCGTTAAAAACGGTATACAGGAAGCCAACTTCAAATGTGAAAAATACGGTAGTATCAGACCAAGTAAAACATCAAAGGCAAATAGATATTATTTTAGATAAGATTAGCAAATCTGGATACGAAAGTCTTTCTAAAGCAGAAAAAGACTTTTTATTTAAAGCAGGAAAAGAATAACTAGGTGCGTATACAGACTTTTTTTAACAAGATTTTTTTTGGACTTAACATTCTTCTTGGAATATTACTTCTGTTATCTTGTCTAGTACCTTATATTTCTATAGAAACAGTTCCTTTTATTGCTTTTTTTAGCCTAACAATCCCTATACTAGTACTATTAAATTTATTGTTTTTATTAGGTTACCTCTTTGGGAGAAACAAAAGAGCATTATTTTCTTTCTTTGTACTGCTAGTTAGTTATGTATCCTTAAGTTCTTTTTTTAAACTTCGTTTTTCTAATCCTACGGATACCACTGCAGATTTATCTGTAATGACGTTTAATGTTCGTAGTTTTAATAAAAATATGAATATAAAAAACACCGCAGTTTTTGAAGAAACTTTGGAGCTTATAACTACAGAAGATCCCGATATTATTTGTTTTCAAGAGTTTTATTACAAAAAGCAGAAAGATTTTAAGAACTATAAATACATGTATTTAGAGTATATAAAAAATCCTGGGAAAGTAAAACTTGGTTTCTATTCTAAATACCCTATTATCAATAAAGGTTTAATTAATTTTCCAGAAAGTCCTAATAATGCAGCTTTCGTAGATATAGTGGTTAAAAACGATACTGTGCGGGTTTATAATCTTCATTTAGAGTCTTTACGTGTAATCCCAGATAAAGATATTATTGCCCAAGAAGAGTCTAAGAAGCTGTATAGGAGGCTTACTAATTCATTTAAGAAACAACAACAGCAGGCACAGATAATAAAAGAACATAAAGATAAATCTCCTTATAGAGCCATAATCTGTGGAGATTTTAATGGCACGCAATATTCTAATGTCTATAAAACTATTCGAGGAGACATGCAGGATACCTTTCAAGAGAAAGGCTCTGGATATGGGAGAACATATAATTTTAGATACTACCCCGTTCGTATAGATTTTATTTTAGTGGAGGATAGTTTTAACGTGTTGTCGCATAAGAATTACAACGTAAAATTGTCAGATCATTTTCCTGTAATGACCTCATTCAATTTCTAATTGCATTAAATAACAGTCTGTAGTATCTGCAAGCATATGCAGCAAGAGTGTAATACCGAAAATTCTCGTCTTTTTAAAGAACAGTAATCCAAAATAAAAAACGATAGCCCAATATTGATGCAAAAAATGAAAGTTGATGCTACACCTATTAGGATCAAAAATTCGTGCAGCAAATAGATGATCTACATCAATTAAAATAGCCGCTAAGAGTATGATGATAGCACGAGCTCTATCTTCTTTCTTAAAAAAAATAAACCCTATGGCAATAGGTATTATAAAATGAATTCCGTAATGGATTAAAAACCTAAGCATCTAAAAAGTCAATAGCAATATGCTCTAAATACGTTAAAGCATTGGTGCCTTCATTAAAAAGTAAATCTAGAATACTTAAATTTTCTATAAAACCATTTCTGTCACCAAAAACTTGTACATAAGGTTCTAAATTTATTTTCACATTGTTTTTAGCACTAATTAAAGCACGAGCATCTATGTGGTGGCTGTCAACTGTTTTATGAAATACACTTGTATGTGTGGTGGGCATCTCTAATTGCAAACAGTCGCAAATAATCTCGATTGTTTTAAGATTAAATTCTAACAAAGAATCAAATGTATTGGTGTACAATACGGAGATTTCATCTTCATAAAATTCAAAGAATGGAGATGTTCTATAAGCTGTTTGTAGGGTTCGCCAATGTTGGCGTTGCCAAGCATACTTATTATCAATTAATACCTCTGCATATGCATTTGTTCCTTTATTTTTTCCGCTGTGTTTTATAGGAATACTTAAGGTATGAAAACCTCGGTCATTAGCTATATTGCAACGATTTCTGAAACTCTGCTTTTGGTAATTGCCAGATACCTCCCAAATAATTTCTTTCTGAGCAATAACCGCAAAATTGGTCAGGTTAAGAAAATAACCTGGATGCATTATAACCTTCATAAGTTTGTTTTATTCTTTTTTAGCTTTCTTCTTTTTTCTATAAAAATCAAAACCGAAATAAGCTACTAAAAGGATCAAGAAATATTTGAAATAGGAGGTAGGTTCACCATCACCACTCACGGTTGTGAACACGCGTTCCCAACGAACATTCCAGTTTTTAAATCCTTCTGTAAAGTGATCAATACTCATCCAGATGAATATAGGCGTACCTACTATATGGTCTTCAGGAACATATCCCCAAATTCTACTATCTTCAGATCGGTGTCTGTTGTCTCCCATCATCCAATAATAGCCTTGACTGAAGGTGTATTGGTTGGTAACAGTGCCATCAATGCTAATCTGATTGCCAGAAGCACTAAGCGTATGATGTTCGTAATCACGGATGATTTTTTTATAATACGGTAAATTTTCAAGCGTAAGCTTTACCGTTTGTCCTTTTTCAGGCAAGTACACTGGTCCAAAATTATCTACTGTGCCTTCTAAGTTTTTATTCTGAGGGAAAACAGCTGTACTTGGATTATGTTCGCTAAAACGAAGTACTTCTGTAATGCCAGATTTGCCTACTAGAGCAGCTGCTTCAGCATCGGTCATATTAAACAATGCCATATTCTTTACATTCTCTGCTTTCAGGAATGAAGCGACATTGTTGGCAGAAAAGTTACCTGTGTAGTAATTGTAGGTAGCATCAGACTTTATAAATTCAAGAGAAGTTCTAGTCTTTAAGATTTCTTCTGCTTTATCTTGTAATAAAGCTTCTTTAGCGATTCTAATAATTCCACCTGCGTAATTTTGCATTCCGCCCGCTAATTCAATTATAGTATTGTCAATTTCTTTATCCGCAATTACGGTATGGTAAAATTGTGGTTTTGCTCTATCTGAGAGTACCAATTTTTTTCCATTGATAAATACATCGCCATTTATGACAGAAAGTGAATCTCCAGGAGTACCTACACAACGCTTTACATAATTAGATTTTTTATCAACAGGCTTTATAACACCCTTGTCCTTTTTGAAAAATTGATATACCGTATCTGCAGGCCAGCTAAACACAACAATATCATTCTTTTTTACCTTTTTAAAACCAGGTAGTCTAAAATATGGTAATTGTGGTTTAGTTAGATAGGATTTGGTGCCTATCACAGGAAGGGTATCATGTACCATTGGAGCTGCAATAGTCGTCATAGGGGTTCTTGCGCCATAATGGAATTTACTTACAAATAGAAAATCACCCACCAGTAATGTTTTTTCTAAGGAAGCCGTAGGGATTACATAGGGCTGTACAAAATAAGTATGCACAATACTAGCGGCTACGACAGCAAATACGATAGAGCTAACCCATTCGCCAGCTACCGTTTTTGGTTGCAAGCTTCTGTTTTCAATATAAGTTACGTCTAGAGCGTAATTGACATAGTAGGTATAAAAACCTAAAGTAAGTAATACTAACCAAGTATCTAGTAAAGAGTTTTTACCAAAACTACGGATAGTCTCTACCCATATTACAGGAAACATTAAAAGATTAATGATAGGAATGAATAGCAAAACTACCCACCACTTTGGGCGGTTGATGATTTTCATCAATACGATTGCATTATATACAGGTATTGCTGCTTCCCAACCTTTTCTTCCGGCTTTAATATATAATTTCCAAGTTCCTAAAAAATGAATTACTTGAATAATTAGTATGAATATTAACCACTGCGTTCCGTTCATTATGTGTTTTTATTTAATGCTGTATTTTTTTGTTAATCAATGTGTAGTACGTCTTTCATAGAGAAGACGCCGTGTTTACCAACAATCCATTCTGCGGCTGTTAAAGCACCTAACGCAAAACCTTCTCTATTATGTGCTGTGTGTTTAATTTCTATGCTATCTACATGGCTTTCGTAGGTTACACTGTGTGTTCCAGGAACAGTAGCTTCTCTAATAGCTTTTATAGGTAATACGTGCTCTTTAGTAGCATCTAGTTCCCAGCTTTTATAAGAGGTATTTTTGATAATACTTTCTGCTAAAGTAATTGCCGTACCGCTTGGGGCATCTAATTTTTGAGTATGATGTATTTCTTCTAAAGAAACATGGTAATCTCTAAGATTTGCCATCATTTTGGCTAAATAGTCATTCAGCTCAAAAAATAAATTTACTCCTAAGCTAAAGTTTGATGCATAGATAAAGGCGCCATTATTTTCATTACATAAAATAACCGCATCTTCATAATGGTCTAGCCAACCAGTGGTACCACTAATAATGGGCGTATGGTTTTCTAAGCATCTTTTTATATTATTAAATGCTGCGGAAGGCTGACTAAAGTCTATAGCGACATCAATAGTAGAAAAATCAATTTCTGTATCATCAGCATCTATTTTTGCTACTATGGTGTGGTTTCTTTTTAGAGCCAAAGACGCTATCATTTTTCCCATTTTCCCATAACCAAACAGTGCAATTCTCATGTTTTTTAAAATTTTATTGTTAGTGCCATTCCATAATTTGGTTGGGCGGTAATTTCATTGTAATCTAAATAAGGTTGAAAATCTACACTTAAATCATCATCAACATTAAACTGTTTTAAGTGAGAGTCTACATTGGCATCAATAATATTTAATACATATAAGCCAATAGTAACCAAAACCATTAAATCGCGATCTCGTTGGTAATTTTCTTGTGCATTTTGTAAGTCTCCAATGTCAAATTCAGGAAACTCGTCATTCGTGAAACCAGCCTGTCTGCTTTTAAACGCCGTTCTAAAACGCTTGTAACTCTTGTTGTTAAAATCGTATGCGTAGATGCTGGCTCCTAATGCAGCATATACAATAGGTACTTTCCAATATCTTTTGTTATAGACTTGACCCAATCCAGGGATAATTGCAGAATAAAATGCTGCTTTAGCGGGTGCTAAAGGGTTTATTTCTATCCGTTTTTTAAAAACAGAGTCCTGAACAACAATACCCTGACTTTTTAAGTTGGTTTGTATGCTATCTAATTGTTTGTCTTCTTTTTGCACAGTTTTTTCCTCCTCTTGTGCGAATGTTACACAAGTAAAGCCTACAAAAAACAGTATAAAAAATATAATTTTATTCACCAAGAATTAATTTTTTAATACGCTCAAAATCCTCCTTAGAATTAAAAGGGATTGTTAATTTTCCTTTTCCTTTATCAGTAGCTTTAGCTTCAACCTTTACCGATAAGTATGAATTAAAATCATTCAAACTATTTTCAATAAAGCCTGGAGTTTTAGCTGTTTTTGGGGTGGTTTCTTTTTGGCTGGTACTAGGGTTTTGGTATTCTTTTACCGCTTTTTCGGTATCGCGAACAGATAGATTTTCGCTTATTATTTGCTCGTATAATGAAAGCTGATCATCTTTTTTATCAATGTTAACAAGAGCTCTACCGTGTCCCATACTCAGAAAACCATCTCTAATTCCGGTTTGAATAATAGGGTCTAATCGTAATAAGCGTAAATAATTGGTAATTGTAGAACGTTTTTTACCAACACGTTCACTCATTTTTTCCTGCGTTAATTGTATTTCATCAATTAGACGTTGGTAAGATAATGCAATTTCAATAGGGTCTAAATCCTGCCTTTGGATATTCTCTACCAAAGCCATTTCTAAGGATTCTTGATCGTTAGCAATACGGATGTATGCAGGGATGGTTTCTAAGCCTATTAATTTAGATGCTCTAAATCTTCGTTCCCCAGATACTAATTGGTATTTGTTAAATTCTAATTTACGTACTGTAATTGGCTGAATAACGCCCAATTCTCTAATAGATGAAGCTAATTCATGTAAAGCCTCATCGTTAAAATTAGAACGTGGTTGAAAGGGGTTAACCTCAATAGCCACTAAATCTAACTCTACAATATTACCAACAACTTTATCTGCATTTTTGTCTGATGCAGTTTTAATATCATTTTCAGGGTCTTTTAATAACGCAGATAGACCTCTACCTAATACTTGTTTTTGGGTTGCTTTCGCCATTATACTTTCTCCTTGTTTTTGTTTAATACTTCTTGTGCTAAGCTCAAATAATTTTCTGCTCCTTTACTTGAGGCATCATATTTTATTATACTTTCTCCGTAACTAGGAGCTTCACTCAAACGAACATTACGTTGGATGATGGTGTCAAAAACCATTTCGCTAAAATGCTTGCGAACCTCTTCTACCACTTGATTTGAAAGTCGTAAACGAGAATCATACATTGTTAATAACATTCCTTCAATATCTAAATCTGGATTGTGAATACGTTGTATGCTTTTAATCGTATTTAACAGCTTACCTAGGCCTTCTAATGCAAAATATTCACATTGAATAGGAATGATAACAGAATCAGCAGCTGTTAAAGCATTCAACGTAAGTAAACCTAAAGACGGCGCACAGTCAATTAAGATATAATCGTATTTTTCTTTAAGCGACAAAATACTTTTTTTCATCATATACTCCCGCTCTTCCTTATCTACCAATTCAATTTCAATCGCAACTAAATCAATGTGCGCCGGAATTAAATCTACATTAGGAGAAGTGGTTTCAATGATAATTTCTTCTGCAGTCTTCGTATGTTCTAATAGTTGGTAAGTACCTATTTCGATACTGTCAACATCAATACCTAAACCAGATGTTGCATTTGCTTGGGGATCAGCATCTATTAAAAGTACCTTTTTCTCTAGCACGCCTAGGGCTGCGGCTAGATTTACAGTTGTAGTGGTTTTGCCTACACCACCTTTTTGATTTGCTATGGCTATTATTTTGCCCATAATATAAAGTAAGTTAGGGGCTAAAATACGATTATTTACATTGCTAAAAAATGTATTTTGTTAACAGTTCGTGAATAAACGTAGCTTATAGCGTTAAAAAAAGTTAATATTTTTAGTTTGAAACATACAATATCCTAGATTTTAATAAATAACTTAAGGTATTGTATTGATAATCAAACATTTTTAAAATAAATAGAGAGATGAACGGCTAAAGCTTCATCTCTCTATTTATATAAGGGTAAATTTATTTAATTGGTTCTTTTAGTATATTCTATATTCTCAAATTTTTCATTCACTACAATATTTTTTTATTTCCAAAAGCTTAAATATTCGGGTAAACTTCCTAATCTATTAAAATTTCTAAAATCTCAATAGCCGCATCACTAATTTTGGTTCCAGGCCCGTAAATAGCAACAGCCCCTGCATCATATAAAAATTGATAGTCTTGTTTTGGAATTACACCTCCAACAACCACCATAATATCTTCACGCCCGTATTTTTTTAGTTCTTCTAGTACTTGAGGTACTAATGTTTTGTGCCCTGCAGCCAACGAAGACACTCCTAAAATGTGTACATCGTTTTCTACAGCCTGTTTGGCAGCTTCTGCTGGAGTTTGGAATAATGGACCTATATCTACATCAAATCCAAGATCAGCATAACTTGTAGCAACTACTTTTGCTCCACGGTCATGGCCATCTTGTCCCATTTTTGCGACCATTATTCGTGGTCTTCTACCGTCTTTTTTTGCAAAAATATCAGCTAGTTCCCGCGCTTTTTTAAAGCTTTCGTTATTTTGAATCTCTTTAGAATACACGCCTGTAAATGTTTTAATTACCGCTTTATGCCTGTTATAAACTGCTTCAAGAGCATCACTAATTTCACCCAATGTAGCACGTTCTCTAGCTGCTTCTACCGCTAAAGCTAATAAATTTTTATTCGTTTCGTTGTCTTCGGTTTTAGCATCTGCTTTTGCTATGGCCGCATTCGTTAATTTTAAAAGTGCAGCTGCTACTTTAGTTTCATTTCTATCTTTTCTAATTTGTGCTAAGCGTTCTAATTGTTGTCTTCGTACCTCTTGATTATCAACTTCTAAGATATGAAGCGGATCTTCTTTTTCTAAGCGATAACTATTAACGCCAATTATTTTATCCCGATTGCTATCTATTCTAGCTTGTTTTTTAGCCGCAGCTTCTTCAATACGCATTTTCGGAATTCCCGCTTCAATAGCTTTGGTCATTCCGCCTAATTCCTCAACCTCTTCTAATAAGGTCCAAGCTTTCTCTGCAATTTCATTGGTTAGCTTTTCTACATAATAACTGCCTGCCCAAGGATCTACCGTTTTGGTAACCTTAGTTTCTTCCTGAATATAAAGCTGTGTATTTCTTGCTATTCTTGCCGAGAAGTCTGTGGGTAATGCAATTGCTTCATCTAAGGCGTTGGTATGTAAGCTTTGTGTGCCACCTAAAACAGCAGCCATAGCTTCAATAGTAGTTCTGGCAACATTATTAAAAGGATCTTGTTCTGTAAGACTCCAGCCACTAGTTTGGCAATGGGTACGTAGTGCTAATGATTTATCTGTTTTAGGGTGAAATTGTTTTACCAATTTAGCCCAAAGCATTCTCCCAGCTCTTAATTTGGCAATTTCCATAAAATGATTCATTCCAATTCCCCAAAAGAAGGATAATCGAGGAGCAAATTCATCTATTTTAAGGCCAGATTTTAATCCGGTTCTTATGTATTCTAATCCGTCTGCTAAAGTATATGCTAATTCAATATCTGCAGTAGCTCCGGCCTCTTGCATATGATAACCAGAAATACTAATGCTGTTAAATTTCGGCATTTTCTTACTTGTATATTCAAAAATATCAGCAATAATTTGCATGGAGGGCGTAGGAGGGTAGATGTACGTATTACGTACCATAAACTCCTTTAGAATATCATTTTGAATAGTTCCAGATAATTGCTCCAAAGAAACACCTTGTTCTTGTGCCGCAACAATATAGAAGGCCAGGATAGGTAAAACAGCTCCATTCATGGTCATGGAAACCGACATTTTATCTAAGGGAATACCGTCAAACAAAATTTTCATATCTTCTACAGAATCAATGGCAACACCTGCTTTTCCAACATCACCAACAACACGCTCATGGTCACTATCATATCCTCTGTGGGTAGGTAAATCAAAAGCTACAGAAAGTCCTTTTTGGCCTGCTTCTAAATTACGCCTGTAAAAGGCATTACTTTCTTCCGCAGTAGAAAATCCTGCATACTGTCTAATCGTCCAAGGCCTTAAAACATACATGGTAGAATAAGGGCCTCTTAAATAAGGAGGGATACCAGCTGAAAAATTTAAGTGTTCTAAATTTTTTAAGTCTTCTTTGCTATAGGATGATTTTATATCAATTCCTTCCGCAGTTTCGAATGTACTGGGAGTTGTTATTTTTTTATCTTCAGAAGAAGTATTTAATGTGATATGTTGAAGGTCTTTTCTATTCATTTTCCAACCTTTTTTGTTCTATTGCTTCCGATAATCTTCTTTCGATAATTGGTTCTATACTGCTTTTTCTAGGCTTGTTTTTAGCAAAAGGAAATAATTCTAAATCTCCTTTCATTTTGTCTAAGCTAGATTCGTATTTATTGGTACCTACTAGAATCAATTTTTTACAATCAAATAAATCTTGCTCTTTTTGCGCGCTTTCCTTAATTTTTTTCTGAATGGTATTCGCTTTTAGCTGACTTAAGAATCCGCCTCCTTTTTCTAGTTCTTTAAAAAGTTCTAGTGCTTTATCGGCGAGTTGTTTTGTTAAGCTTTCTATATAGTATGAACCGTCTGCAGGGTTGTTAGTTTTATCAAAATAACTTTCTTCTTTGAGTATAATTAATTGGTTGCGTGCAATACGTTCTGCAAAATCATTAGATTTATGATAAATAACATCATAGGGTAAATTGCAAACTGCATCAGCACTGCCTAATATGGCCGACATGCATTCCGTTGTACTGCGGAGCATATTGGAATTATAATCATAAAGTGTTTTATTTCTTTTCGTAGTAACAGCCAAAATATGACAATTTTCGGGAGCGCCATACGCAGCTGCTAATGTTTTGTAGAGTAAACGTAAGGCTCTAATTTTTGCAATTTCAAAAAAATAATTGCTGCCAATAGCTATTTTAAAATTGATGCTGAAACTAGAGATGTTCGCTTCTGGAATTCTATTTAGATATTCATTGGCATGGGCTAAACTGTACGCTAATTGCTGTACAAGATTTGCTCCTGCATTTTGGTAATTGGTAGCATCCAGTGTTAATGTGTTTGTGTTAGCTGCAACAGCATCAAACTGTAAAAAATCTTCTTCAGAATTTGTATGCCAATTACCAGATGTTGTAAGGTGATGAATAATATCAACATTAAAATAAAATTTGGCGCCTACGCTACTTAAAAATTCATTAGCTATAGTACTGTACGTTGCAGAAATAAATTGAAAATCGAAATAAAACACGATCTGTTGGGGATCGATGTTTTTTAAGAGTAGCGCTATAGATACCTTTTCATTTGGAATGGTAAATAAAATGCTCTCAGCTCCTTTTTGTAGTGCTTTTATAGCTTTTTTGTTTGCTATTTCTTCATGACCAGCATAAATTGCTTGCGTAATACTCCAAGGTTTTAAAGGCGTGGGGATAGCATTTTTAATACAAGTATCTTCAGAATTATAGAAAGGTTTTACTTTTATACCTTCTAGAGATTCCCATACTACACATTCGTTGTAATCTTTTCCTTTTAAATCAAACTGAATTTTTTGCTTCCACTGTTGGGTAGAAACATCATTAAATTCACTAAAAAGGTTAGATTTACTCATCTTCATTGGTTTTTAAGCTATCTTCATATTCTATCAAATAGATCTCTTCGTTTTTTCTTTTTAGATAGTATTGCTCTCTTGCAAATTTTTTAAGTTCGTCTTTATTAGATAATTTTTCTATAATTATTTTATCCTTTACTATTTCATTTTGCAAGTACTCTTTAGTTTTCTCGAGTTTATTAATTTCTTTTTTCAGCTCAAGATGTATCAAATAAGAATTTGTATCAAAAAAAAGCATCCAAATAAGAAACACAGTAAGCACCAATACATACATGTTGGTGACAATAGAAAACCATTTTTTCTTTTTTAACTCCTTAATTTTCATCGAGTGTGTATCGTGAGGTTACTAAATTACACCAATTTTTCGTTTATAATACTCTTTACTATTTCTACGGCAACAGTATTATATTTATTGTTGGGAATAATAATATCTGAGTATTCTTTAGAGGGTTCAATAAACTCTTCGTGCATAGGTTTAATTATAGACTGATACTTGCTGATAGTTTCATCAAGATCCCAACCA
Organism: Cellulophaga algicola DSM 14237; assembly: GCF_000186265.1. NCBI lineage: Bacteria > Pseudomonadati > Bacteroidota > Flavobacteriia > Flavobacteriales > Flavobacteriaceae > Paracellulophaga > Paracellulophaga algicola. Next base: position 3,203,260 of record NC_014934.1, read on the forward strand.
CGTTCATTTACATCTCTTTTTAAGCGTCTAATGAGGCGTTCATCAGAATCTGCATGTACGAATATTTTAATATCGAACATTTTTCTAATTTCAGGATTGGTAAGAATTAAAATACCTTCTACAATCATAACTTTTCTAGGATGTGTAGGCACCGTTTCATCTGTTCTATTGCATTCTAAAAATGAATATACGGGTTGCTGTATCGATTTACCATCACGTAAATCTTTTAAATGTTGTGTTAATAATTCAAAATCTATGGAATTAGGATGGTCAAAATTTGTTTTACGACGGTCCTGAAGTGTTAAATGTGATAAGTCGTTATAGTACGAATCTTGAGAGATAACGCCAACTTCGCCTATTGGAAGTTCGTTAATTATCTGATTTACAACCGTAGTCTTTCCACAGCCAGTTCCTCCCGCAATTCCAATTATGAGCATTTCAATGAATTTTGTGACAAAAATAGGTATTTGAAATAGAATACAAAGTACGAAATGATAAATAGGATTGTGGATAATAGCTTAAAGCATATAAAAATAAAAGCATCTTAAAATTCTAGTAATTAAACATTATTTTAACAGAAATGATTAAGTAAAAGAACCTTCTTAGACTGCGCTTATTGCTACTTTTGCAGGATGAAAAAAGTGAGTGCCAAACCTAATTTTGAATTTATTGCTTTAATGGCATCTTTAATGTCTATTGTAGCCTTGTCTATAGATGCATTATTACCGGCATTGTCTGATATTGGTGTAGCTATTAATAATGTGAATTCTACAGATCATCAGCTTTTAATTACCATGATTTTCTTAGGTCTAGGTGTAGGGCAGTTATTTTTTGGACCATTATCAGATAGTTTTGGTCGTAAACCCATTGTGTATATTGGCTTTTTCATCTTCATCATAGCAAGTTTTATTTGTGTGTTTGCTACCTCATTAGAAGTAATGATTATCGGTAGAATTTTGCAGGGTATTGGTTTATCTGCAGCTCGGACTATTTCAATTGCTATTATTAGAGATACTTATGAGGGTAATCATATGGCTAAAGTAATGTCTTTTGTTACAGCATTCTTTATTTTGGTTCCTGTTATTGCGCCGGCATTTGGAAAAATTATCCTAGAAACCATGGGCTGGGAAGCAATTTTTTATATGCAAGTATTTTTTGCATTAGTTATAGGGATATGGTTTTGGAGAAGGCAAAAAGAAACCTTACATCCAGAATATAAAGTAAAATTTACTAGTCGCGTTTTTATAAGTGGCGTAAAAGAATTGGTAAAACATAAAGAAACATTAGCGTGTACCACAATTTCTGGTTTAATAACGGGAGCCTTTTTAGTGTATTTAAGTTCCGCACAACATGTTTTTGAAGATCAATATAATTTAAAAGAAACCTTTCCTTATTTATTTGCGGCATTAGCCGTTTTTATAGGAACCTCTACTTTTTTGAACGGAACCTTAGTATTGCGGTTCGGAATGCGAAAATTGGCTTTTATAGCCCTCATTAGTTTTACTACGTTGTCTTTAGCTTATGTGGTGTTATTTTGGGGAAGTGCGAATCCAAGCGTTATTATCGTGATGATTTTTTTATCCTTGATCTTCTTTTGTTTAGGATTTATATGGGGAAATATGCGTTCTATTGCTATGGAACCAATAGGGCATATAGCGGGAATAGGCGCAGCTATCACAGGATTTATTTCTACGGTAGTTTCAATCCCTATAGCAACATTTATAGGGAGTTACGTAACCATTACCGTGTTGCCATTGTTTATAGGCTTGAGTGGATGTGGAATACTAGCCTTACTAATTTTCTTATCCTTTAGACAAGGACCATCAGAAGTGGTAATTTAAGGGTAAACCTTATCTTGTTTTTTCAGTGCGGCAAGCGTATTAAAACTGCATGCCGTCTTCACATTTGGTACTATCCCACCGTTGAACTAAGAAATTTTTGAAGCTTGTATTGTTTTGTACAGTATCACTCATCGTAAAATCACCACCATATGAGTCTTCTGATCCACACATGATCATGGTTTCGCCCCTTAATGCATATTTTTCATTGTCCTCATACATAATTATTTTTAAGGAACTAGGATCCATTCCTCCACGACAAACAACTAGGTAAGGTATGCTGATTTCTGAAATGCCATCCTCATCTATATCCGTAATGGTGGTTGCTTTCGCTAAAAATCCAATATGCCAATCTACTCCAAAACATGCTGTATAATCGTAGATTTTCCATTTTCTTTGATAAGTAGATTCTCCCTTTTTTTTGGTGAATAAATAGGCGTAGAGCTCTGCTTTATCTTGTACCATATAGTCTGTTCCATTATCCTCATAATCTTTCCAGTTAAAATGGCCTGTTACGGTTTGTATCAAAATGTTATTTCCTAATGCATCTTCCCAGTGTAACGCTTCTACAACGGTACCTCTAAAATCTAGCGTCTTAGGAATATCATCATAACTTAGCGTATCTATTTTAATTTTAGTACTAGAATTAGCACTATCCCAAATGCCCAACCACAAGTCGGGTTCTAAGGTGCTAATTTTTTCTAAATGTGTTTCTGATTGTGCGATTGTGATACTGGTAATTGTAATAAAGAATAGAGTTATGATACTTTTCATTGTACTAAGGTTGCGGTAATTATATGTATTTATAGTTGCTTAAAACTTACGTTTATGTACTGGTTTGAACAGCATCCCAATCTTGGTTTTGGTGGTTCGTAAGCCAGTTTAATGCATAATGTCTTTCATATACAACACTTGGGTTTATGCCTCCTGAGACTTCGGTGTCCTTTATTCTAGCAGCTACACAAGCCCAATTCATTCGGTACGTTTTGTCTAATTCGTCTAGAATCTGCAAAATATGTTTTGGTTGTACTAATTTTTCAAATTCTGCTCTTGAAGGCTGAAAAATGAAACTTACAATAGCGCTTACATCGCAAATTTCGTCAGGATATTTTAATTCTTCGGTTACGCCTAAGGCCCATAAGACTACATACAAGCTTTCATAGCGCCAAGTGGCGTAAGCTCTTTCTTGATCGCTTAAGGTTGCTGTGGTGTATATAAAAGTTTCATAGGGCGAAAAACTATCAATTTGCTTAGCTTCAACAGTTTTTATCAAATGTTCTTGTTCTACGCCTTCTCCTTTAGCAGCAATTACGAGTAAGGCATAGGCTCTATCTATTAGCTCTTTTTTAGTTCTAAGTATAGTTTCTGTAGAAGTGGGGGAGCAGGGTAAATTATTATTGACTTTAATACCTTTATTTTCTAAGAATGATGCTGATTTTTCTTTGCGTTCTATTTGTTCCTTGGTATAGCTTTCTGCAGGTTGATCGTGATATTTTGCATCTACATTAACTTCTAATTCTTGAATTTCACAAGCACCAGTGCTATCAATAATTAAATCTAAGTTCTTATCAGCAAAATATTGCCCGCTAGATTTTGTGAAAAGCGTATTGGGTTGTGCAAAAATAAAGGCATCTAATTCTTGTGCCATTTCTCGTAAAACAACTTCAAATTCATTAGTTATATCTGGTTCTGCCATAAAAGAAATTTCGCAGTTAGCGGACTTTACTTTATGTAAAAATTTATTTTTTATAGCTTCATTATCTGCCGGAAATGCTTGAATATAATTTACCATACCGTCTAAGTTTTGTGTAAGACTACACGTAACCTTATCTAAAGTGTAGGAAGGGTTTTTTCTTTGATGGTAGTTTATTTTTAAAGATTTAGACTTGCTGAAGAAACCCCCTTTGAGTATGGCTGTTATAGATTTATTTTCTTCCTGATCATTTAAATCAATATGAGCTTTTGGCAGGTGTTTTTTGAGCAATTCTACAATTTTCTCAAATTCTAATTTGTGGCTATAAAGGGTGCAATTTTCCATGTACTCTGTAGATTTTTTTTAATAATGTGCAGTTATCTAGGGTAAAGAGTTTGAGTTATTTTCTGAATAATCTAATTTTATTCTCCAATTCCTTAGAAGATACGTTTAATTTGTCAATGTTGTACTCTATGTCTTGTTTTGCTGTGATACGCGATATCACTAAATATTTAGAGACATGTTTTTTGGGTACTTTTTTTAGAGATATCATTAAAATATCTTGCCAATAAATAATACTTTGGTCTATAATTGTAATGCCATTAGCATCGATTAATATTCTAGTCTTATTTAGTTTTTTTTGAAAATACTTAAATGGTTTAATAATGCTGAGAATTAAACCAATTATGGCACAAATTAAGATTGCGTTAGTGGAAGATATTGAGTTAATAGTACCTTTAGCAAGAGGAAAGAGCCTTCCTATAAATAATATTATAACAAGGAAACTAAGAAGTTGATAAAAAGAAAAACTATTTTTTAATTCAATTTTTTTAGGAGCCTGAGTTTTATTATCAGGAGTTGTTTTGGGATATTCATAATATGTAACTCTAGTTTTAAACAGGTTGTCTGTAAAATTCTCAGATCTGCTTACCAAGTTTTCATGAAATAACCTTTTCTCTTGTAATAATTTATTCCTTTCTTCCTCATCAAAATTATAGTCAGGACAATATGTTTCAAAAGTAGGAGCAGCATCTGTTATGCTACAATAGATGCCCTCTTGGAGTGTATAAGTTCTATTTTTGCATACCATACAGAATGATAGTTGGTAATCTTTGCTCATGATTATAGGCTATAATGTAGTGTTAAATAGAAACAATTAATTTTTGTAAAGAGTTCATTTAATAGGATAACGCTATCTGTTAATTTTTATTTTTCTTTTTTTTTATGTTGAATAGATGCTAAAATTTAATGGTTCTTAATGATTTTTAGTCAATGTCTTTTATATACCATAGTCTAAGGCGCTCCCGTTTGTTGGTAATTGAAAGAACCGAAAATTGAACGATGGTCATTTTTTACATTAACCGTTATTCTATAGGTAGTTATGGGGTAAAACTAGGATCAAATTTTACACCAATTTTAAAAGTGCTAGGCTACGCTCTACATCATCAAAATTATACGGTATTCTTTAAAAGTTTTATTTTTAAATGGGATGGTTTTAAACTTCACTTTTTTTATTTTATTGTTCTGCTAAGACTTCGTCTAAAAAATCATCAAATTATACTTCATTTTTCTGTGCTTTTCATTTTGGTAATTTAAAAACCATAGAAATCTTGTAAGGCATTTATGCGTTTATCTAGGCTACTATTTCCGGTGTTGAGCCTACTCATTTCAGATAGGAGAATGAAGTATTCTTCTAATTTTTCTTCACTCAATCGTTTTTCTTTTTTTTCTCCAAAAATTTTTTTCTTTAAAAATAGCGCCATAGTAGGTGTATTATCAATGTCATTCTTTTTTTGTTCATGCTCTAAGTTTTTCAATAAATAATCAAGCAGTATAGCTCCATCTTCAGTAGCTCCAATCTTATAGGCTATTTCAGTGATATCCATGGTCCAATAATGTGTTTGTAAGTATAGGTCTTTAGCGTAAAACTCGATAAATTTTGATATTAATTCTTTGCATTTTTTTAGATCGCCCACCGTATAATAATGATTTAAAAGAATTTTATAGCTTGAGGCATAGCCTATCATAACAGATAACTTTGTACCTACATGCGTTTCCGTGATTTTATGAAATTTAAAGTCGTTTATTAATACGGAATAGGTTTTCTCAGCATCAATTCCTGCTAAATAAGAATCATTTTCAATGCTGTTTTGTGGTTTGCCAGTCAGCTTATATACGAAACCAGATACTTCTAAATAATGGGATAAAATTGGTATTTCGTTGAATGCGCAATAAACGGGTCTATTTTTAATATTAGCCTGTATGATATCTAATGCAAGTATTTCGCCTTGCACTAAATATTGTGTTTTAAACATTACTTTTAGAGTGTCTTGGTTCGTTATTTTAATACCTAACTGTTTTGAGGGTAATTGAGCATATTTCTTGTCTGCTTCGTATAGGGTAGTAGGGTCATTGGAATTTAATAATTTTAATATGTTTTTTAAATCTGGGAAAGGTATGGAGGGCGTTTCATTACCTATAATAATGACGTCAAGCTTTTCCAGTGCATATGTTTCTGGTGATAATGTGAATTTAATAGGAGGGGTACCCATTACGACATCATTTCTCAAATGATTTACATAGCTGCTCTGATTTAATAAACTAGTATTTATTATAGTAACATCTTGGCGGTATTTTAATTTAGCTTGGGCATACAAAAGCGGGTAAGTGTCATTATCGCCCGTGGTAAATAAAATAGCATTAGGAGCAACGGAGTTTAAGTAGTTTTTGGCGTAATCTATGAAAAAGTCGGAATAAAGGCCTTCTGGTAAAAAAGCTAAAGCCTCTTCTTCATTCTGGTAAATGCTAAGATTCAGGTATACATCAACATATTCATTATGGAGTTTGTTGCAGATTCCACCAACTATAGTAGGGTAGTTAGGGTTTTTGTGACAAAGAATGGTATAGTTTTCGATAGCCTTTTCTTCATATTTTTTATATAATTTTAATTGTTCTTCAGAAAATTGATTTTTTCCTGATTCTTGCAAATGAAATTGAACGCTAGTATCAGCAAATGCAGAACTATTATTTAATAAATGACTGGCACTACTGCTATAAGCTCTTCCAAGAGCATAATAATCAATCTCTTTGAGGTTAGATTTCTCTTCTAAAAATGTAATAACATCTTTTGGCCAACCGGTGTAACCGAAAAATGGTAGTGTATTAAATCTTTCTTTGTAATAATCAGTCAGGTAATGCTCAATATGTTGGGTATCCAAATTGCTGTCTTCTGGAAAGCTTATTTTTTTATAAGTTTTTTCATCAGCGTTCCAAAAAAGTGCTCTTCTTCCAAATTCATTCGTGTTGTAATCGTATTCTTCGATATAATATCCTTCTTTTTTTTTGACAAATCGTATGTCATCAGAATCTTGTCCTGTTCTTAAATCATAGGTAGTGAAAAAGGTATGTACAATTTTATCAAAAGAGGGAAAATTATCTTGAGCATTGGTATACTTCCCTAGAAAAATAAAACATAATAAAAGGGTATATTTTTTAATCATTAATAGCGTTTTAAAATTAGGTGTTTTAGTCCTTTTAAGGTTTGGTGCTAGAATTATGAAACATAAACTACTAGTGTGCCGCAGCACTCTGTTATTGTGAAATTTATGATTTATATGTAATTATTTTTTAAACTCTTTTTATTAGAATAGTTTTAAAACTAGATGTATGCAAGATGGCTAGAAACAACAACGGGATAATGACATTATTCATTATCCCGTTTATAAAAATATAAAAATAAATAATAAGTTCACTTATTTTCTAAACATACATAATATACTATAAGGCATCTTTGATAATCTCATCAACCACTTCTGGATTCAAGAGTGTACTGGTATCCCCTAAATTAGAAACATCCTTACTCGCAATCTTACGTAGAATACGGCGCATAATTTTTCCGCTGCGTGTTTTTGGAAGGCCAGAAACAAACTGAATCTTATCTAACTTGGCTATGGGGCCTATATGTTCTGTAATCTGTTGGTTAATTTCGTTTCGTAAATTATCCCGATCTCTAGTTTCTCCAGTTTCTTTTAAAATTACATATCCGTATAAGGCATTTCCTTTTACATCATGAGGGAAACCTACAATAGCAGATTCTGCCACTGCTGGGTGTTCATTGATTGCATCTTCAATAGGTGCAGTACCTAAGTTATGACCAGAAACAATAATAACGTCATCTACACGCCCGGTAATTCTATAATAACCTACAGCATCACGTAATGCACCATCACCCGTAAAATAATTATTTTTATATGCGGTAAAATAGGTGTCTCTGTATCGGTCATGATCTCCCCAAATTGTTCTTGCAATAGAAGGCCAAGGAAATTTTATACACAAACGGCCCTCTACTTGGTTGCCTTTAATTTCATTGCCTTCTTCGTTCATTAATGCTGGTTGAATACCAATAAAAGGTAAGGTTGCGTATGTTGGTGTCGTTGGTGTTACATAAGGGATTGGGGTAATCATGATTCCACCAGTTTCAGTTTGCCACCAAGTATCTACAATCGGACTTTTTTTCTTACCTACGTTGTTGTTATACCAGTGCCATGCCTCTTCGTTTATTGGTTCTCCTACAGAACCAAGTACTTTTAAACTTGATAAATCACGGTTTTCTACATACTCTAAATTTTGTTTCGCTAGAGCTCTAATAGCTGTAGGAGCAGTATAAAACTGACTTACTTTATGCTTTTCAATAACGTCCCAAAAACGCCCAAAATCTGGGTATGAGGGTACGCCTTCAAACATTACTGTGGTTGCACCATTCGCTAAAGGTCCATAAACAATATAGGAGTGGCCAGTGATCCAACCAATGTCTGCAGTACACCAATACACATCATTCTCACGGTATTGAAATACATTTTTAAAGGTATAGGCGGTATACACCATATATCCTGCGGTGGTATGTACCATTCCTTTAGGCCTTCCTGTTGAGCCAGAAGTGTATAAAATAAATAGCGGATCTTCTGCATCCATTATTTCAGGAACACAATCGCCATAGGCAGCATCTAAAAGCGGCTGTAGCCATACGTCGCGATCTGCTTTCATTTCAATAGGACTATTTGTTCGGTTTACTACCAATACATTTTCTATGCCTGGACATTCTTCTAAAGCTTTATCTACAATGCCTTTTAAATCTATAGATTTATTCCCGCGAAATGAACCGTCTGAGGTAACTATAATTTTACAATCAGAATCATTTATTCTGGTTGCTAAAGCATTGGATGAGAATCCTGCAAAGACAACAGAATGTATAGCACCAATGCGTGCACAAGCAAGAATGGTAATCGCTAATTCAGGAATCATAGGCAGGTAAACACATACGCGATCTCCTTTTTTAACTCCTTTCTCTTTCAAGACATTTGCCATACGACATACACGATCATGTAATTGGTAATAGCTAATATGTTGCGCTTCTTCTTCTGGGTTATTAGGTTCAAAAATAATAGCTGTTTTTTCACCTCTTGTCGTTAAATGACGATCTATACAATTCTCTGTAATATTGAGTTGTGCACCTTCAAACCATTTTACTTCTGGTTTAGAAAAATCCCAGCTTAAAACTTTATTCCATTTTTTACGCCATAAAAAATGTTCTTCGGCAATTTCTTCCCAAAAAGCTTCCGGATTACGGACAGATTTTCGGTAGACCTGAAAATATTCTTCTAAGTGTTTGATGTGATAATTACTCATTGCGCTGCCTATTTTAATTTTTTAATACTCTTTTGCGATTTTGTGCTATTGAGTATTTAGATATTTTCTAATTTTCTGTTCTTTTTGAAGTATATTTCAGGATGACTAGTAAGGCTAGTCGGTAAAGAAATCCTATCAAAGCCTTGGGGGTGATTTTATGTTATAAATTTAATTAATAAATGTATTTTAATGAAATTATACTTTAATTATTTATAAATATCTTAAGATAATAGTTTATATAAATGTAAATAGGCAAAATTTTAACTTGGCAAGTAAATAACACCGCTAGAAGAATTTCTTTTTGCACCTGTTACAGAGGCGAGAACATTTATATTTTTAGTAAGGCGAAGCACTCCCATTAATGCAAAAACTAAAGCTTCTTTAAATTCGATAATTTGTTGGGTAGGCACTACGACATGTACACTATTACCTAATTTTTCTTGTAGCATTTCTATCAGAAAAGTGTTTAATACTCCGCCACCTGTTGCTAATAATTCATTCTCAGGTTTTATGGTGTTTTGTAAAACTTCTTCCGCAATTTTAGTGCTCACATGGAGCACCATGGTATGTAATAGATTTTCTAAAGTATCTTCTGTTGCATCAATTATGGGGATTACTTCATTTACAAACCATTCAAAGCCAATAGATTTAGGGAACGGCAACTCGTAAAACGCTAATTTATTTAAGGCAGATAACATGGTTTGATTAGGTATCCCTTTTCGAGCCAATTTACCCGCGTCATCAAAATTTAGGCCTTCTTTTTTTGTAATATAATTGAGCCCCATATTCGCTAAGCCAATATCATAAGCGATTCTTTTACCATGAAAATCAAAAGATATATTGCTGATGCCTCCTAAGTTTAAACAGAAGTCATAATCATTAAAAAACAATTGATCTCCAATAGGCACTAATGGCGCACCTTGCCCTCCAAGTGCAACATCATTAGTTCTAAAATCACAGAGCACAGGAAGTCCTACTTCATTCGCTAAATGTTGACCAGAACCTATCTGAAACGTTAATCCATTTTGAGGTTGGTGGTGTGTGGTGTGTCCATGACTTGCAATGTAGTCTACCTCTAAATTATTCTCACTAATAAATACTTTTGCTTCTGTGCCAAGCCACTCGCCATAGCTATTATTAAATTTCAATAAATCTGATGCTGATAGAAAAATAGAATTCTTTAGCTTTTCTTCCATCTCGGCGGTATAAGAAACACTTTTAGTCGCTATAATTTTAAAATTCCACATAGAATTTTCTTCCCAGATGTGGCAATAAGCGAGGTCTAATCCGTCTAAAGAGGTACCAGACATTAACCCAATAATTTTATATTTTTTCATAAAACTTATTTTAACGTTTAATGGTAACAGGCGTTTTTCCTGGAGCGAGGTTATGGCCTAAAAAATGCAAGGCTGCATTCTCTTGAAATACTTCAAAATTCTGATATGCAATAACTACCGCTTTTGTGCTTTCTGTTTTAAGGTGATTTAATACATAAGGATTTCCAAAGAGATAAATCACTACATTTTTTGTTGCACTAAGGGTATTAATTAAATCTAACTGTTCTTGAGGAATATCAAATAAGTTTGCGGGTTTAGCCTTCGGCGGATAAATTGCAATCAGTACATTGTCAAATTTAGATAAATTAGCTTCGGATTGTTCTAAGTCACTAACCTTTTCAAAACTTAGTTCTTTGCCGATAGCATCAAAAAAGGCGGAGTTTTTAGTTGAACCTATTGTTAAACCAATAAAATGCTGCTTTTTGAAATCTGCGACTGAACCTTTATAAATAGTTAGACTTTCTTTGGCTATAGCTGTATTTAAATCCGAAGCATCAGATAGTGTAATTGAGGTAGCCTCTTTCATGAAAGCTTTTTCTTTTAGATGCCAAATACGTTTAAAACTTTCTTCAATTTGCTTTTCCGATGCATTTTTAAGAATAGCTTCAATACCTTCTTGTGCATATTCTGAAAAGCATAAAACATCATTTCCTGCGTCAAAAGCTAACCATTCTAGTTCTCCTTTAGTGGTGTAGTTTTTAGATATGGCATGCATATTTAGCGCATCAGAAATTACGACTCCTTTAAAATTCATTTCATCACGCAACAAATTTTTAAGCATTTTTTTTGATAGACTAGAAGGGATAGCATCTCCATCTGCTAAGGCAGGAATAGATAAATGTCCTGCCATAATACTATCAACTCCTTCATTGATTAAGTGTTGGAAAGGAAATAATTCATTCTTAAGTAATTCTTCTTTAGATTTTTCAATTAACGGAAGTCCTAAATGTGAATCTACGGCAGTATCCCCATGTCCTGGAAAATGTTTTATACAGGTAAGTACACCTTCCATTTCTGTGCCTTTGATAAATGCAGCTGCTTTTAGGGTAACGAGGTATTTATTCTCACCAAAAGAACGGTAACCTATCACTGGATTATTAGGGTTATTATTGATATCTACAACGGGAGCTAAATTCCAATGGATACCTGCAGCTTTGCAATCGGCAGCAATTTGCTTGCCTAATTTAAAGAGTAGATTTTCATTGTTTTGTATCGCTCCTAAGGTAATGGCGTAAGGGTACTGTGGTGTATTTTCAATCCGCATCGCTAAACCCCATTCCGCATCAATACTCATTAAAAGTGGGTATTTTGCAGCTTTTTGATAGCGCTGGATCAGTTTATTTAATGTTTCAAAACTGTTTTCATTATACACAATTTTCTTTTGACCTTCAAAATTAGTTGCGGCACTTGCACGACTATGAAAAAAACATAAGCTGCCAATGGCATACTCAGAAATCAGCTTTTCTATCTGTAAAATTTCTTCTTCCGTATCATTGATGAAGGCTGCGGGCATGAATAACTGTCCTACTTTTTCCTGCAAAGAAAGTGTTGTTATAGCCTTGCTATATGCGATAATATTATTCATTTTTAATGACATCTTTTTTTCCGAAATCTGCCGGATATTTTAAATATTTTAATAAAAATAAAGAGGGTAAGGCAGCAATAACAACCCACACAAAGAAGCCGCCGTAGCCTAACCAACTTTGCATAAACCCACTAATCATTCCTGGAACCATCATGCCTAAAGCCATAAACCCTGTAGCAATTGCATAGTGAGAGGTTTTAGATTTACCGTCTGCGATATAAATTAAGTACATAAGAAATGCTGCGAAACCAAACCCATACCCAAATTTCTCAAGTACAATAGTAGCAGAAACAGCAATGATATTTGTAGTTTTTGTAAGTGCCAGAATAGCATAGAAAAAATTTGGGATGTTTAGCGATAATACCATAGGGAGCATCCATTTTTTTAAACCATCTTTAGAAATTAATATTCCACCTAATATTCCGCCTACAGTAAGGGCAACCACACCAATAGTACCTAAAACAATTCCTAATTCTTTTGTCGTAAAACCAAGACCTCCTTTTTCAGGGGTATCTAATAAAAAGGGAGAAGACATTTTTACCAGTTGAGATTCTCCTAAACGATAGGTAAGAATAAATGCTAGAGCAATTGCTATCTGAGGTTTCTTAAAAAAGCTACGAAATATTTCTAAGAAGCCTTCTGGTTTTTGAATCGGTTCTTCAGATGAAGATTCGTATTTGGGACTTGCAAAAAAGTTAGCTACAGTTAGTGCGAGCATTAAGACCGCTGTTGCGGTCATCGTAATACTCCAAGCTTTTGTAGAATCGCCATATTTTTCTTCTAAAAACCCAGCGCCAAAAACAATTAATCCTTCTCCTGTAACCATAGCTAATCGGTAGAAGGTACTTCTTAACCCTACAAAAAAGGATTGTTTTTTTTCTGTTAGGCCTAGCATGTAATACCCGTCTGAAGCAATATCATTGGTGGCAGATGCAAAAGCCGCCATCCAAAAACAAGCTAGGGTAGTGGTAAAGAACATATTGGTAGGAATGGTTAAGCCAACACCAAACAATGCTATGGCGATGAGTAATTGCATGCCTAAAAACCATTTTCTTTTAGTACTTTTTAAATCTACAAGCGGACTCCAAAATGGTTTTAAAACCCAAGGGAGGTATAGTAGACTAGTATAGAGACCAATATCTTCATTACTTACCCCTAGTTTTTTATACATGATTACAGATACGGTAACCACCAAAACATAAGGTAGGCCTTGTGTAAAATATAAAATGGGCACCCAAGCCCATGCTCCTTTATCTTTTTTAATCATACGGTACGATTTGATCTAAATTTATAAAAATAGGCTGTGTTTCTTGTCCGAATTTATCAATAAATACTAACGCAATTTTCTTTTTATTTTTAAGAATTGTATTAGAAAGTGTTATAGAATTTAGAGATAACGGAATCTTAGTACGTAGTAGTTTTTTTAATTTAAGCTGATTTTTTCCACTCTTTTTAGCACCAAATGCTAATCCATATCTAAAATTCTCAAGGCCGTTAAATTGAATGTTAACGGAGGTGTTTGTCTTATGAATACGTACTATTTTAGGAATAGCAATTTTATTTCCTATACGGTTAGGTGTACTTGGGTTCAAAGCAATTTTACTATAATATTTTCTTTTTAATATGTTGACTACATCTTCATGGTCATTCATTAAGCTTTTGGCACTAAAAAATGCATTTCCTTGTATGTTAGGGGTCTTGCGACCTAATTTTATTTGATTAGGGAGTTCCTTTTTATTGTCCCAAGCTTTGTCGCTATTATTTCTAATTTTGTATGGGCCGTTACCCATATAAAGATTGGTATTTGGGCTATTTGCCGCCCACCACTCCATAATTGTCTTGTGTGAGGCAACAGGTAGAGCTATGCTCCAATAGGCTTGTGGAATAATGTAATCAATCCAGCCTTCTTGCATCCAAAGTAACGGATCGGCATAGAGGTCATCATAGGTAGTTTGTCCGGCTTGAGTATCAGAACCTCTAGAATCTGTAGCTTTATTTTTCCAAACTCCAAACGGACTTACTCCAAATTGGACCCAAGGTTTTTCTTTTTTAATGGCATAATGTGTTTTTCTAATAAGGGAATCTATACTACTACGTCTCCAATCTTCAATGGTTTGATTAGGTAATTTATACAGATTGAAAGCAGCTACATCATTAAAAGTTTCGCCAGTTATTTTATAGGGATAAAAATAATCATCAAAATGAATAGCATCAATCGTATAGTTTTTTACTATTTCATCTATAAGCGCTATCATGTGATCTTGGACTGCTGGTTCTCCAGGATTGTAATAATATTTTTTACCGTATTTTACCATCCAATCGGGATGCGTATAGTAGTCATGTTGTTCGCTTAAAAGTGTGGTGTTAAGATCAAAAGTGGCTCTATATGGATTTAACCAAGCGTGAAACTCCATACCTCTTTCATGTGTTTCAGAAATCATCCATGCTAATAAGTTCTCTTCTGTATCAGGAGCAATACCTTGTTCTCCTGTTAAATATTGTGACCAAGGTGCATAATCAGAAGGATAAAAAGCATCTCCCGCTGTTCGTATTTGAACAATGGCTGTATTAAAGTTTAGCTGGTCATAAAAGTCTAAAATTTTAAGATAGTCCTCCTTTTGCTTTTCAATAGCATCTTTACCATTTTTTGGCCAATCAATATTTACGACAGTAGCTACCCAAAAACCTCTAAATTCCCTCTCGGGTAATTTTTGTTTAAGAGCGGCGCAAGAGGTAAATAATGCGAGTAGTACTATTAAAAATATTTTTTTCATTTACGGTTTTATTAGCCAAGGTAAGATATTCTGTTTTTTTAAAAAACCCAGCACAACAGAGTTGTAACTGGGCATCTTTAAAAATCAACTCACAAAACACTATTTACTTACTATGAGGAACTCCATCGGTAGCATGTACTGTACCTGATACTATTGTTGATTGTGCAAGAAGGCCTTGCGCAAAAAAGAGCATCAGAAAAAATGAGAATGAGAGTTGCATTTTTTTCATCATAAAAGTGAGTTAGTTAATATTAAAATTTATAGCGTACAAAGCTTTCCATTGCTTCATATTCTGCAAGACCTAATGCATTGTATTTTCTTGCAGTTTCTTTATTTCTTTGCTCCGCACGTTCCCAGAATTCACGATCATCATTCCCAGGAAACATTGCTGCATCTTTTTGAGATTGGTGCTTAAAAATGGCATTCTTTTTACGTTGCATATCTTTAGGACCAATAGGAACGGTCATTTCCATATCGGCAATATCCCATTCTTGCCATGCACCACGGTAGAGCCATAAGTAACAATCTTCTATCCAGTCTACTTTATCTTTTTTAAGTTGGGCAAAAGCTTCAAATACTATTTTAAGGCACACTCTATGTGTACCATGAGGATCAGATAAATCTCCTGCAGCAAAAACTTGAGTAGGTTTTATTCTATTAAGTATGTCATACGTAATTTGGATATCTTCTTGTGAATGTGGTTTTTTCTTTACCGTTCCAGTTTCGTAAAAAGGAAGGTTTTGAAAATGTGCATTGTCTTCTTCAACGCCACAATATCTGCAAGCAGATAATACTTCTCCTTTTCTAATTAATCCTTTTATTTTCTGAATTTCGGGACTGTCTATTTCGCCGGGTTTTTTATTTTTTAAAAAGCCTCTAACTTTCTCAAATTGTACTTTTAATTCTTTAGAGGTCAGTAGCTAACTTCGTATCTTGATACTCAGTAAATATATTAAATTATGGATATTTTCAAGGGTCAAAATCTTCTAGAGTTCTCTGATTGCTTCAAAACGGACAATGATTGCAAAGAATATTTAGCAAATATTAAGTCTAAAACCCCTTTTAAATGTTCTAGATGCAATCATATAGCCTGTCAAACACGTGCTGATTTCTCTAGGCAATGTAATATTTGTAGACATACAGAATCCGCAACAGCAGATACATTATTTCACAAGGTAAAGTTTGGTGTTCGCAAAGCATTTTTTATTTGTTTTGAGATGGCTACAAGCACGAAAAGCTTATCTGCAAGTTATATGGGAGTACGTTACGGAGTAACAGAAAAAACAGCTAGACTTTTTATGCTTAAGGTCAGAGAAGCTATGTCTTCGAGTGGGAATAATCCTATGGACGGAGTTGTTCATGTAGATGAATTTGTTTTAGGGGGCAGAGAAGAAACAAAAGTTGGCAGAAGCTACAATGCTAAGAAAAAGAAGGCGGTTACAGCTGTACAGCTTACAGAAGATGGAAAGGTAAAAAGAATGTATGCTATGAAAATAGATGATTTTTCAGCACAATCCTTACAATATATTTTTGTCAACCATATCAGCCGAAACGCAAAGATTACTACAGATAAATGGAGAGGCTATAGTCCTATTGCAAAGGCTTACGACATCACACAAATAGAAAGTAATGGAGGGTTAAATTTTAAAGCGCTTCATACAATGATACATCAGGTTAAATCTTGGATAAGAACAACTTATTCTTGGGTTAGTGACAATAATTTAAATAGATATTTCAATGAATTTTGTTTTAGAATAAACAGATCTCAAAGTAAAGCTACAATATTCAATAATCTTATTGTTAAAATGGTCAATAATGATAAAATCAATCAAGCTGAATTAATAAGTAATTAACTACTGACCTCTATAATTCTTTATTATTTGGTTGCAAGTCTAGAGCGAAATCTAGAAAACGAATTACTTCATCATCAAAAACGGCTATATTTCCTGAAGTTTGGTAAGCTACATGAACATGATGGCCTTGGTCTACCAAACGTAATAATGTTCCTCCCATAGAAATAACGTCATCGTCTGGGTGTGGACTAAAAATTAAAGATGTTTTTGGGTAGGGATCTTTACGTTCTGGTCTATTGCTATCATCAGCATTTGGTTTACCACCAGGCCAACCAGTTATGGTGCTTTGTAAGGTGTTAAAGACTTTAAGGTTAATGTTTTCTGCAGAACCTATATCAGCTATTAAGCTGCCCATACCATGTTCATTGTAATCTTCGTTGGTAAGTTTTAATATAGCTTTATCTAGTTTTTCTGATAACCAAATAGTAGCTTTTTTAATTAAATCATCTGTCCAAATACAATCACTTACTAACCAAGGGTTGTATGTTCTGGTAAGTCCTGATGCAGCGGCACTATCTAAGATAAAATCACAATTGGCATGTTGTTGTAAGAAGGTCGCAGGAATAGATTCACGAATTTCTCCTTCTACGGCCTGTTTAATTATTTGAGCTTTGCCTTCTCCCCAAGCCATTAAAATAATGCGTCTAGCAGCCATAATAGTACCAACTCCCATGGTGATTGCTTTAGAAGGGACGTTTTCTAGCCCAAAAAAGTCGCTAGCGGCATCTAATAGCGTTACTCTGTCAAGTCTAACCATACGTGTTTTACTAGATAAAGAGGAACCAGGTTCATTAAATCCAATATGACCTGTTCTACCAATACCTAAAATTTGAATGTCTATTCCGCCAGATTTTTCGATATTAGCTTCATAAGCTTCGCAAAATTCTTTTACGTTTTCTATGGTTCGTGTGCCATCAGGAATATGAATATTTTCTTTTTTGATATCAATATGATCAAATAAGTGCTCATTCATAAAACGGACATAGCTATGAATAGATTCTGGATGCATTGGAAAATATTCATCTAGATTAAAAGTAATTACATTGCTAAAACTTAAGCCATCTTTATGAAATTGGACTAAGTACTCATAAACTTTGGTAGGAGTAGATCCAGTAGCTAATCCCAATACAATAGTTTTATTTTCTTTTTGTCTTTCTTTAATAAGGTGAACAATCTCTTTTGCAACATATAAGGATGCCTCTTCAGAACTATTATGAATAATAGTATTAATTTTTTCAAATTTGATAATCTCATTATCTTTTTCAAGTGTTTCCTGCATAATCTATCGTGCTTTAATTGTCTTTGGTTTACTAGTAGGTAAAACAGTATGACTCAAAAATAAACAAAAAAATTGTATTTGCTGTTTTTTGCTGTTTTTTATTTTAAATTTATTAAAATAGCAAAAAACAGCAAATATATATTTATATTTGTTGTATCTTTTCAAAGATTAAAATGATTAATTAAAATGTTAAAAGAAGAACGACATAAGTTTATTCTTAATGAAGTAGAACTGCACAACCGCATTTTACTTACAGATATTGCTGAGCAATTAGAGGTGTCTATAGATACAATTCGTAGAGATGTAAAAGAATTGGATGCAGGAGAACAATTAAAAAAAGTACATGGAGGAGCTATAGCATTGGGGTTTACCAATTATGCTACGACAAATAAAAATATTTATGCTCAGGATGATAAAATAATCATAGCAGAGAAAGCGTTGTCTTTAATAAATTCAGGAAGTACAATTCTTATTCATGGTGGAACAACCTGTTTAGAGTTGGCTAAAGCAATTCCGAATAAATTAGAAATTACATGCTTCACAACCAGTCTTGCTGTTGCGATGGAGTTATTAACTAAAAAAGGGGTAGATGTTTTATTTATTGGTGGTAGGTTGTCAAAGGATTCTCAGTTAGCTATTGGTGCTAGTGCTATTCATCAATTATCAGAAATTACTTTAGACTATAGTTTTATAGGTACAGGATATGTAGCTGTAGATTATGGTTTAACGGAATTTGATTTGGAAAGTGTGCAAGTAAAAAAAGCAATCATAAAATCATCTAAGAAAACTGTACTTTTGCTAATATCAGAAAAATTAAATTCTAAACATCGTTATAAGACTTGTGAGATTAATGCTATTAACACAATGATTACCGAAATAGATCCCAAAAATACTTTATTAGATAATTTTAGAAAACAAGACATTCGTTTGTTATAAACCTATGAATTATAAAAAAATCACAGAAACAGCTTCAAATTATGATAATTTGGAGCAAATGGATACACAATTAGTATTAGAAAATATTAATCGTGAAGATCAAAAAGTTGCAGAAGCAGTACGCTTAGTTATTCCTTCAATAACTAAATTGGTAGACGAAATAGTCCTACGTTTTAATAGGGGAGGACGCTTATTTTATATAGGTGCTGGTACTAGCGGTAGATTGGGGATATTAGATGCATCAGAAATACCGCCAACTTTTGGAATGCCACATGAAAGTGTTGTTGGAATTATTGCTGGTGGCGATATTGCGATTAGAAAAGCAGTAGAAAATGCTGAAGACAATGCGGAACAAGCTTGGATAGATTTAAACGAGTATAATATTACTAAAGATGATGTTTTAATTGGTATAGCAGCCTCCGGAAGTACTCCTTATGTTATAGGCGGAATTTATGAGGCAAGAGCAAATGGAATATTAACAGCGTGTATTACTAATAACCCAGGTTCTCCTTTAGCACAAGCAGCAGATATTCCTATAGCAATTAATGTAGGTCCAGAGTTTGTAACTGGGAGTACGCGCATGAAAAGTGGTACCTCACAGAAATTAGTATTAAATATGATTTCTACAACACTAATGATTAAAATTGGTCGTGTACGAGGTAATAAAATGGTAAACATGCAATTGAGTAATGATAAATTAGTTGATAGAGGGACTAGATATTTAGTCGAAGCTTTAGCTATTCCTTATAATGAAGCAGAAAAGCTGCTTAAAATACATGGATCTGTACATAAAGCAACCGAAGCTCATAACGTAAAATAAGGTAGTACTTAAAATAAACTACGTATTCCAGACTTATTATTCCATAGCCTTTTCTGTTCAGGGAAAGGCTATGGAATAATTATTTATGTTATTTCCTCAATGATAGATTTTGCATAAGTAGCTTTTAGCTATGAGCCCTCTAATTTTACTTTCTTTTCTATACAACCTTTTTTTGTAGGTGAGAATGTATGGATTTTATACTATATACAACTTAAATTTTAGGATAATAATTAGAGTAATTAAGGCGCTTTTAAAATTATCTTTACCACATTATTTCTTTAGATATTTCTCGTAATCCCTTAAATTTCTCCTTTTTTGCTATTTAAAATACGATATGATTTTTTCTTTATCGGTGGCTAGAATATTTTAGTGAAGCAGTATGGTTTTGCCCTTTGAAACAAATGCTTTATCGATAAGTAACATTATCTAATATAGCGAGTCTACGCTATTTTTCTATCCTAGACCGTAAGACTTGTTAAGCGTTACAACGATAAAATAGATGCAAACAATACTATTTTTCATACCTTGACGTTTAAGTTATATATAAGGAATATAAGTTCATTTTAAAGATAAAAGAAATATTAAGTAAAAATAATTACACATAAGATTATTGTTGATCCCAAGTCTTACAATTTTCACAAATAACCTACGTAACCTATGTCATTCAAAAAATCAAGAAAATCTTGGTACTTTTTAGTGCTACTTGTTTTCTTTTTCGTCTTTTCTTCACTATTGGCTGAGACCAAAATTTTTAACTATATCGGGGAATTTTCTGCGAATATTGTTTCTTCTATTGAAGAAAGTTTTACAAAAAAGAAAACTCAAGAACAGAATCAATCACAACTTAATTCTGAACAAACAGGAAATGCTCTTGCTGCGGCACCTTTCTTTGCTACAATTATTGCAAATGCAGATGAAACGGTTACCTGTTCAAATGATGGGGCTACGCTAGCTCGATTTAATCTATGTGGTAATTTTGATACGCGCGTAATTGCTTTAGATCAAGCGTATAGTTCTTATCTATGGGAAAGATTAACGGTGGCTTCATGTCCTAGTTTTAATGCGGATTTACAATGCCCAACATATACCTGTTCCACAGCATGGGTTCCTGCGGGAACATCTCCAACATTAACTATAGATCCAAATTCAGTTCCAGCAGGAACAGGAGCAGAATTTAGGGTAAGAGTTAATGGGGGACTACCTTATTATATTAAGGTAAAGAAAAGTACCATTAGTCAGACTTATGTTAAACGCGATTATATTTGTGGGGTTGCTGGTAGAATTCAAGTTACCAACTTATCAAGTGCTTATGAATATGCCATTAATGACGGTAGCGGATTTGGCGCATGGCAAGGTGCAATATTTGATGATTTAATTCCGGGTACTTATATTGTTAAAGCAAGATTAAAAAATACACCAAATACCTGTGAATATCCGTATGAGCCAATTGTAATTGAATCTAAAGAAATAGATATTGATGTTACAGTAGTTGATGCGCAATGTTTTGGAGAAAACGGTAGTATCTCGGTTCAAGTTAATGATGTTCCTGGTCCTTATAAATATACCTTGTTAGATAGTAGTGGGTTCCCTCAGGAATTTACATCTTTTATAGCAAGTGATACTTACAATTTTGCTGCTGTAGGTTTTGGTACCTATAGTGTGCAAGTAGAAACACAACAGTGTAAGGCAGACCCAGCAAATGGTATTGCAGCTCCTAGACAAGATGTAGATACGAGTGGAAATCCTATAGTTATAGGAAATGGCTTGGTAGCTTTGTCCGCCTCCACCGAAGTGAATAGTAGTTTTGGCTGTGCAGATATTACCAGTGTAGATATTATTGTGCGTACCTCTGGAGGTGCCGCACCATATACCTTTACCGTAAATGGAGCAGCAGCAGTTAGCCCAACATATACAGGACAAACAACGTATACGGTTACTGCTTCAGGTGATTACAATTTTTTAATTACTGATACCAATGGTTGTACCATAACAGCTTCAGCAAACGTAAAAGAATTAACGCCTCCCGTAGTTTCGGCCTCAGGGGTAGATGGTACCTGTACCAATGGAGGAGCTAAAATAAATTTCAATGTAACCGATGCCAAAGGGTATAATTTATCATTTAGAACACAACCATCAGATCCTTGGGTAGCTTCTACTCAGATTTCTGTAGTAGATGGCACTTATAATAACTTAGAAGTTAGGTATGAGCAAGGAAGCTTTTCGTGTACGATGACTTTACCGTCAGTAACCGTAACAAGTGATGCGAGTATAGCAGGGACCGTAACAAAATTAGGTGATGAAACCTGTGATGGTATAGGAGGCACCGATGGCGGTAGTATTCAATTTGGAACAGCAAGTGGAGGTTCTGGTAGTGGTTATGAATATAGTGTAGACGGAGTTAATTATACGACTACACCATTATTTTCTGATTTAGCAGCAGGAACCTATACACCTATAATTAGAGATGATAGCGGTTGTAGATTAGAACTGACTCCAATAGTAATAGATCAAGTAGATCCGCCAACAAATTTAGATTTTCTTCAAAGTAATATTAATTGTGCTTCTGGAACAACAGATCTTCAATTAACGCCTACGAGTGCAGTAGCAATTGCAAATTATAGCATTATAAGTCCTAGTACTGTAAATAATGGTGGTAGTGATACGTTCACAGGGTTGAGTACATCTACAACATATACGTTTAGAATTACAGATGCTAATGGTTGTATTTATACCGAAAGTTTTACTCCCGTAGTTATCAGCTCAATTAGAGCTCGTGCAAAAGCAGGAGGAGATTTAAAAGTGTGTAATGGTGCTGGTGATGGTAGTGGCGCCTTCATTATTGATGGATTCAGTACTAATTATACGTATCAAATTAATGCTGAGCCTGTAAGTGCTTTACAAAGTGCTGCGCAAGTAGATATTTCTTCTAGAGGCGCAGGAACGTATACGATTACGGTAACTGATGGCGATACAGGATGTACAGATACCGCTTCTGTAACCGTAGAAGAATCTGCGGCAATTACCTTAACACCAACAGTAACGGCTATGAGTTGTGCTAATGGTAACATTGGACGTGTAGTAGCAAATACAACCGGAGGATGGGGTAGTTACAGATATACCTTACAGCGTCCTAATGGAACAACGGTGGGGCCTACTTCAAATAGAACATTTGGAAACTTGACACAGGCATCAACGCCAACTACACCTTATATTTTGTCTGTAGAAGATGCAGAAGGGTGTACCACAACATTTGAATTTCAATTAACGCCACTTACTTCACCAACTATTTCAATAGCATCGTCTAGCTTATGTTATGAGCCAGTTGCAGGAGCTTCTGCTACGGTAGCAGCTACTGGAGGAGGAGGTAGCTATGAATATAGAATTAATAATGGCACGTATCAAGCGAGTCCAAGTTTCACAAACTTAACTCCAGGTACATATACTTTTGAAGTAAAAGATGTAAATAACTGTACAGATACCGTTCAACTTACCATCAATGCACAATTAAGAGTGAGTATTGCTGTAGAAACGGAAATCCCTTGTGGAGGAGCGCCAGGAGAAATTCGCGTAAATATTTCTAATGGATATTTAGCTAATGCATCGCCAAAACAATACCAAGTGAGTGATGATAATGGAGCTACGTTTGGAGCTTTCCAACCATTTACTTCAAATTCATTTTTATATCCTGTAACTACAGGAGGAGATTATATTTTCAGAGTAACTGATAATGAAGCTTGTGTAGCTGTTTCTGAACCATTGGTAGTTGAAGATCCAGCAAATATTATAGCAGCGCATACGGTAATTCCAGCAAGTTGTGGAGATCCAGATAGTGGTGGGGTACAAATTATTCCAGATGCAACAAGCGGGATACCTCCTTTTGAAATTGATTTTGGAAATACAGGAACCTATTCTTCTCAAACCGTATATACTGGTTTAACAGCAGGAACCAATTATGGTTATACCGTACGCGATGCAAGAGGTTGTGTTACTTTAGGAAATTCGGTACTTATCCCTGCAGCAATAAGTGCAGCGCCAGATGCTACAGTTTCATCAACAGATACCACATGTAATCCTTCAGGAGAAAATTCTGGAACTATTGAAATTACAGCAGTAACAGACGGAACTCCAGAATTCACCTATATTGTATATAACAGTTTTGGTGTAGAAATTTTAAGAGTAGGACCAACAACAAGTACAGTAGAGTCTATATCTAGTCCATTATTAGTTGCTGGGGATTATACGGTAAGAACGGTAGATGCTTTAGGGTGTAGTGATGTTGATGCAGTTACCATTTCTCAAATTGATTTAACGGTGGTTCCTGATCCTATTTCTGTTCCACCAAGTTGTAGTGTTACAGGTTTTACGAATACTGTTTCTATAATTGGAGGAGTAGGACCAAACTTTTTAATCAGACTAACTAGTGATACATCAGCACCAATTACTCCTAATGATCCACCAAGGAGACATGAATTTACGGGCTTACAATTTGGAGTTACATATACTGTTGAAGTAACGGATCTAGGAACAGGATGTATTTATTTTCAGGAAATTCCACCAACAGAAGGGGCAAGTCCTTTAAGTATTGGGGCAACATCTCCTACAGCATTTTGTGATGATGCAGGGAATGGTAGAACAGAATTTACAGTATCTGATTTTGTTGGACCTATAACCATAGACTTAATAGATCCATTAACTGACGCTGTATTACAGACAGATACTGCACCTACTGCAACGCCAGGAACAGATTATTTAGGCTTTTTTGATATTGTCCCAGGAAGATATACCATACGGGTAACTGATGGTGATACGTGTACAGATGCCACGATTATAGATGTTATTTTAAACACGCCAAATCTTGATATTGTTTCTAATATACCAGCAAACTGTAATGCATTAGGTCAGTTAACGGTACGTGGTAGTGGTGGTGCAGGCGGACCTTATAGTTACGCTTTTGTGCCAGCGGGAACTCCTCCGGATAAAGATGGTACTTTAACACCAACTGATGATTCAGATGATTTTACGTCAGCAACTACTGCAGTATTACAAGGTAGTATAGCGGGTATTGCCTATGATATCTGGGTAATAGATTCTAGAGGCTGTACGTTTAATGTATCGGAAGATATTATTTTGTTACAACCGCCTTTACCAGCGCCAATTGCTATTGTAAATAATCAATGTGCTGCTTCGGCTTCATCATTTGATATTACGGTAACTATGCCAGGAGCTACAGATACGCCTAACTTTACCTTAAATGGAGAAGAAAAGTTTGGAGTGTACAACGCTGTCGATGACGTTTGGGAAGCACTTTATACAGTAAATACACCGGGTTCTTATGCTATAAGCGTAGTAGATGCTAATGGGTGTATAGGAACAGGTACTGCAGATGTTTATGAGTTCTTATCAGGAACAGGAAAATTCACTGGAATACCAATATGTAATAATAATGATGGTACGATAACCATAGAGACCAATGGAGGTAGTGGTAATTTTACCTTTGAATTACAAGATGACCTAGGAAACCCAATTGGAGGTACTCCAATAAACACAACAGGAGTTTTTGTAAACCAAAGTCCAGGAGAATATCTAGTGTTAATTACAGACGATATTGTTGGAGATGGTACACGCTTATGTACAACACTAGTACCTGTAAACTTAGATATCGCTGTTCCTCCGGTAATCGATATTGAATTTTCGGAAGATATTAGTTGTAATAATTCAAATGATGGTAGCATCACAATTATTTTACAAGCAGGTACTGATGTAGATGGCCCAATTGATTATATTTTAAGAAATACAGTAACCAATGCCGTTGTTCAAACAAACACGAATGGCGTATTTAATGTTTTGTCAGAAGGCACTTATCAAGTAGAAGTACTTTCAGCTCGCAATTGTAGTACGCTTTCAAGTGTATTTACGATAACAAATCCAGCTATATTTGAAATTTCAGCGACAAGTACACCATTTACCTGTGAGATTGGCGCTAATCGTTTTAGCTCTTCTGTAATCACAGTGGCTATAGATCAAGTGGGTACAGTAGGTAGTGGTTATCAGTATAGCATCACTGGATATGAAAATTATCAAGATTCAAATACTTTTGAAATTATTGATGATGGATCTACGCAAACAATAACGGTATATGCTATAGACGGTAACGGGTGTAGAGATGAGTTTACATTGCCAGCTATAGCACCACCTTCAGAAGTGCAAAGTGTTTTGGTTGTGTTATCTCCATTAAATTGTGAGGACCCTGAAACGGTTAGAATTACCGTAACAGGTACCAATGATTTTACTGTAGAAACTACTTCTGCAGTTGCTGTTGCCGATGTTACAAATTCAGGTTCAGATCAATTTGTAGATATCAATTTGCCAGCATCTGGGGAATATTTATTTGTAGTGCGAGATAATGTTACAACATGTTTATATCCATTACCAAGACATGATGTGGTAGATCCAATAAATCCACTAGCAACAATTTCTGAAGCAAAACCGGTACAATGTTTTGGAGATTCTAATGGAGAATTGTTCATTAGTGTTATCAATTATACGGGTGAATATGAATATAATGTTTACAGGAGTGATGATTTAACACAAACAACTTCAATTGCTAACGGTACTTTTAATACTGTTGATTTTCCAGATGTTAGTGGAGATGATGCGCGTATTACAGGATTGCCAGGAGGAAATTTCTATGTAAGAGTAAGGGCTATAGATAACCCTAAATGTATAGATGACAGTAATGTTACTAATATTCGTACGCCTAATGGAGCATTATTAGTTTCAACGGTTGAAATAGATAATGTAAGTTGTACTGATAATACTGGGAAAATTGTAGCCACTGGTGTTGGGGGATGGGATTCTTCTCCTTACAACTATAGATTATTAAGAAAAGATGCAACAGGAACTATAACTATTGGTTCAGATACTTATATTGAAGTGGTAGCTTATGGAACTGCAAATGAATTTACAGATTTACCAAGTGGAGATTATCGTGTAGAAATACAAGATGTAGAATTATGTGCTAACTTCTCTGAAATTACTTTGGCACCTGTAGATCCTATTATTGTAGGAATTAGAGAACCACAAGGTTTAGTTTGTCCAGATGGTAATGATGCTGTTTTAGAAGCTTATGATACCACCACAGGAACTAGTGATACAGCTACGGCTGGTGCTAGCGGAGGTGTTCCAGGAGCAGGATATAAATACCAATTGCTGTACTTAAATAGTGATGATAATACAGACGTACTTTCAAGGAGTGGTTTACAGGATACACCAACTTTTGATGGGGTAGCTGGCGGATTTATAAGTGAAGGTTGGTATGCAATAGAAGTCTCTTCTAGTTACGAGTGTGTAGGTGTTTCTATTCCTTATTATGTTATTGCACCACCACCATTAGATCCTAAATTAGTTCAAGTTACCGCACCGGGTTGTGGTGGCGATGGTCAAATGAGATTGAGTGTAGAGAATCCTCAAGTAGGCTTTACCTATGAATACCGTTCTATTGATGCAGCGGCATCAGATCCTTTTACTCCAATGTCTGGAACTTCTGTTTTAATTGATGGAGGCCAAGGTTTTTATCAATATGATGTTCGTAAAGTTGGTGGAGCAGGTGCTTGTACCAGTTTACGTTCGGAAGGGATTACTTTAGTAGATGCGCAAGCAATTGATTTAGTCGCTAATTTACCTGATGATATATCGTGTGCCACGGAGAATGATGGTAGAATTGAATCATTCTCTTCTGGAGGAGTTGGTAATGAAATGTATACCTTGTATTTAGGGAACCCAACACCAACAGGATCACCATATACAGGGTTTAATCCAGATCCAGCGGCTACTGTTGTTAGAGCAGCTCAAACAGATGGTACTTTTGAAGGTTTAGCAGATGGTACATACTACATTGCGGTAACTAGCGGACTTACCTGTTATGATGTGGAAGGACCTTTAGTAATTAGTAGACCAGAAGCAATTGTATATAACATTATAACAACAAACGTCTTATGTAATGGGGATGATAATGGTACGATTACCATTGAAGTAACTAGTGGAGGTGAAGGTTTGTTACAATTTGCAATTAACCCTAATTACAACGAATTCTTTAGTGATCCTAGCAACCCTGGAGTATATACTTTTGAGAATTTAGCTGCCGGTGCAGATTATGAAATCTTAATTCAAGATACACAAGGGTGTGGTGAATTGGTTATGGTAGCACCCATAACGGAGCCAGATGTGCTGTCAATTTCTGATGTGGTAACACAACCAGAGATTTGCCTAAATGCATATGATGGTGAAGCTAGGTTAACCATCATAGGAGGTACACCGTTCACAGATGCACTTACTTTTGCTCGGTATTATGAAACAAGAATAGAAGGTATCAATATTCCTTTACCAGACCCAGCAGATCCAACAGAAGGATTTGTAAGAAATGATGACTTAATATTTCCTAATTTACAAGGAGGAGAATCATACACCATATATGTTCGTGATTTTAATAACTGTACTACAGAGAGAGTTGTTAATATTGGACTGGGAGTAAATCTAGAATCTGTTGCTATACCACAATACGGTTGTGAAGGAATATTCCCAAATAGTACGGTGACTGTAGAAATGACAGATACATCAATACTATCAGAGTTGTTGTTTAGCTTAGACGTTGATGATATGACACTGGCTACAAGTACAAGAATCTTTGGAGATTTACCAGCAGGAGATCATACGGTATATATTTACCATAGTAATGGGTGTATGGATCAAGTGAGTTTCACGATTGATGAATATATGCCATTAACATTATCGGTTACTAAGACAGGACCAGATGAAATCACAGCAATTGCAACAGGTGGATATGGAAATTATGAATATTCTTTCCAAGGCAAGTCTCAAGGAAGTGTCAATACTTTTAATCTTATTGTAGATGCTACTGTAGATGTGCGTGTTGAAGATGAAAGAGGTTGTGTGGCTTTAGTGAAAATACCGTTTAACTTTGATTCGATGGTAGAATTCCCTAATTTCTTTACCCCTAACGGTGATGATAAAGGAGATACCTGGGCGCCATATAATCGGGAGTATTTTCCATATATTGATGTAAAAATTTATGACCGATACGGTAGAGTAGTAGCTGTCCTAGATCAAATAAAAACATGGGATGGAATGTATGAAGGCAATGAATTACCAACAGGAGATTATTGGTACGTAGTAAATGCTAATGATGCTGATAAACAACAGTATGTAGGTCATTTTACCTTGTACAGATAGGCCTTAAGTAATAGGAATAAAAAAGACATCTAGAAATAGATGTCTTTTTTTTGGTATTATAGTTTGTTATGTTAAGTATTGTTGTATATTTGCAGTCCGAAAATAAGGATGTTTTAGGGCATCATTTTCGGGGTGTAGCGTAGCCCGGTTATCGCGCCGCGTTTGGGACGCGGAGGTCGCAGGTTCGAATCCTGCCACCCCGACAAAAAAGCTTCTGTGAAAACAGAAGCTTTTTGTCTTTATAAAAGTATCGAATTCCATATTTTGGCTCAAGTGTAAAGGCTCAAAAGGGATCAGGCTCAATTGTTGTGTTTATGCAAATATTTTAGTTAATCTGAATAAGAAGAATTCTATATTTCTAACACCTCTGAATTGACTTCTGAATGCCTTTATCTTAGCGTTGAATGATTCTGCCGATGCATTTGTACTCCTGTTTATAAAATAGTTCAGGATAGATCTATAGTTGAGTGTTATGGTGTTTGCGATGGTGTTGAACGCCCTAAATCCTGTGTTTTCTACATCCTTGTACCAATGTGCGAGTTTTGTATAGGCGGTCTCTATGGACGTTGCCGTATTGAATATGTTTCTGAGTCCTTGGGCTAGGTCGAAGGCAATCTTTATATCGGGATATTGATCGAACAATATCCTGCTTCTTATGTATTGGTTCTCTGTCCAGTTATTTGGAGCTTTGTACATTAAATACCTGCTGCGGGCCAATAGTTGCTTTCTTGTATCTCCGTTATTGAATTCTTTTGGGACGAATGTCTTGTTCTTTGCCCTTGGCTGTTTTATCTGTTCGTTCTCCAGGTCTATTGCGTCCCATCTGTGTTTGATCCGGATATCCTGAAGCGCCTCTAGGGCAAGTTTTTGTACATGGAAGCGATCGGTGACCTGTATTGCCTTAGGGAAGCACTTCTTGGAGATGGTCTTCATCGAGTTTGCCATATCCATAGTGATCTCCTTGACTTTGGCCCTTTCCTTTGCCGATATCTTCATTAGTTGTTCTATAATCGGTCCCACCTTGGTGCCGGAGAATATGGCCACTATAGATCCTTTCCTGCCCTTGGCCTTTTTGTTGGTGATTATCGTGTAGAGTTCCCCTTTGGAGAGTGCCGTTTCGTCAATGGACAGATATGGCCCGATATTCTCGGGAAAGATGAGCCATTGTTTGGCATGTCCCTTTTGATCCCAATCTTTAAAATCGCTCAGATAATCCTTGTACTGTCGCTGGAGTTTCTTTCCGTCGACCCCATAGAAATGGCCTATGGTGCGGCAGTCCGAAGCTTTAGTATCGACCAAGTACTTTTAAAAAAGCAGCGAACTCGATGGTCATTCGTGTTCCCTGTGCGACCAGATCCCAATCTCTTTGCACTATTTCGTTAGTGCGCTTATCAAGCCAACGGCGTCGCTTAATGTGGAGATAAACTGACTTTCCCCGCAATGGAAAGTCTTGGACTACTATCTCTGTATGAAAACCATGGGCTATTAAAATGCGATGTTTTTCTTCTTTAGGGGTGTCCTTCTTTTCTTCAAAAGATAAATGGAGCGTACCGTCTTCCGTTTTATGGGTGACTAGGTCGAAGTGGGTTAGTAATAGTTCAGGTAGTATAAGCTTTAATAGGTCTATAGATAGTTCCAAGGAAGATCGTTTTATTGCAAAGATCGAACTCCTATTTCAATTCACACACAACTTTTGTGATTGATCCCTCAAAAGCATAATTCTCAATAAAATTTATTTAAAACAAGTCTCTTTTTTTTATTAAAAACTCTTTGAGTTATTGATAAGGTTAAGAAAAGATGAAATTTAAGTGTATAGAGGTTTTATGTACATCATATATACGTATTTCGCTTTAGAATGATAGCTACCTAAATATTTTGGGAAAAACCAAAATGCTTATTGTCAAGGTATATTCAATTTTTAAAAGCTAAATATGGATCAAAAGAGGAAAGTAAAATTATCAGCCCTTATAATCACCTATAATGAGATTGGATATATTGAAAAATGTATTGCTTCAGTTGCATTTGCAGACGAGGTTATTGTAGTAGATTCTTTTAGTACAGACGGCACTTATGAGTTTTTAAAGAAGCATCCTAAAGTTGAAGTTGAGCAACATCCCTTTAAAGATTTTACAAGTCAAAAATCCTATACATTAAAAAAAGCAACTAATGAATGGATTTTGTTTCTCGATGCAGATGAAGAAGTAAGCCCCTCATTACAAAGTGAAATTTTACAATGTATTAATTCTGAGCAGCATCATAATGCGTATTGGTTCTATAGAATTTTCATGTTTAAAACTTCTCCTATGCGATTTAGTGGAACACAAACAGATAAGAACATCCGTCTATTTAAAAGAAGTTGTGTAAGCTTTGATGAAGGAAGATTGGTCCATGAAAAATTAGAGGTTGAAGGTGCAATTGGATTTATGAAAGAAAAGTTGATTCATTATTGTTATAAAAACCATGAAGATTATAAAGACAAGATTATTAAGTATGGAAAAATGAAAGCTTTACAACAGTATAAAAAGAAAAAAAAGTTTGTCTATATAATGTTGATTTTCAATCCAATATGGAAATTTTTACAAAGGTATTTTATAAGATTAGGCTTCTTAGACGGTACAAAAGGATTTACTATTTGTTACCTCAATGCCTTAGGGAGCTATAAAGGATACAAAGAGCTACGAAGATTAGAAAAAGTTGTTAAATAGTTATTTCATTATGCCATAAGGGCTCCAAATGCTTTTAGAAAATTTTGTTTCTTTTCGTATTTTCTTGTTTTTATGAATGGCTTCTTTGGTCACATACCCTCTTTCATGGTCTAAATGTATACATACAGCACTGTATCGAATTTGTTTTCCTTTAATTCCTCGATGAAACAAACGATGTCCCATTTCTCGATCTTCGCCACCATATTCCATGCGTTCATCAAAACCATTAACCGAAAGAATATCTTTTTTCCATCCTGAAGCGTTATGACCATTCCAAGATGCTTTGGTTGTAGTTATTTTATTGAATAACTTGGCTTTTTCCGCATCATTACCTAATTTTTTCTTTTTAAATTTTTTAGGTAAACCTTGTTCTTTAAGCCATTTTAGATTAAAACAATTTTGATTCTCTATATCTTGTTTTGTAATTTGTTGTGAGATATCTAGTGGAAGTTTGGAGTAGCCACCAGAAAGGAAATAACCTTTTTGCCTATTCTCATAATGTACTTGTACAAAATCTTTACGAGGAATACAATCACCATCTGTCATCAATATATACTCTGAAGAACAAACAGTAAGGGCTTTATTTAAAATTTTGCATTTTTTAAATCCATCATCTTTGTGCCAAACATGGCGTATCTCATAGAAAACTTCTTTTCGTAATTCATCTATTAGATGTTTTGTAGCTTCTTTAGAACCATCATCTGCAATTACCACTTCAAAATTTTTATAGGATTGAAGGTTATAGCCCCAAATTACTTTTTGTAACCATTCTTCAGAATTGTAGGTACTTATAATTATTGAAAGTTTATCCTCCATTAGAATTTTATGATATATTTTAAATCTTATGCTAATGTAGCATGTACTTAAAAAGAAGAGGTTATGCCTACTTTACTAAAACTTACAGAGCAGGTTATTAAAAAATCAATTTTATGTTATATGAAAAGGGATTATAGCTTAGCGTATTTCTAGATAGATGATTTAATTCTAAAAAAAAAAGACTAGAAAACTTGTACAAACAAAGCCTCAGTTTTTTTACAGAGGCTTTGTTTTCTTCTAAATCTTAACAAAGTACTTACGCTTCAATATGCGTTAATTCTGTTTGGTAATCTTCTACATATTTAAAATCATGAAACCAATACGTAGAAGAGATGATTTCTAGTTGATATTTGTCACCATCTTTAGACTCTTTTTTATACTGCCAAATTATATCTTTTGCATCTGGAAAATCTTCACCTTTTAATTGATTTTCAAAAAGTCTTTTGAGTAATGTATTCTCTGGCATTGCATCGGCTAGCAACCGAATTAAATTAGCTTCAATATCAGTGGTTAATGACTTTTTATTTTTGGTATCGCCAGGAATTATATCAAAATTAATTAAAACGGCTTCAGGATGGGGGAATTTACCATTGTAAGCCTCGTAAAGCAATTGTGTGGCATTGAATAGTGCTTCATGTAAAGACAAATCAGCATATTCTTCCCAAAGCTTCTCTTCTATTATTTCATTTGAAAGATTATCTATTTGACCTGAGTTTAATTGCTCCTCAAAAAGATAAGTTAAGATCAGATTAGCAGCGTCTACCGGTTCATTGTCTGATAGTGATAATAGGCACATTTCCTTTAATTCTTTAGAGTTTAAATCAGAAATATCTCCGTAATCCATGATGTCAAGCAATTTTTTGTAGTCTTCATCTGTCCAAGCATTTGGTAACTCATGAATAACTTTAAAACGCTGTGGTTGTATTGTAAATGATAATTTCATAAGATTAAAAAATTAGTGAATTATTTGAGAGGTAAAGGGTTCTGACCATTTTGAAGCGCTACTAATAGCAGGAGTTATCGTTGTAAAAGCTTTCAATTTTCTTGATATATAATTTGTATCTCTGTTTACATGACCTAAATGTAATGCAATTGGAGTTTTAAATATCATAATTTCTGGAGTTGCCGTAATTATGGTTTTTTTACCGCCAAGATAATCATCTTTTCTTCCTAATGAAATAGGGTTTACATCGCTCTCATCCCAATTTGGTAAAACGAAAGGTGTGTCTAAATCACCATGAATATCATAAATATAAACATGCAAACAATATTCCATTCCTAAAGAAATATCTAACGGATGAAATTCTATTTTTGTCTCTACAGTAATATCACTAATATTATCACTAACATTAATACACTCCGGAATTGATGTTAAATTTACAGATATAATTTTAGCCATTTTAGATTGTTTTTATCTAGATTTTTACTTGGGTAATCTATTTTTTTTTAATGAAATTAATAGGCCCACGACAATACCAAATGCAAAACTTCCGAGAATTATTAAAACCCTTGACAGGGATAATTTCCAAAATAAAAATTTTATATCGGTCATTTCTGCATTTTGCAATGAAAATATGGTAATTAGGATAGCCATTACTATGGCAATTATAGTTTTTGTTTTCATCTAATATTAAGAGCGTAATTATAAATTGGAATATTTTTTTATACAATACTTTGTATACATATTGGACACATAAATAATAGGAAAGTCACAATTTTATTACATAAAATTTTTAAAGTGGCATTGCGTTATTAAAATTACTGCAAAAAAAACCTTTGAATTTTGTTCAAAGGGTTTTTGTAAAAGCAGTGTGTGTTTATGCTACTCTTCTTTTAGGGTAGGAGCTACCCATTTTGTAGTTCCTACTTTATTTAGGTTCGCTTTATTAATAGCCACATTAGAACGCCTCTTATCATAAATCATAGCAAAAGTCATAATTAAACTGGTAGCAATAATTACGAATAGCAAAATTCCAGAATCAAACCCTTCTACTTGAGCTTCTGCGGGTATGGCATAAAATAATAATACAGTAATAAGTCCTCTAGGTGCAATAAATAATTGTGGTAACATATCCTTCCCAACAAAAATGAGCATCAAAACAGCTCTTATGGCATAGATAGAGACAATAATCAAGGAACTTATGATGGCTACGTTTATATTGAATATGGATGTAATGGCTATGGTCAACCCAAAAATAACAAAGAAAAAAGTACGTACTACAAATGCTGTTTCTGCCGTTATCGTGTGTAATTCATGATAGATATGATGTGCTTTTTTATAATCTAAGAGTTTGGACAGCTTACCTTTGAAAAACAATTTCATATTGGCAATTACTAACCCGAATATTAAAATGATGATGAGTGATGATAAATGCATCTTCTTGCCTACCGCATATAGTAAGAGCAGGACTGCAATTAATAAAAACAATTTTACTTGGCTTTTTATATTCTGGAATATAAGAATTATGGCATAACTAGCAACCAATGAAATTACAATAGTTAATAATAAATTACTAGTAAAACCAACGATGCCAGTATCTTCTGCAGGGTTAAGTTTTCCGGCTAGAAAATAGAACATCATGATACCTATAATATCAGAAAAGGTACTTTCATAAATATGAAACTCTTTTTTATGAGATTTTAAATCATTTACACTTGGTATAATAATAGCACTAGATAAAATTGATAATGGGGTAGCATATAGCCATGCAGAATGCATATTCATATCAGGAATAAATTGATATAGAATTAAAGCCGCAATCCAAGCAGATAAAAACAGGCCTAATAGTGCAACTACGAATGACTTTAGAATGGGCACTAATTTTTCTCGCTTAAGTTCTAACTCAAGCGCAGCTTCTAAAACAATCATAATAAGCCCAACAATACCTAATATTTCAAGAATTGGAAAAAAATCAATGGCATCACTATTTACATATTCTAAACCAAATTGTAAACCAACCCCTAATACAATAAGCATTAATACGGCAGGAATATTCGTTTTTTTAGCTATAGAATTAAATAAAAATGATAAAATTATGATTACAGAAACTTCAATTATAAGATTATAAGAAGATAATATTTCCATTATGCAATTGCGGTATTAGTTAAACTTGTTTCTATTTGATGTGTTGTTAAAAAAGCGATCAAACTTTCTGCTTGTATTCCTTTTTCTAAGTTGAATTGTAACTTTAAGGTATCAGACCCTTCTAGTTCTTTTAAAACAGGTGCTTCTTTATAATTCAATAATGGATTATCAAAAAGTAAATCAAGCAATTCTGATTTTGAAAGAAGCGTTTTGATAAATAAAGTTTGCCTTAATACCGTATCGTGTTTTGAATTTACAGTATACCCAGATTCATCTATGGTGGTATAATTTATAAAACTATCTCCTTTTTCTGTGTTCACTACAATCCCAAATGGAAGAAACTTTTTTATTTCCCCGGTTTTATCATTAATTGTTACGGATACTCCTTTTGCCAAAATAGAATTGATTTTGTACAAAACACCACCAACATAATTTCTTATAAAAGGATACCCTATAGCACTTATAAGAAGCAAGAAAATTCCGTGAACTATATAATTAATAGCTAAAAAACCTAATAGGATAAGTAAAATACTTATGGGTTTATATAACAATAAAATTTTATTTAAGAAGCCTAGTACGTCCTTATTTACCCTTTTGGTAACTATTTTTTTTTGAATTAAAAAGGCTATTAATTTTAAAGCCCAATAACCAAAAAATAAAATTAGTATTAGATTTCTGAAACCTAACCAGGTGTAGAATGTAAATGTATTTTCCATTTAGTTAATGATATCTCTATATTTTAATATTTGGTATATATCGTGGTTTAATACCGGATTAATACTTAAAAGTCCAACTTCGTCTCTTAAAATTACCTTTGTGTTTATTAATCTTTTTAAACTAGATTTTAGATTAGTTTCATAAAGATTTCCTGTAAATTCCTTTAATATTTTCTCGCTAATATAGTTGTATAATAAAGTGTACTTAATGATTATAGTTTCTTCTTTTGTGAAAAAATCAGGGAAAGTTAAATAGGTGTCCTTGTATAAAATAGAACCATCTTCTGTAACTGTTGTTCCGTAGGTCCAAGCCTGTAAAACTTCACCAATATTATAGTCTAATTTTTTACTTAGCTTAGCTACATTAGCACTAATTTGAGATTCTGTCAAAGGTTCATTTCTATTATTTATTACAGACCTATGGGTTGCACTATGGCGAATTATTACAGCTTTAAAAATCTCTTCTTGAGTGCATTTGTTTATCGCTATATGTGTGCTAAAAACACTAGAGAAATTACATCTGGTATTCAAATGAATACTCATAGAGGGGTTAGTAGTTACTATAACTAGTACATTATCAGATTCAGATTCAATAAAATCTATGAGTGCTCTAGTATTATTTAACAAGGAGTTTTTTTCATCGCGCCAAAGTTCTAAATCATCAATTAACAAAATTCTTTTTTTAGTAAATGAACTTCTCTTTACTTCATCAAGTGCTTCTTTTAAGTTTTTTGTGGTTTTAAATTTTCTCCCCTCAATAGTCACACTATCATTAGGATTTAACTTTATAGTTTTTTGGTGTATTAGTACTTCTGTTGAATGATGAATAAATGTAGATTTACCAGAAAGACTATTCCCTAAAACTAGAATAGATTTGTTAAAGCCTTCGTTCCATTGTGCGATAGCATCTTTTAATTTATCTTCTTGAGCTGTTCTAGAAACCAAAAACAAATCTCCTATAAATTTTTTATTAAGGAACAGTGTGTCATAATCGGCATTTACTTCTTTGTACATTCTTTGAGAAATACAATTTGAGGCTTTATCTATTTTAGATTGTGGATCTTCTAATACAACCTTCTCATAACTCTGATTAAATTTAGCCACTAATTGTTCAAAAACACTCTTAAAACCAGCAACTACATTATTTGTTTCAGAAGTATACTGATTTATGGAATTTTGAATGGTGATTTCAAGAAATTCATCACTGTTGTAGCAGTTACTTACTAAAAAGTCTGTAGCTAACATTTTCTGTATTTGAGAAACAATAGCTTTCTGGGTTTCAATATTCTCTAATAAGGATTTTTTTATTTTTTTATAGGATTGTAGCTGTATGTCATACACAATCAAATTATCATTTTCTTTACCTAGTTTTAAGCTAGATTTTAAATTTAAAAGGGAGAGTTTTATAAAGTGGTTTAAATTACTATTGCCATCCCAAAGATCCATTAACAATGGAAGTAGGTTATAATCCATCCATTTTTTTACACTTTTATTAAAGTTTATTTTTTTCTCTAATAAATACCCTTGGTTGGTGCCAATAGGTATAGCATAAGAATCTAGGTTATTTATTTTGTTTTCAATGTTTGTTGTAAATTCTTCCTTGCTATTTAAATCGGTAGCAGCAATAAGAGTTAAACTATTTTCTATCCAGGAAAGTAAATCTTGACTATCTTCTTTTGCTTCAATTTTAGTGACAGCAGTATTTGACACCTCTAATAAAACCTCAGATTCTTTAATAATCAATTCTATAACACTATTGGTATGTTGATTTATTTCGTTAAAAGTTGTTATGTTTTTTTGAGTTTTTAAACTAGTGTTTAAGATATGAGAAAATTGTGCGAGTAAAGTTTTGAACTGTTCTCTGTATACTTCCCAAGGAGATAAATGATGTTTTGTTTTGTCTTCTATATTTTTAGAAGTAGCTAAGAATAGGTTTAGTTCTTTCGCTTCTTTTGCAATATCCTCAATGAAATATGAAAGTGCATTTGTTAATAGTTCTTTTGATTCATCTATAAGGGTTTGCAGTGACTTATCAGATGCTTGTTGTTCTAAGTTTTTATGCTTGCCAATTTGTAATTGTACTAATACATCACGGTGTAAAATAATAAGATCCTTTAAAGATTCAGGAAGTGCATAATGCAATAAATACATTTCTTTCTGATCAGTGCCTACTTCCTTGTTTTCAGAAGTGGCATAACTAATATATTGATTGCAAAGTTTAAGAAAATCAAAAGACATTAAGTTATTGATAGCAGCTATGGCTGTACTGTTATTTAGTGCGTTTTTATAAGAATCAAATTTTTCGCTTAATGGTTCTAATACAGATTTTACTAAAGGGGCATTAACTACGGATTGGTTATTCTGCATATAAAATTATTTCAGAAATTTTTTATATAAATATAAGTTCAATGAATATAAGTATATTTTAAGGTATCGCTTATTTATTCAATAGCATTTGGTTAGTACTAGGTTTATTTTCATCTTTTTCAGCAATACTATTGACGGAATCTACTAATTTATGCATAATTAACTAAAATTAGACCAATAGAATATTAATTATATTAGAATAATGGATAACCCGTTCCTTTAAAAAAGGAGTATTTAAACGAATGGTTTAGAGTTTTTTTTCTGGGGCATTTCCGTATTAGTATAGAATAGCTGCGTATTTTTTGTCTTTTGTTTTTATACACTTTTCCACGATGTTACTTTGAAAATTTTGAAGGTTACTAATCTTTAATAAATAACGCTTTTCTAACGACTTCGGTATACGAGGGAGGTGTTTTTAATATAAAAATGAACATTAGCTAATATTAGAGGAGCTTATTTCTTGAAATGAAAGATTCTTATCACTTTTTGAAAATCTCATTTAAGTTAAAAATAAAAACATATTGAATAAAAGTTAACCTTAATTTTACGGCATCGTAAGTCTCAACCCAAAGTCGCACCACAGCAATGAATATAAAGCTCGATAAATTTGTAGTAAGCATACTTTTTATCATCGGATTAGCCTATGTTTTTCCACAATGGGGAACAGCATCAAGTCCTGTTCCTATCAATACCATCAGTACAATAGGAATATCATTAATTTTCTTTTTTTACGGTTTAAAACTGAGCCCCACTAAAATAAAAGAGGGACTCAAAAATTGGAAGTTGCATGTGTTGATACAATCCACTACGTTTTTGTTTTTTCCATTGCTAGTGCTATTATTTAAGCCTTTAATGCTAACAGAAGAGCAAGAACTATTATGGTTGGCTATCTTTTTCTTGGCAGCATTACCTTCTACCGTGTCTTCTTCTGTAGTGATGGTTTCTGTAGCCAAAGGAAATATTCCGGCAGCAATTTTTAATGCGAGTATCTCTGGAATTATAGGCATCTTAGTGACCCCGCTTTGGATGGGATTATTTGTCCAAACATCAGATGCTGGATTTGACTTTACGGCAATTTATTTACAATTAATAGGACAGATTGTAGCACCGGTTGTAGTAGGATTATTTTTACAACGATTTTTGGGCAAGTATGCTCAGAAATATAGCAAGCAACTCACACTATTTGACAAATCTATAATTTTAATTATCATATATAAAAGCTTTGTGTCATCTTTTGAAGAACAGATATTTAGTAGTGTATCGGTATTAGATTTGCTACTGTTATTAGGTATTGTTTTAGTATTATTTGGTGTGGTTTTTTACGGGTTAAAATTTATTTCTAAAAGATTAGGCTTTACTGAAAAAGATCAGATAACAGCTACTTTTTGTGGTACTAAAAAATCTTTGGTACATGGCACGGTTTTTTCGAAAATTGTGTTTGGAAACATGGCTACTTTAGGAATTATTTTATTGCCATTAATGATTTTTCATGCCGCTCAGATTTTGATTATCAGTATTATTGCGGGTAAATTGGGAAGAAAGGAAACCTAATTAGGGCACTTATTTTATTCTATATTTCTTAGTTGCTTTCCTATTTTTCAGCTTTGCAGTTTATCGGGTAATAATTGTTTTTAAAGGCACTTCATGATATTTTTTTTACTATTTTATTATAGAATATTTACAATCTTGTCAATGTAAATGTTGTGCATTCTTGGTTTCACACCCATTTTTAACAAGCTTCACAACATTTGTTTTCACTATTGATGAGATTCTTCTTTTTTTACGTTTGATTTATTGCATTTTAGGACTTGATAGCCAATTGTTTACTACTGTCAGCAACTAATGAAAACAATGCAATTCTAAAACTCATACGATTGAAAGCCCAAAAATCTATATTTAGAAAATTTGTTTTTCTATGCTTTGTTTTGATAGGTATACAAGTAGCAACTGCGCAAACCACGGGTACGTGGACCAATGTGGGTTCTGGCGTTTGGGAAGCTACAAGTTCTGACGGTCTTGTTCGCGTTATAGCAGAGCGAACAGGAAATGCTACAATTACAGGTGCTGCAACTATGGGGTGCGATTCTGAAGCTTTCAGTGATCCTACTATTTTGGGGAATCCGTCTTTGGCTTTAAATATAGATAACTCAGCGGGAACTCTAA
This sequence comes from Cellulophaga algicola DSM 14237, assembly GCF_000186265.1. Taxonomy (NCBI): domain Bacteria; kingdom Pseudomonadati; phylum Bacteroidota; class Flavobacteriia; order Flavobacteriales; family Flavobacteriaceae; genus Paracellulophaga; species Paracellulophaga algicola. Next base: position 3,244,161 of record NC_014934.1, read on the forward strand.
GCTTTAGTTTTATAGAAATTGCAACGGGATTTTCCGTAGAAATACTGGAGCCTATGCTTCATATAGATAAGCTTGGAGCATTAGCGCTTTTAGGGGATTCATCTGCTACACTTGAACTATCAAGTGGATCTTGGACTGAATTGAATTCGGATACTATTGCGTTTGAGTCAACTGCAACTACCGTACAGGCTAATTTAGGGTTTTTACTTACGGGTGCAGGTGATGAATGTTCTGCCATTACTGGAGGAAGTTTACAATTAGATGGATTGGTTAATTCATTCATTCTAAAAACAGATGTTGATGGGAATATTCTTTCAATTAGCGAAGATAACATTGAAATAGTTTTATCAAACTTAGTCATCAATCCATGTACCTATGGTGCAACAGCGGGTACACCAACTGCCGAAGATCCTGATGGAGACGGCATTAACAATAGTTGTGATTTAGATGATGACAATGATGGAATATTAGATACCGATGAAGGGAAGTGTACACCAAGCCTTTCTGGAAATTGGACTCTTTCTGGAACCACAGCTTCTTTTGATTATGGGAATGGGGTAAAAGCAGTGGTTACAACAACTAATACAAAAAATTTTTCATCAGGAAATTTTACAAACACTGGTACCAGTTTTTGGTCAGAATCCTTATCAACGAAAACCTCTTTACAAGCAATATACGATTGGAACAGTACCGTTACCGTAAGCTTCGTAGATGCTTTTGATAACCCTATTGAAGTAGATAAACCAATACTGCATTTAGATCGTATTGGAGGAGCATCGGACGGAATACAAAATTCAGCTACAATTACATTATTGAACGGGAATACTTGGTCTAAGCTATCAGGAACGTTTGATTTTGCGACTACATCGAATACGGTATATGATGGGGGAACGGGACTTGCTTCCTCAGGATATTCTGCAGAAAGCACACAGAATGACGAAAACGGAACAGCAGCACGGACACTTAGAATTAATGAAAAAGTGAGCTCGTTTACCTTGCAATTTGTGCAAAGAGGAACTGGCGGTGTTGGAGATGAAATAGAATTAATTATTGCAGCTTGTAAAGACTTAGATTCTGATGCGGATGGGGTTCCAGACCCAATGGATCTCGATACGGATAATGACGGAATTTATGATGCTGTAGAAGCAGGACATAAACAAGCACATAGCCAAGGTCGGTTAACAGGCGCCGTTGGCACAGATGGCGTTCCAAATGCAGCGCAAGCTAGCGGAAGCGAAAACAGCGGAACCGTAAATTATACGTTAGCAGATTCAGAAGCTACTCCAAATGGTATTCCAGATTTTATGGAGTTAGATGCCGATGGTGATGGGTGTAATGATACGGAAGAAGCGGGATATACGGATTTAAACGGAGACGGAATTTTAGGAGAATTACCAACTACGGTAAATGCAAATGGTGTAGTGGTAGGTACCAATGTAGTTGATGGCTATGCCACCCCTTTAAATGCAGATAGTGTTTCAGGAAATACGCAGTTCGATTTTCAACAAGAGGGACAAGATATTTTGATTCCTAATGCAGCAGGACAGCCCAAAGATGTAACTGCAAATGGAAGTACGGCGATAAATTTTACGGCAACAACAACCGGAAATTTTTTACAATACCAATGGCAATTAGATGATTTAACCGGAAGCGGTTTTGTACCTATTGATCCAACAAATACAACAGATATATACACCAATAGTGATACAGCAACACTGACCTTGACAGGAGTAACGCTCGCTAATGATGGATTTAAATACCGGGTGCTCATCACCGATGATTCTTTTAAATGTGCCTTTCTTACTTCAGATGAAGCAATTTTAACTTTTAATGATACCGCACCAGAAGCACCGATAGTTACTATCATTGAGGATATAAATAACGACGGTGTTTTGAATAGTACAGAGCTTAGTGGAGCTATAGATGTAATAATTACGCTGCCATCAGTTGCCGTTGCTGGTGATATTCTTACCATAAATACGATACCACAAACACTTACAGCTACAGATATTCTAAATGGAGAAGTCACGACTAGCTTTACAAGCCCTGGAGAAGGAAATACACTCACGGTTACTGCATTTGTGACTGATATTATAGGAAATATAGGTATAGCCGCAGATGATTCTGTTTTGATAGATACTACAGCACCAAATGTGCCAGTGGTTACTGCTATTAGTGATGATACAGGAAGTAGTACAACAGACGGTGTCACTTCTGATCAAACCTTAATAATTAGAGGAACCTCAGATGCAAATACTTTGGTCGATATATTTTTAGAGGGTTCAAAAATAGGAACAACAACAAGTAATAGCTCCGGAATTTGGATATTTGATTATACAGGTACAAGTTTGGCTAATGGGGATTATAGCATTACGGCAAAAGCATTAGACAATGCAGGGAATGCAAGCGCATTCTCAACAGATTACCCAATCACAATAGATATAACAGCTCCTAGTACGCCTCTAATATTTAAAATAACAGAGGATACCGGGAGTAGTGCTACAGACGAAATTACATCAGATAATACTCTTATAATTACTGGAGCTGCTGAGAAAAATGCTAATGTAATGGTATTTTTAGATGGAGTGAGCATAGGTTTTTCTACAGCAAATACAGTAGGGCAATTGATTTTTGATTATACAGGAACCGTAATACCAGATGGTAGCTACATTCTAACGGCTAGAAGCATGGATGCAGCAGGAAATTTAAGTACTATTTCACTAGATTTTCCAATTACGATTGATACTGTAGCACCAGATGCTCCTATAGTTACAGCAATTTCAGATGATAACGGCAGTAGTGCTTCAGATGCCATAACGTCTGACAATACTTTGGAGTTTTCTGGTACGGCAGAAGCGGAAAGTTTTGTAGAAGTTTTTTTAGATGGTGTTAGTTTAGGTACTGTAGGAACAAATAGTAGTGGAGCTTGGAGCTACGATCATACAGGGACTTCTCTTGCAGATGGTGATTACATCTTAACAGCCCAAGCAACAGATCTTGCAGGAAATAGTAGCATCGCTTCATCAAATTTCCCATTTACAGTAGATACAAGTGCTCCAATAGCACCTATAGTTACAGCAATAACAGAGGATACAGGCAGTAATACAACAGACGGAATCACCGCAGATAATACCTTGATTTTTAGTGGTACAGCGGAACCTAATAGTACTATTGAAGTTTTTGTAGGTGGTACAAGTATCGGAACCACTATTACCAATGGAACTGGAGATTGGAGTTTTGACCATACAGGAATTACACTTGCTGATGGAGATTATAGTATTACAGCACAAGCTATAGATTCATCAGGAAATGCTAGTGTTATATCGGCTAATTTTCCAATTACGATTGATACTTCAGTGCCAAACTTACCGGTGATCACGGCAATTAGCGTGGATAATGGAAGCAGTACTACAGATGGTATCACTTCAGATAATACCTTAGTAATTTCAGGTACATCAGAAGCCAATAGCACTCTTGAAGTTTTTCTAGACGGAACAAGTATAGGAACCACTACTACAGATGCTTCTGGCGACTGGAGCTATGATCATACCGGAACAACCCTTGCTGATGGCGATTATATCATAACAGCACAGGCTACTGATATTTCGGGAAATGCGAGTACGATAGCAAATGATTTTCCAATTACTATAGATACCACCCTACCAGGCGCACCTGTAGTTACAGCAATTAGCGATGATAATGGAAGTAGCAGTACAGACGGCATCACCTCAGATAATACCTTGGTAATTTCAGGTACGGCAGAAGCTAATAGTAGTCTTGAAGTTTTCCTAGATGGTACAAGTATAGGAACTACTGCTACAGATGCTGCTGGCGATTGGAGTCTTGATTATACAGGAATTACACTTATTGATGGAGATTATAGTATTACAGCACAAGCTACAGATCTATCAGGAAATGCTAGTGTTATATCGGCTAATTTTCCAATTACGGTTGATACTTCTGCACCAACGACACCCCTAGTTACTTCAATTAGTGTGGATACAGGAAATAATACTTCAGACGGAATTACCTCAGACAATACCTTGATTTTTAGTGGTACCGCGGAACAAAACAGTAGTCTTGAAGTTTTTCTAGACGGTACAAGTGTAGGAACGACCACTACGGATGCTTCTGGCGATTGGAGTTTTGATTACACTGGAATAACACTTATTGATGGAGATTATAGTATTACAGCACAAGCTACAGATCCATCAGGAAATGTTAGTGTTTTATCACCTAATTTTCCAATTACGATTGATACTTCTGCACCAACGACACCCCTAGTTACTTCAATTAGTGTGGATACAGGAAATAATACTTCAGACGGAATTACCTCAGATAATACCTTGATTTTTAGTGGTACCGCGGAACAAAACAGTAGTCTTGAAGTTTTTCTAGACGGTACAAGTGTAGGAACGACCACTACGGATGCTTCTGGCGATTGGAGTTTTGATTACACTGGAATAACACTTGCTGATGGAGAGTATAGTATTACAGCACAAGCTACAGATGCTTCAGGAAATGTTAGTGTTTTATCGGCTAATTTTCCAATTACGATTGATACTTCCGTGCCAACAACACCCGTAGTTACCGCAATAAGTGATGATACAGGGAATAGCACGACGGATGGTATCACTTCTGATCAAACCTTAATAATCAGAGGAACCTCAGATGCAAATACTTTGGTAGATATATTTTTAGAGGGTACAAAAATAGGAACGACAACAAGTAATAGCTCCGGAATTTGGATATTTGATTATACAGGTACAAGTTTGGCTAATGGGGATTATAGTATTACTGCACAAGCAATAGACAATGCGGGTAATACAAGCACATTCTCAACAGATTATCCAATTACAATAGATGTAACAGCACCTGGTACACCTTTGATTTTTAAAATAACAGAGGATACAGGGAGTAGTGCTACAGACGAAATTACATCAGATAACACCCTTGTAATTACTGGAGCTGCTGAGAAAAATGCTAATGTAGAAGTCTTTTTAGACGGAGAGAGTATAGGATTTACAACTTCAAATTCAGTAGGACAATTAATTTTTGATTATACAGCAACCGTAATACCAGATGGTAGCTACATTCTAACGGCTAGAAGCATGGATGCAGCAGGAAATTTAAGTGCTGTTTCACCAGATTTTCCAATTACGATTGATACGACAGTACCAAATGCCCCTATAGTTACAGCAATTACAGAAGATAATGGGAGTAGTGCTTCAGATGGCATTACCTCAGACAATACTTTGGAGTTTTCTGGTACGGCAGAAGCGGAAAGTTTTGTAGAAGTTTTTTTAGATGGTGTTAGTTTAGGTACTGTAGGAACAAATAGTAGTGGAGCTTGGAGCTACGATCATACAGGAACTTCTCTTGCAGATGGTGATTACATCTTAACAGCCCAAGCAACAGATCTTGCAGGAAATAGTAGCATCGTTTCAGCAGATTTCCCATTTACGGTAGATACAATTGCTCCAACAGCACCAATGGTTACTGCAATTAGCGATGATACAGGAGGTAACACATCAGACGGAATTACCTCAGATAATACCTTGCAAATTACAGGAACAGCGGAAGCAAATAATACGGTAGAAGTTTTTATAGATGGTATTAGCATTGGAACAGTTTTAGCAAACGGATCCGGAGATTGGAATTTTGATTACACAGGAACTACTTTAGCAGATGGCGATTATATAGTAACCGCTCAAACCATTGATTTGGCAGGGAATAGTGGGCCTACGTCTACTAATTTTCCAATTACGATTGATGCTACAGCGCCTAGCGTTGGTATTAGTATAGATAATATTACGGCAGACAATACCGTAAATGCCGTTGAAGCATCAGGTAGTATAACAATTACAGGCAAAGTTACAGGAGAATATACTACAGGGGATATCGTTACACTACTCATTAATGCAATGTCTAGTACTGGGGCAATTGATGCCTCGGGCGATTTTATGATTGTAGTTTCTGGTAATGATCTAGCGCTCGATTCAGATACCACCGTTGCAGGAAGTGTTTCTTCGGCAGATTGTGCAGGAAATATTGGAACCGCTACAGGGGCCAAAGTTTATAATGTAGACACTACCTTACCAGTGCCTATCCTTACCATAGATAACATAACGGCCGATAATATTATTAATGCTTCAGAAGCGTCAGCACCCATAACTATTACAGGTACAGTTACAGGAGATTTCGTGGCAGGAGATCTTGTGAATTTAATCATCAATGGTACAACAACGCAAGGGGCAATAGATGCATTGGGCGCTTTTAGTATTGTGGTTGATGAAAATGACCTTCTAACGGATGCAGATACAACGGTTGAAGGCAGTATTACAACAACCGATAGCGCAGGGAATTCAGGAACAGGTACAGCTACAAAAGTATACAATATTGATATTACACCACCTATGGCTACCTTAGTCATAGATGATATTACCGCAGATAATGTGGTAAATGGGAGTGAAGCTTCTGGAACTATAACCATTACAGGAACTGTTTCTGGAGAATTTTCTACTGGCGATACTGTAAGTTTAGTACTTAATGGAGTTACCATTACAGGAACCATAGATGCTGCAGGTATATTTTCTATTGTGGTATCTGGAAATGATTTGTCTTTAGATGTAGATACCACAGTTTCAGGTTCTGTAAATGCTACAGATGCTGCAGGAAATAGTGGAGTAGCAACAAGTGATAAAATGTATAATGTGGATGTTGATGCTCCAATACCAACATTGATTATTAATGATATCACATCAGATAATGTGGTCAATATCATAGAAGCCTCTGGCCCTATAAGCATAACAGGTGTTGTTGCAGGAGATTTTAATACAGGTGATATCGTAAGTCTTCTTATTAACGGTACAACTATAAGCGGTGCTATTAATGCAGCAGGAGCATTTACGATTGCTGTATCGGGAGCAGATTTGTCTTCAGACTCAGATACTACAGTGGTTGGGACAATTTCATCGACAGATACTGCAGGAAATGTAGGAACAGGAACGTCTAATAAATTATATAACGTTGATACCATGGCACCAATAGCCACAGAGGTTACAACAATTAGTACAGATACAGGAAGCAATACCTCAGATGGTATAACGTCAGATAACACCTTACTCATTAATGGAACCGCAGAAGCAAATAGTAGTGTCGAAGTTTTTATAGATGGAGTCAGTATAGGGACGACCACCACAGATAGTTCTGGGAATTGGACCTTTGACCATACGGCCCTATCACTACCAGATGGTGATTATACTATTACAGCTCAAGCAACAGATATAGCAGGTAATACAGGTGTATTATCAACAGATTTCGCTATTACCATAGATACTGCTTTACCTATACTCACGCTGATTATTGATGATATTACAGCAGATAACGTTATAAACGCTAGTGAAGCTGCGGGATCTGTAACCATCACAGGAACTGTAACAGGAGACTATACTTCTGGAGATACCGTAACGCTTGTTATAAATGGGGTAACTTCAATAGGAAATATTAATAGTTCTGGAGTATTCAGTATTGATGTTTCTGGAAACGATTTAGCTTTAGATGTAGATACTACGGTTTCAGGGAGTGTTCTAACTATAGATGCTGCAGGAAACTCTGGTATTGCAACTGAAGATAAAATATACATGGTAGATGTGATGGCTCCATCACTAACTTTAATAGTTGACGATATTACAATAGATAATACTATAAATGCCAATGAAGCCTCTGGATCTATTACTATCACAGGAACAGTTTCTGGAGATTTTATTGCAGGAGATATGGTGAGCTTAGTCATAAACGGAGTAACCACTGCGGGAGCTGTAGATGTTGCAGGAATGTTTAGTATTACCGTTGCTGGGAATGATTTATCCTTAGATGGCGATACTACAGTAGCAGGAAGTATAACAAAAACAGATGCCGCCGGTAACATTGGAACAGCAATAAATAATAAACTATATGTAGTAGATATACAACTGCCAGTACCAGTTTTAACTATAAATAATATTACAGTTGATAATACCATCAATGCGATTGAAGCTAGTGGAAACATTACCATCACAGGAACAGTTTCTGGGGATTTTAATACAGGAGATACGGTTAGCTTAGAAATTAACGGAATAACGACAACAGGTCCTATAACTAGTTCGGGAGCCTTTAATATTATTGTTCCAGGAGCAGATCTTTCAAATGATACGGATACTACTGTAAATGGGAGTGTCAGTACAACAGATACTGCTGGTAATACAGGTACAGCAACTACAACCAAAAGCTATACCGTAGATGTTACCTTGCCTGTAGTAACGATTACCCTAGCTAATATTACCGCAGATAATGTGGTGAATAGCATAGAGGCCTCAGGTGTTATAACTATTACAGGAACAGTTTCTGGAGATTTTAATTCTGGAGATACTATAAGCTTATTTATTAACGGCGTTACTGTAACAGGTACCGTGAATACAACTGGTGAATTTAATATTTCAGTTTCAGGAAACAATCTAGCTTTAGACACAGACACTACGGTAGATGCTACATTTTCAACCACAGATATAGCTGGCAATACAGGAAGTACTACAGCAATAAAAAGTTATAATGTTGAAGTAGGAACAGTAAACCCTCCAACGATTACAGGGATAAGTACAGATACAAATATTCCTACAGACGGTATTACTTCAGATAATACACTGGATATTTTTGGACTAGCAGCTACAAATACAACGATAGAATTATTTTTAGACGGGGTCAACATCGGAACAACGACAACAGATACTGCAGGAAATTGGACCTTTGACTATTCTGGAACCGCGCTTTTAGACGGTAGTTACACCATTACCGCAATAGCTTCTGATGCCTTTGGAAACTTTAGTAATCCATCAATAGATTTTACGGTAGTGATTGATACGCAAGCACCACTGCTGAATGAAGACATTACAGATGACCTGACCCCCGTAATTACAGGACAAGGTTCTCCGAATGAAACTATTAGCGTTGCGATAGATACAGATGGAGATGGTATTCCAGAAGTGACTTATACAGTAACTACAGATAGTTTGGGAACCTGGTCATTAGATACGGAAACAGCAATACCTACTAGTGGAGTGTTACCTGCATTAGATTACCCAACAACAATAATGGTAACCGTTACAGACGTTGCTGGTAACACGGTAGCAGGAATTATTCTTGTTACCAATGATTTTGATAATGACGGATTAACCAATAGTGAAGAAAATGCTTTAGGTACAGACCCTAATAATCCGGATACAGATGGCGATGGTGTTGAAGATGGTGAAGAGGTTATGGATAATACCAATCCATTAGATGATTGCGATTCATTGAACGGTACACCGCTACCAACAACGGATTGCGATGCAGACGGATTGACAAACGCTGAGGAAGAAAATTTAGGGACAGATCCTTTTGATCCTGATAGTGATAGCGATGGTATCAATGACGGTCAGGAAGTAACAGACACTACAGATCCTTTAGATGCGTGTGATTCTGTTGGCGGTACACCACCTATAGATGTGGCTTGTGATATTAGTATCGCTAGTGATTTAATAACACCTGATTCTAATGATGGCGTTTTCCGAATTATTAATATTGAAGCATTCCCAGAAAATACGGTAGAAGTATTTAACCGTTGGGGAAATAAAGTATATGGAACAAGAGCATACAACAATAGTTCAAATTCATTCTCAGGATTGTCTAACGGACAAGCAGTAATTAAAGCCAACGATTATTTACCTGCTGGCACCTATTTCTACATGATTAAATATGTAAAACGTGGTGAAGCAAAACAAAAATCGGGGTACTTATATATAAACAGATAATATAACGAAAGTCATGAAACTTCGTAACTACATAAAAATAACAATGCTATTGGTGCTTATGATACTTCCGTTTTTCGGGAGTCTTAAGGCGCAACAAGACGCTCAGTACACACAATATATGTACAATACGTTGGCCGTAAATCCTGCCTATGCAGGTTCTCGTGGTGCGTTGAGTATTGCAGCTTTGCATAGATCACAATGGGTGGGTTTAGATGGTGCTCCTACCACGCAAACGTTAAATATTCATAGTCCAATTTCCTCTAAAATAGGAGCAGGGCTATCTATTGTGAATGACGAAATTGGAAATGGAACCAATCAAGATACGTATTTTGATGCTACATTTTCCTATACAATTTTAACTTCGGAAACGAATAAGCTTAGTTTTGGATTAAAAGCAGGGGGTCATTTTTTAAATATCGATTTTAATAAATTAAGAAACTATAATCCGTCTACTGCTCCTCCGGGAGTAGAATCTATTGATAAAAAGTTTTCTCCAAATTTTGGCGCAGGAGTTTATTTCCATAATGATCGTTTTTATGCGGGACTTTCAGTACCTAATTTTTTAGAGACCGAGCATTTTGACAATGCATCAGGTTCTGCATCCACAGTAGGTACAGAACGGATGAATTGGTATCTAATCTCTGGGTATGTATTTGATTTGAGTTACAATCTAAAATTAAAACCTGCAGTATTGGTAAAAGCTGTAAATGGCGCTCCTTTGCAAACAGATATTTCTGCCACAATGTTATACAATGAAAAATTTTCATTGGGTGCAGGGTATCGTTTAAATGCCGCATTAAGTGCCTTAGTTGGTTTTCAACTCTCAGAACGTTTAATGGTAGGTTTAGCGTATGATAAAGAAACAACAGCTTTGGGAGATACCAGTTTTAATGATGGTTCTTTTGAAGTATTTATCCGTTACGAATTTAAGGCCAAGACTAGAAATGCATTAACCCCAAGATTCTTTTAAGTATGAAAAAGACACTATACTGCTATCTATTTTGTTTTTTTGGAATGCTAACTTTTGGTTATGCACAACAATCTAAATTAAAAAAGGCAGAAGAAAATTTCAATAATCATTCGTATGCCTTAGCAATAAAAAGTTACGAAGAATTAATAGCCAAAGGGTATGAATCTGAGGTGATTTATAAAAACCTTGGTGATGCTAATTTTAATAATGCTAATTATGCTAAGGCGGCGGAATGGTATGGTAAATTATTCGATTTAAAATCGGATGACATAGGCGCAGAATATTATTTTAGGTATGCACAGTCTTTAAAATCCATTGACGATTATAAAAAGTCGGACGCCTATATGAAGAAATTCCAAAAAATAAAGGTTTCTGATTCAAGAGCGCAGAAATTTGCAGAAAATAGCGATTATTTAGAGCAAATAAGGTCAAAAACAAAGCGATTCACCTTAAAAAAAATTTCTGTCAATTCTAAGAATTCAGAATTTGCCCCATCAATATATCAAGGGAATTTAGTTTTTGCAAGTGCACGGGATACAGGTTTGTTAGTAAATAACATACATAAATGGACCAATGCTGCTTATTTAAATTTGTATCAAGCAGACTCTACTAATGAGGAAGGGACTTTTAAAACACCAGAAGTTTTTTCTAAACAATTAAATTCAAAAACCCACGAATCATCAACAGCATTTTCAAAAGAGGGTAGCACGGTTTACTTTACTAGAAATAACAGTAAAAATGGTAATTTTGTGGAGGATGAAGCAGGCTTAAGTCGCTTAAAAATTTATAGAGCGAACTTAGAAAATGGTGTTTGGGGTAATGTAACAGAGTTACCTTTTAATAGCAATGAATATTCTACTGCGCACCCTAGTTTAAGTGCCGATGAAAAAACATTATACTTTGCATCAGACATGCCGCCAAGTTTTGGTGCTTCTGATATTTTTAAAGTAACCATAAATGAGGATGGTACTTTTGGCACTCCAGAGAATTTAGGAAATACGGTCAATACAGAAGCTCGGGAAACATTCCCGTTTATGGCAGCAAGTGGCGATTTGTATTTTTCTTCGGATGGACATCCAGGATTGGGAGGATTAGATGTGTATACAGTATCCGCTAAAACCGGAGCTGTTTCTAATGTAGGTGTTCCTATAAATAGTAAACAAGATGATTTTTCTATCATTTTAGATGAAGATAAATTAAACGGATATTTTGCGTCAAATAGAACAGGCGGAATGGGGGATGATGATATTTACGCATTTTCCTTCGAAAAAATAGAAACAGAATCAGAAGAGTTTGCTTCAAAAATAAATGGTTCTATTATAGATAAAGTAACAGGAGAACTGATTCCTTTTGGTAAAGTTTCAGTGTATGATTATACCAACAATAATCTGTTTGAAATTAATGCTGATATTGAAGGTAAATTTTCTTCTCCTATAGAATTTCCAAGTAAAAAATACCGTTTTGTTGCTGAGGTAGATGGCTATAATGATGAGACCGTATATTTAATAACCCCAATGGGTACCGTCGATGAAATTTTAGAAGAATTAAATTTTATCATAGCCATGGAGAAAGGAGATAAATCTTCCGTAATTGGTGCAGATTTGGTAGAAATTTTAAAACTTAAAACTATCTTTTTTAATACGAATAGTTCGTATTTAAACGCAAATGCTTATCCAGAATTAGATAAGGTAGTTGCTTATATGAAAGAATTTCCAAATGCTCGTGTAGAGGTAGGTTCACATTCCGATAGTAGAGATAGTGATCGTTATAATCTATGGTTATCAGACCGTAGAGCTAAATCTACCGTTAGCTATATTGTTTCTATGGGAATTTCTGAAGACCGCATTACAGCAACCGGCTACGGAGAAACCTTATTGGTAAATAAATGTATTAATGATGCACCATGCTCAGAAGCAGAACATGCGTTGAACCGTAGATCAGAATTTATAGTTTTTCAGAATTAAACTTTTGGAGGCAAGAGTAAACTAAAGCTTACAATTGTTTTTTATACTGTTTGGGCGTAGTTCCTGTTTTCTTTTTAAAAGCTGCGGTGAAATGGGTCGCATTTTTATACCCCACTTCTTCAGCAATTTGATAGACCATTTTTTGGGAGTTTTCTAATAAAAGTTTGGCTTGATCCATTTTTTCTGTAGTCGTATAATCGTGTATAGAATACCCAAAAACCCTGATAAATTCTTTATTTAATGCCGGGCCTGTGATTCCCACTTCATCTCCTAAATCTGTTAACGTGATGTTCTTGTGTATGTTTGTTTTTATGAACTGTTTTACATCATATAAAATATTTAGAATCTTAGTTTGATTTGTTTTAGTAGGACTTACTTCATTTTTTTTATAAAGTTCCATTTGTAACGCAATAAGCTCAAATACTTTTGCTCTCAAATACAACCGATTGGCTTTTTCAACACTATCTTTTTTTTCAATACTTAAAAGAATACTTAAAAGTTCTTCGGTAATAGGAAGAATTAATTTTTCATCCGTTAATTTTTTAAAATCATAATCGTTTATAAAACCATGATTAATTAAAAATGTTTTTGGCACCACGATCCTAATTTCTTTAAATTGTTTCTTCCCTAAAATTCTACTATATCCACTAAAATGATCAATGCTCGCCATATAGGATGCTCTGTTTTCATAAAATATTTGTTGGATGTCATCAATATAAATAATTTTTTCACCTGTAATTAGAAAACATATTTGCAAAATCTCCTTAGCAATTTCTGGCTTATACAGAAGGTCTTTATGCAATTGAAACCTGCTCAGGGTAATTTCAATGTCTTCTGAAATGAAATAATTTATAGTGCCATCACCAAATTTAGGTAGCAGATGGTATTGTTGTAAACTCACGCCTTTACTAGAGTAATTGTTTATTTCTACGCCAATTTCATCTCTAAGACATTTCACGGATAGCCGTAAATCACACACTTCTTCATTGTTGCAATTGCGTCTTTTTTTTATCATAACTCGTCGTTTGAAATTAAGCAGTCCTTTTTAAGTTTGCAGCCACAAACTTATTTAGACTAATTAAAAATAACAAATTATAATGCTTAAAAATTTATTTGCGTTTGTAGCAATTTTCGGAATAGTATCTTTTTCTGTAGCTCAAACCAGTACCGTAAAGGGTAGTGTAGTAAATTCACAAAACAAACCAATAGCAGATGTTACTGTTGTATTAGAACATACGTCTTATGGGGTGATGACCAATGCTAAGGGACTGTTTAATATAACCTCTGTCCCTGCAGGGACTTATACGTTAGACGTATCTTGTATTGGGTTTTCTACAGTAAAAAAGACAATTACAGTTGTAGCAAATAAAACAACAAACGTAGCGTCTATACAACTTACGGACCATGAAGAGGCTTTAGAAGAAGTGGTCGTTAATGGGCGCCAGAATAAATATAGCGTTAAAACGCCTTCTACCTCTTTGCGTCTAAAAACGGAAATTGTAAACCTACCTCAAAATATACAGGTAGTAAGTAGTGATTTACTTAAAGACCAACAAGTAACCAATATTATGGATGGTTTAATTCGTAATGTAAGTGGGGTCACCATGTTAGAGCATTGGGGGAGTTTTGCACGGGTAAATATGCGTGGCTTTCGATTGCCAGCGTTTAGAAACGGAGTAAATATTCAAGATTCTTGGGGGCCACTATCTGAAGATATGAGTAGTGTAGAACGGATAGAATTTGTGAAAGGACCAGCAGGGTTTATGATGTCTGCAGGAGAACCTGGCGGATTTTATAATGTTGTCACTAAAATGCCTACCATAAATCGTGTAGCAGAAATATCTGTAGCTGCAGGTAGTTTTGATAGTTACAGAGCCACGGCAGATTTTGGTGGTAAACTTACGGAGAATGGTAAATTATTATATCGTTTAAACGGAATGTACCAAACAGCAGATTCTCATAGAGGAGGAGAAGACGCGGAACGTTTTGGAATATCTCCTTCAATAACCTATAACGTTTCAGATAAAACTTCTTTAACAACGCAGTTAAGTATACAAGATGCCGAGAGTTTTTTAGGATCGGCCTATGTTTTTGCTCCTGTAGATGGTGGGTATGGTAGTTTAGATCGAGATTTTAAATTTACAGATTCAAATTATCCAGCGACAAATATTCAAGAAACTTCTTTATTTACAAATTTTAACCATGATTTTTCCAATAACTGGAGTGTAGCATCTCAATTTGCATACATGAGATATGATCAAGTAGGGAATTCTATTTGGCTATCGAGTTTAGATTCTGATACAGGAGACGCTGCTCGTTATATAAGTATTTGGGACGCTTTATCTGTTGGGAAGTATTTTCAGACTTATGTAAATGGAAAATTTAACACTGGAAATGTGAGTCATAAAATTCTTGGAGGTTATGATTTTAGTCAAAAAGAATATTGGGCAGACTTTAGTCAATCTGCAGTAATCGATGTAAATGAGCCTTTTAATATTTACAATCCAACGTATGGTAATTCTGTCTTACCAAATTTTGATAGATCTGTAGATTTGAAATTTAGAGATGGTGTTTATAATTACGGTACCACCGTTAGCGCATTTTATTTTCAGGATGAAATAGGTTTATTTCAAGATAAGCTTAGACTAACATTGGCGGGTAGGTATACTAATTTAAAGACAATTGGTAAAGATGAGAGCGATGAGAAATTTACCCCTAGAGTAGGATTAAGTGTAGATGTACTGCCAACACTAAAAGCCTATGCCTTATACGATCAATCTTTTCAAGGACAAACGGGAATTAGTGAAGCAGGAGCTTATTTTGATCCTGAAGAGGCTAATGATATTGAAGGAGGTCTTAAGAAAACTTTTTTTAATGGACGTTTAAAAACATCTTTAGGAGTATATCAAATTACTAAAGAAAATGTATTGGTAACGGATCCTGATAATGTCAATTTCTCTATTCAGTTAGGGGAGATACAATCAAAGGGTGTTGAGTTTGATTTGCAAGGGGAAATTACGCCAGAATTGAATATCATTTTAAATTATGCCAATACCAATGTTGAAATCACAGAAGATACCAATCCAGACAATATAGGAACAAGAGTGGCAGGGCATGCAAGGCATATGACTAATGGCTGGTTGAACTATAGTTTTCCTGAAGCTTCAAAATTAAGAGGTTTTGGCGCATCACTGGGGTATCAATATCAAATAGATCGTTCTACTTGGGCTTGGGGCGCAGATAATCAAAGTGATTTACCTGATTACTTCAGATTAGACGGCGGACTTTCTTGGCAAAATAGCAAGCTTAGAATACAAGCAAACGTAAATAATATCCTGAATGAATACTTGTATTCAGGCTCTAACTATGGAACTTATTTATACTGGCAATCAGAACCAGGAATTAACGGAAGGCTTACAGTAACCTATTCATTTTAAACGGAACTAATTATGAAAAAATCAATTTTAACTTTTGCAATACTCCTATTTGCTACCGCGCAAAGTTTCGCACATTATTTGTGGATCGAAGCAAATCCGCAAGGGGAGAAAGGAAAAAAACAGGAAGTAAGAGTGTACTTTGGAGAATATACCTACGGCGTTATTGAAAAAGTAAATGGAGAAGCTTTTCCTAGCGTAAAAGATTTTACACTTTGGGTGGTAGACAGTGAAGGAATAAAAAGTGAATTGTCTGTGCGCGCTAAAGAAGACTATTATGTAGGTTATTTTACACCAAAGCAAGAGGGAGTGTATACTGTAGTCTTAAATAATGATGCTATTAATGTTATTGATTATACCGAGTATGATTTCGGAATTTTCAAAACACATTACAATTCCATCGCAAAAATAGCCATAGGAAAAGCGAAAGGAGAAACAGCAATCTTAAATGACTCAGGAATAACAGTTAAAGATGTTTCCGAAAATAAAGAAGAAGTAAAACTACAGGTTTTATTTAAAAATGAGCCTTTAGCAAAAAATGAATTTAAAGTATATGTGGCAGATTTATGGACCAAAACACTAGAAACCGATGAAAATGGGTATGTGCAATTTAAAAAGCCATGGGATACCAAGTACATCATTGAAACTACAGTTGAAGAACGCATACCCGGGACGTACAATGGGGATGCTTATGAGTTTATTTGGCATTGCGCAACGTATTGTATTCAATAGCATTATTTAAGTGAGTTAGTTTATTTTTTCTCAAACAATTCTGGATGAGCTCATGCATCCAGGGTTGTTTTAATGGTTCAATTTATGATTTCAATTGCAATATTTCTTGTTTTCATTTCCTTCTATATGTTTTATAATACGTCAAAAAGAGCGGTAAAACATGTTGGTTTCGGCTTCGAAAACTGGATAGAAACTCATCGTAGTTTCGGAAAAATATTTGCTAGTATTTTAATAGCTATTTCTGTTTTTTTACACAGTTACTTATTTGGCTTAGGAAGTGGACTTCTTGTTTTTCTAATTACACTAATGCTCCTTGCTAGCTTTATTGTTTTATTAGCCCCTTTACACTTAATCACGTATAAAATTGCACTTCTAATTTTCATTCCGTGTTTTTGTTTTGAAACCTTTCTATTATAAGTACTATGCCAGCAAATAAAAAATACTTATCCTCTAATTGGCAACGTTTTGCTAAGATCACAGCCGGAATAGTCGGAGGGTATTTAGTGAGCATTTCTTCTCATATAGCACTTGCTTATGTAATTAACCATACCGCAATAATAATCACAGCTACCTTTACGGGGTTCATACTTTGGGTGGTATTAATGATTGTTGCTTTTTTAGCTAAAAACGGTTGGAAAATATGGGCAGTTTATCTCTTAATCACTTTAGTATTTTCCTTTTTAATTTACATAGGTAAAATTTACAATCCAATTATAGCCTAATGAAAAACCGAACTTATAATATTCTTTTTCATACCCATACCGTAAGTGGTATTGTAATAAGTGTAGCTCTTTACGTAATTTTTTTTGCAGGTTCTTTTTCTTTTTTTAGAGATGAAATTGTGAATTGGGAGCGCAATCAAACTGTAGAAATTACAGATGATATGCAATTTAATGTAGATGCTGTTCTAGATACCATTACTAAAACGCACAATTTATATGGCAGGGATATTGAACTAAAAAAATATTTTAGAGAACAGCAAGTGGGAGTTTCCATTGCCGCTTCAAAAGATTCAGTAGCGCCAGAAGAAACTAAGAGTGCACAATTCTTCTACATAGACACTAAAAATTTTAAAGAAAATACCTATTTAGAGTCTTATTCATTGGGCGAATTTCTATATCGTTTGCATTTCTTTGCTCAAATACCCTATCCTATGGGGTATTACTTATCTGGTTTTGTGGCGCTATTTTTTTTGTTTGCCATTATCACAGGAGTACTCGTTCATTGGAAGAAGATAGTCTCAAATTTCTATGTTTTCAGGCCACTAGAAAAATTAAAAACAATGTGGACAGATGCACATACTACATTAGGGATGTTAGGGTTACCGTTTCAATTTGTTTATGCAGTTACGGGAGCATTTTTTATGATAAAACTACTTTTAGTGGCTCCTAATGTTTTGATCATGTATAATGGGGATCAAGCCAAATTTTATGAGGATTTGGGCTATGCGCATCCTAGTTATCAACCTGTGTATAAAAAACTAATGGCAGATGTTTCTGTAGCTAATTATATGGAACAGACCCAAAAAAAATGGAAAGACTTTGAAATTTCTGAAGTACATATTTTTAATTATGGCGATGAAAATATGCATGTTTTGCTCAATGGACATTTAGCATATACAGCTAGTTTTAATGGCATGGGGGAAGTGATCTACAAGGCTAAAACGGGAGAAATAGTTTCAGAGAAAAACCCGATTACGGAGCAAAGTTATGTAGAAGCCGTTAAGAATATCTTGTATAGAATCCATTATGGAGATTATGGAGGCTTGGCGTTAAAACTATTAAGTATGTTGTTAGGTTTTGTCACCTGTTTTGTTATTATCTCTGGAGTTATGATTTGGTTGGTTGCTCGTGATAAAAAAAATATACCAGAGAAAAAACGCCGTTTTAACGAGAGGGTAGTTCAAATTTATTTGGCAATATGTTTAAGTATGTTTCCAATTACAGCACTGAGTTTTATAGCGGTTAAACTAGTAGAACCTGCGAGTCAATCTTTTATTTATAACTTTTATTTTATAGGTTGGTTAGCGTTAACATTGGTGTTTGTCTTTAAAAAAGACAATGCGTTTACGAATAAAACGTCTTTGCTTTTAGGGAGTCTTTTTGGTTTGCTAGTACCCGTGTGTAATGGTGTTGTTACTGGTAATTGGTTGTGGGTTAGTATTAAAAATGGGTATACACAATCATTTATTGTAGATGTGATTGTTGATCGCTATTTTTGGTTTTTTGGTCTTCTATAAAATGAATAAGAATGCAAAAAAACAGAAAAGGAATTAAATAGATTTTTTAATCTCTTATTAAATAGTGTAATTTTAGAGAAATTTACGCTTTATGACTATTCATAATTTTGAAACTAAAAATTCAGTTTTAAACAAATTTATTGCAGAATTACGTGATGTAACCATACAAAAAGACAGTATGCGTTTTCGAAAAAATATTGAACGCGTAGGAGAGGTTTTAAGTTATGAATTAAGCAAAACCTTAGCCTATACAGATCAGTTAACTACAACGCCATTAGGAGAAAAGACAATACCTTTAGCGCCCTCAGATATTGTTATCTGTTCTATACTTAGAGCGGGTTTACCTTTTCATCAAGGAATTTTAAATTATTTTGATGATGCCGAAAATGGTTTTATTTCAGCATATCGTCATCATGAAAATGATTCGGACGATTTTGAAGTTATTGTAAATTATTTTGCGGCTCCAAATTTAGAAGGCAAGACACTACTTCTTGTAGATCCCATGTTGGCTACCGGAAGAACATTAGAAAATGTTTTAAAAGGTTTAGAAGGTTATGGTACCCCTAAAGAAATTCATATTGTTTCGGTGATAGGATCAGAAGAAGGAATTACCTACGTAAATTCAATATTTCCAGAAAGTACCCAACTATGGATTGCAGCAGTAGATAAAGAGCTTAACGCTAAAGGGTACATAATTCCAGGTCTTGGCGATGCAGGAGATTTAGCTTACGGATCAAAACTTTAAGCTTTTTTCTAAGCTTCAAATGCTGCACGAATTTTATCATTGGTTAATGGGTAAAAAATCATTAATAGGGTAATCTGCATCTACTTTTCTAAGACAAATCTCATATAGCGTCATTTCACTTGCTTCTTGAGCTACAGATGCAGCAATAGTTGCCGGAATTACCATAACGCCACCATCTTCTCCTAGAAGAACATCACCAGGAAAAACAGCAACATCACCACAGCCAATAGGATTATTAGTAGCAATAGCTTGGTGTACGGTTAAATTGGTTGGAGCAGAGGGCTTTTGATGGTAAGAAGGCATCGCTAAAGCTGGTATTTCTGCGATATCGCGAAAGCCACCATCAGTGACTAGACCAGTCACTCCAGAAACCATTAATCGCGTAGGTACTATAGGACTTGCAGATGCAGCTCTTGCATCTTTTCGGCTATCAATTACCAAGATGCTTCCGGGAGGACATTCTTCTACGGCTAAATGCTCTGGGTATTTTGGGTCTTGAAAACGGTAATTTCATTATAATTCTTATTCTGCTTGACGCCAAGCATTTTTAAGAAATTCTAGATCTTTTTTGATTCGTTTATAGACCTCTTCTTTAGTAATTGATATCTCTTTAGCAGCTTGTTCTGCACCTCACCAATCATACCCACAATCTAATGAAATTGGAATATCCATAAAGTTATATTTTTTAAGCAATGAGAAATAGTTTTTAAAATCTACCATTCCTTCACCTAAAGGTACATTTATAGGGTTCCATACCCCATTTTCTTACCTCCATTTAAAATTTTTGATTACAATACATTTTATATGTGATTGTAGTATTTGTAATCCTAATGGCCAACTGGTGCCACCTTCTACTATAGCATGTTTAATATCATATTGAGATGCCATAAATTCTGGATTTCTAGCTTTTATAATTTGATGGATATCCCAGACAGGAGCACCCACATGTACACCTGCATAATTTTGATAGGAACCCGTAAGTAGTAGTGTTTTATTTAAATTCTCAAGTTCTTCAAATTGAAGTTTAAAATTTTCAATACTCTCAGGAATAGAAACAGCTTTAGGATATTCTAATCAATATATCCTGTAATTCGTAAATTCCAGTTTGCTAGCGGTTTCTAAAATACGTTTAGTTTTAGGAGTTGTAGCATCTGTAATATTGGTAGTAATTAATGTTGTAGAAAGACCAACTTCCTGCATGGCCTTTGCAACCTTCTGTAAATCAGTTTCTACATGTTCAGGAGCTACGTGCCCGCCTTTTCTAACGGTAATATCTAAGCCATTAAAACCCATTTCTACAGCGGCTTTAGACATTTCTGTATACTTTAAAAACTGTAAATGTTTAGAAAATAAATGAACAGTTGGTTCCCTACTTGAAAATGGTTTTTACATGTTCTACTACATTCATTCCTAGAAGTGGAATTGCAGCCATACCCAATGCTGATAATTTTAGAAAATCTTCACGAGATAAATTATTCATATAATAGTGTATATTATTTTGAGATTATAAGTGTAATTTATGCTCAAAAACTTGAATGTGTCAATAATATTTCTATTTTTGGTGAACCAATCTGGGTAACCAATTTAAGTAGATTTTATTAATTTAATGATATTTATTTATAGTTATCCATTTTAAAACAAGCATTTTATGGAAAAACTGACAAGCAAGCCCTCACTTTTAAAAAAGATTTTAGCATTAGTTTTAGCCTTCGGACCTGGAATATTTGCCATTGGCTATACCATAGGAACGGGGAGTGTTACCTCTATGATTGTTGCGGGGAGCACCTACGGCATGCAATTACTTTGGGTTTTACTATTGAGCTGTATTTTTTCAGGTATCTTAATGTATGCCTACGGAAATTTTGCCTTAGTTACAGGAGAAACTGCATTGTATGCCTTTAAAAAGCACTTAAAATATGGAAAGCTTATTGCCGTACTAATTATTGTCGGAATATCTTTAGGGCAATGGAATTCTTTAATGGGTATTCTAGGGATCTCATCAAATATTATTTTTGAAATCATTGTCATCTATTTTCCTGATTTGTCTGGTAGTAGGTATGAAGTAGTACTTATCGTTGCTTTAGTTGTTATCGCCATAATGTACAGTCTATTACTAGTAGGGAAGTATACATTTTTCGAAAAAATACTGGTTATTTTTGTTACGATCATGGGATTATCGTTCATTATATCCTTATTTATGGTATACCCATTACCTATCGAAGTCGCGCAAGGGTTAATTCCTAGTGTGCCACAAGTTGAAGGGGGTAAAATGATGGTAGCCGCTTTTGTGGGGACTACTATGGCAGCAGCAACATTTCTATCAAGACCTTTGTTTGTAAAAGGTAAAGGATGGAATATGAGTAATAGAAGTCAACAAAAGAAAGATGCTATTATTGCGGCAATTTTAGTGTTTATAATAAGTGCCTCAGTAATGGCGGTAGCCTCTGGAGCTTTATTCCACCAAGGGAAACCAGTAACCCAAGTTTTAGATATGGTTAATACACTAGAGCCTGTTGCTGGTAAATTTGCCTTAACACTTTTCTTTTTTGGAACGCTAAGCGCCGGGCTTTCTTCAATTTTTCCATGTTTATTGATTGCTCCAATTTTACTTGCCGATTATCAATCTGGGGAACTAGATACTACCTCAAAACAATTTAAAATCATTACAGGAATAGCTTCTTGTTTTGCCTTAATTGTTCCCATTTTTGGTGCAAATCCAATACAAATGCAAATATTATCACAAGTATTTAATGTTTTTGTACTCCCTTTAGTAATTCTTGGAATTATTCTTTTGGTAAATAATAAGGGCTTAATGAAAGAATATAAAGCAGGTTTGGGCCTAAATATTGGGCTATTCGCAGCTTTATTTTTTGCTTGTGTTATCTCCTACAATGGGGTAGTAGCCTTGTTTGATTTTTTCTAAAAAAAAATCATTTGAGTTAATTTCTAGTTTTTTAAAGTTAGTATCTTATCAAAACACAGCCTATTTTTAATCTTTTAAAATAGGCTGTGTTTTTTTGCATTTGCCATAACCTTTTACTGCCTTATGAGAGTTTATTTAGCCGATGATGATCAAGATGACCGTCAATTTTTTTCAGATGCTTTACAAGAATTGCCTATCAATATTGAGCTAACAACATTTCAAAATGGGGTAGATTTAATGGCAGATTTGTTTTCTGAAGCCGCCTTACCAAAAGCCATATTTTTAGATCTAAAAATGCCCATGATGGATGGTTTTGAATGTCTTGCGGATATAAAGGCAGAAGAAAAATTTAGAGGTATTGATGTAATCATTTATTCCACATCATTTAATGATTGGGAGGTTGAAAAACTTCAAGAAATGGGAGCCAATAGCTACTTACAGAAGCCTAGTTCTTTTAATCAATTAAAAACAGTGCTTTATCAATGTTTAGATACGATTAAAACTAATTTAGGGAAGGCAGAGGAAGAGCGACTTCAATTTACAGTATTAAAATAAAAAACAAAAATATGAATAAGATACTTTGGGGTATAGTAGTACTCCTTTTTGTAGGATGGATTCTAGGTTTTTTAGTATTTAAAATTTTAGGAGGTATCATTCATATCCTATTAATACTCGCTATAGTTCTAATTATTTACAATTGGTTTAGTGGAATAAAGGAAAAAGGTTAATTTGCAACCTGAAATTTATACACAACAACTATGGCATCAGGTTTTTTTGCATTACTAGACGATATCGCAGCTTTAATGGACGATGTTGCCGTAATGAGTAAAATAGCAACAAAAAAAACAGCAGGTATTTTAGGAGATGATTTAGCCGTGAATGCAGAAAAAGCTTCAGGTTTTATGTCCGACAGAGAAATTCCTGTATTGTGGGCAATTACAAAAGGCTCTTTTTTAAATAAATTAATCATTCTGCCTTTTGCCTTTCTATTAAGTGCATTTCTACCCGCAGCAATTACAGTTATTCTGGTTTTAGGGGGCATCTATCTTGCCTATGAAGGAGCAGAAAAAATATTAGAATATTTAGGAGTACTCAAACATCATGAAAAGAAGAATTTGGATGTTGATATGACTAATGAAGAAATTTTAGCTTTAGAAAAAGATCGTGTAAAAGCAGCTATTGTAACCGATTTTATCCTTTCTGTAGAAATAGTAATTATCGCGCTAGGTACAGTTACAGAAAAAGAAATTTCCATTCAAATAATGGTAGTAACTATAATTGCTATTTTGGCAACCGTTGGCGTGTACGGCATCGTAGCATTGATAGTTCGTATGGATGAGTTTGGTTTAAAATTAATAAACCTAAATGAGCAAGAAGATAGTTTCTCTGATAAAGTAGGGCATGTATTAGTAAACGCTTTGCCATGGGTGATTAAAATTTTAGCTATAGTAGGTACTATTGCTTTATTATTAGTTGCAGGCGGAATTTTTGTTCACAATATCCATTGGCTACATGACCATTTTAATAGTGTGCCAAGTATGGTAAAAGAGTTTGTTGTGGGGCTGGTATTTGGAGCAATAACTGTATTGTTTGTAGAACTGTTTAAAAAAATAGTTAAAAAGAAAAAATAAAACGGGAACCTATGGAGAAAGACAAAGCTGTTAAGAATTCGAAAAAAGCGATTGTGTTTCTCCATTATTTTGGGGGTGATGCAGGAAGTTGGCAATGGGTATCTAAACACTTAAAAAGCGATTATACCTGCTTGCCTTTAACTCTTCCAGGTTTTGGAGGCACCTCCGTATCCGAAACTCCGTCTATTTCCAGTTTTTCAAAATTTATTAATGATGAAATTGCGACACTAGAGCTTAAGGATTATATCCTAGTAGGACATTCTATGGGAGGTAAATTAGCGTTACATGCGGCCTTACAGAATGTTGATAATCCACCAAGTAAAATTATATTAGTTGCTCCCTCTCCTCCTACAACAGAAGACATGTCTGCCCAAGAAAAGAAGCGCATGTTGAAACATACTGATAGGGCAGAAGCCATACAAACAGTGAAGAATGGAATTGTTAAATCTTTAAAAAAAGAACGCTTTGATTATGCCGTAAACTCGCAACTGAAAATAGCAGAAGTTTCTTGGCAATGGTGGTTAAACACTGGAATGAATAATTCTATTGCAACTCAAGTTATAAATTTAGAGACTCCAGTAAGTGTTATTTTTTCTATGGATGATTCTGTTATTAAAGATGTAGCGATACAAAAAGAGGTGTTGCCTTATCTTAAAAAAGCAACACCTATTCCATTAAATGGTATCGGTCATCTGATACCTCTAGAAGCTCCTAAAAAATTAGCACTTCTTTTAAAACAAATTATAGCTTAGAAAGCAGATTCTACCGCTCCACCATCCACGCGTATATTAGCTCCGTTGATGTAGGTAGCATGCTCAGAACATAAAAATGCAATAGTAGACCCAACTTCTTCAGGTTTTCCTCTACGTTCCATGGCAATATGTGGTCTCTTATTTTTTACAAACCACGCTACAGCTTCGTCTACAGAACAATTACGTTCTTCGGCTAAATCTTCCATCATAGCGTCTGTCATTGGTGTTTTTACGTATGCAGGTGAAACACAGTTAAATAAAATATTTTCTTTGGAGTAAGAACGTGATAAACACTTAGATAAGTTGATAATTCCTGCCTTACATGCGTTATACGGACTCTCTTCTTCGTAGGGTTGGTAGGCATTTTCGGAAGCAATCATAATCATTCTACCCCAGTTAAGCTCTTGCATTTGCGGAATAAAAGCCCTGGCTATACGTACGGCTCCCATTAAATCTACATCAATGGTTTGCATCCAGTCATCATCAGAAAGACTTAAAAAATCTCCCGCAGCTCCACGTGCACCTGCAGCATTAACCACAATGTGCGCTCCACCAAAATCATCTTTAATTTTTTTAGCTAAGGCTTTTACTTCTTCATTTTTAGTGATATCTGCCGTAATTCCGAAAATTTTAGCGTCTTTACGGGTTTCTTTTAATTCTTTAATAGTCTCATTTAAGGCTTCTTGATCTCTATCAGATAGTATGATGGTAACTCCCTCATCGACTAAAAAACCAGCGGTAGATTTTCCTATTCCTGAATCTGCTCCTGTTATAAGAGCAGTTTTTCCTTCTATATTAAATTTCATAAGCTTTTTTTTATTAATACTCTAAATTAGAGCCTAATAAAAAAGCAGACTAACTTTAAAACTATAGATGTTAACACAATAGGTTTTGCATTAATTTCTCAATGGATAGGGTTATTTGTTGCTCTGAGAAAGTTCCTTTTCCGTAAGTTTTCTAAAGGCGTACTTGTAACCTTCAAAAGTAGCTATGGCATAAAACAAAATATCCATAGGACTAAAAGTTTCAGACATAATAGGAATGGCTTGCGCATAGTCAAAAAGAACTAATGTTTCTAAATATCCTAATTCCTCATAGGTGGCGATAGCTCCAATAACACTCAAGAAATTCCCTAGAATACAACTTAATAAGGCTATCCCACCACCTAATAATCCAAATATTAGGTCAATTCCTTTGCCAAAATATCCTGTGGCAAGCCCTACCATTGCACCAATACCTATGGCCATGAATCCAATTTGATACCCAGTAGCAGTGGTGATGACAGCCCATAGTAAGGCTCCTATTATACCTGCACAAAGTCCGCCAAAAATAGCTGCTGGTAAATTTTGCTCCGCTTTTATTTTTACTAGATTTTCATCTGAAACTAAGGTTATTATGTCTTCACGCTGTAAGTGCTTGTCGTCATTTAAGCGCTCTTCTATACTAGTATCTAGGCTGTAATTTGAACATGTGGGGGCAAAATCTGCTTTTAAACCGGTAAGGTTACAAAGCATTCCTTGTTGCATATCTAGGGTACGATTGGTACATTTTTTACAAAATACTAAATGCTCTTCTCTAGTCATAGGGAGGGTTTTATTGAATGAGATGGGGTTTTAGTGTGGATGCATCAGTATGTAGGTTGCCAAAAAAAGTAAGCGTTTTCTTTTTGTAACTTAACTTGATTTTATTGATATTATTTTTTTTGATGTTTTTGAGTTGCTCTTTATTAATAATGTAATTTATCTTAGTGATCCAACATTTTGAAATGTTTGAAAAATTAGAATTTATTTCATCGCTATCAGAAGTAATCATAAAATTATTCTGACCATCACAAAACATAAGCTTAGTGCCTTTTGTGGTTCTAATTTTAATATGAGAAAGTACGGTTGTGTTTAGGAAATAATAGCCTGCTAAATTTTGAAAGCTCGTCCAAATTTGGCCTTCGTTTGATTCAGCTATTTTATTTCCGGGTATGTTTTGTATTAAATTTTCTGTAAAAGTATCTACATGGTTTCGTTCTAAAGCACGCATGTTACCAAATGCGGCCAGAACTTTATCAATTTTTTTTAAAAATTTCATTAAGTCTTGTGTGGGTTGAGAAGTGGTTGATTTTTTGTTTTATGCGGTGTTTTATTTTTACATAGATTGATGTGTATTTATTGCTTAGTTACTATCTAACACTATTCTTAGTGAGCTATGTTTTCTTTATTATTAAATATTTTTAAATGATATATAGAACCAATAACATGATGAGGTAGACGATGAGTTGTGCCATAAAGAAAAGTTTTTGGTGTACGTTCTTTGTAACAACTATTAATACATAGTGCTAGTTGGGGAGTAGGAACAGAACAAAGTACGTTATTGGTCATTACAGTGGTTGATAGCTGTTTTTAAGTTATTTCTTACGTATTTTATTTTGAGGGTAAAATTTCGTACGAAATTAAGTTATAACAATATTCGTGTGTATTTTCTGTATATTTCCTATTTAATCGATGAAGCGCATATTTTAACGATGAATAGGTGTTGTGAGTAAGCTACTTAGGGATTGTTTCTTTTTTATATAGAAAATAGAAAATACACGGATAGCTTGTTATTTACGTAGATTTACGTAGTGTTTATTTGTAGGAAAAATTTAATAAACAGGTAAAAAATCCTAGTAGGTTCTTGATGAGGAGTAGGATTATTTCAAATTTAACGAATCAAAATTCACATCTTTTTTAATTGGTTAGAACAATTAGTATCTCCCATTTTATTTAAAGTACAGTACCTATTTATTCTTTATTGTAGAATTCTTTAAACGTTTTAATGTCTAACCATCCTTCTTTTCCGTTTTTGGTAATTCGGTAAAACGAATTTGTTTTCTGACTAAACTGATTAAAATCTGGAATTAGGTGCTGAGGGAATATTCCAATCTGATCATCACTGTAGAGGTATATTAAGTGGTCTATAGTATTCTGCTCAATTTGATCATATACCTCAGGAGTAACTCTTTCAAGAGTTACACTTCCTTCTTCTTTAGAAAAGTTGGAGGGTCTAACTGGAGGAAAGAAGATGGTATCTTTAGTACTTTTACTAATAAAATAATCAGGTTTTTCTTTGGCTGACTTTTGATAAATTGCTTTATCAAAATCATAATAATAAATTTCACTTTTGCCGTACCGTATAATTTTAATATGATTGGGGAATTTTTTATATTGAGTATTTACACTCACTGAAATATAATTACCTCCGTCTAAAAAACTTAAACTATCTATAGCATCTGGTATGCCTTTGAAATGAAGTGTTATTTTTTCTTTTAATAGTCCAAAATTACCTTTAGTAATGATGAGAACATATTTTTTTAAATCTTTTAGATACTTTATGGAGTATTCTGTAGAATAGACCGTGCCACATGAAAATAGATCTGGTTCGGGAAAGGCATTAATTTTTGAGATGGAATTATCATAATAGTGCGGTCCAGTAGCAGTAAGAACCTCTAATCCGTCTTCTATAAAATAGACCTCTTTTAGTTCTGGTATTTTAATTTCTTCAAGCGTACAGGTTTTGTATATAGCAATAGAATCACTAAGAATAGCTTTTATAAAATTTGGAGTATAAAGAATAGTGTCATATTTTTTTTTCAAAACATTAATTCCTTTGGGATTAGTTAAGATATATTGATGTCCTTCTTTTTCAAGATTATAATATAGTGAACAGTAGGAATCATTATAGTTTTCTTGATTGGCTGTAAATGATAAGGAATACAGGTCATTTTGAGCATAACCGTTTATACAGCTAATACTATAAAATAGAAACAAAAAAAGTAATTTTAGGAGTGACATTTTATTTTTTTTCAAATTTCAGCATTTTTGATTTATTCTTATGGCATAAGGTAAAATGTTTATACTTATAAATACCACTAAAGGTTAACTTGTTTATTTCAGTTTACAATAGTTTACAATTTTTCTATAGCTTTTCTCATTCGTCTGTTTAGTAGATTTCTTTTTTTAAACCTGGTTATTCTAAGTAATTTCCTGATTAGTGGGGAATCGGATTTATGAATTGAATTATTAGTAGTATTTTTGAAATTCAAAAAAAAATCATTTATAATCCTTAGTTTATGCCATACCAAGATATGTTTGTTCTTTTCTGGGAACAAGTAAAAGAAAGTGTTCAAGAAGGCCGATTTGCTAAGTTAACGATGGCAAAGACTATTGGTAAGCCCGACTTGAAAAATATATTTTTGAGACCAATCTATTCTGATAAAGGCTTTAAAGTGTTGCTTAAATTTCGTTACAGATCTAGAGAAACAGAGGATCAGGAAGAAGTGCTAACCTTAGAGGAAGCTTTAGTAGTCTTAAAGCCATACCTTAGAAAGTCTTTTTTATCGGTGCTTTTATTTACTACAACAAAGGATGTTATGTTCAAAATAAACAGGAAAGGTATAGGTAGCATGACCGAAACTTCTCCTTCATTTCATCATGTTACCCAAGCTAAGAGTGATCTAGATTAGGGTTTACAGCATTATCAGTCTCTTAGTTTATATTGTTTTACATGACAAACCTATCTTAACAGGTAATTAGGAGGGTATAGTTGTAGTGGTCAGCTATAGTAGTGGTTATTCTTTTTTATTTTGAAGGAACGGATTGTACATCATGATGGCATGGTTTTCTACAATCATTGATTCTGTTTCTGCTTCACCCGTATTTATAATTTTAAATATTTGGTTGTGCCTAGAGTAGCCTCCCCAATATTGTTGTTTAATTTGATGATTGCGTTCTTCAATTTTATAAGATTCCTTTATTTCATTATTAGAAAATAATTCTCCGTTTAAATGTGTTTTGTCTAACCATAGTTTAATTATGAAACTATGCTCTGTTTCATTTTTCACCTGCAAGTCAATATAATTATAGGAGAGTGTTGCTCCCGCACCAAAAGGTACTTTTCTATTCACATCAGGGAAAACATCAAACCCATGCCTGTAGCGTTCTGTAATGGTCAGTGGACTATGAGCAAAAACCCAAAATAGGAGATTACCTAACTGACAGAGTCCGCCACCAATATCACGATCTATGGCCCCGCTTTTTAAAACCAAACCTTCTAAATATCCTTTTCTCTTGGTGGGGCGACCAACAAGTTTCCAGAGTGAGAAATATTCATTGGGTTTTATCTCTATCTCATGCAAATGTTTTATAGCAATACTAAGGTTTGTTCTTTTATTTTCTTGAAGATACATATCCACATCTTTAAGCGGTCTTAGCACAAGAGATCTGTGTTTAAATACAGAATGGGTAAAACTTGTATTGCTGGTTGTGTTCGCATATTTACGGTCAGTAAAAACCCAATGATACCTTCGTTTAAGAATAAAATATTCTTTGCCCAAAAGTTGTCTTAATTGCCCACGTTGTTTAGGTTTTTCAATTTCGTTCAAGAGTATGTGTTTTTAAGTTTTTAGCTCAATCTAAATATGTAAAGGTCTTATAAAGATACGATTTATACGTTTTTGGCTAGCTCCATTTTTGTAACGTATTTTTTATTTGCATTCGTTCCATAGAGAATGTTTTTGATTTTTGGTCCAATAGGGTAATCATCTGGATGTTTTTTATAATTAATTCTGATGCATCTAAGTTTAAATTCCCATGATGCTCTCTACTTTTTTTAATAAGTTTAAACACTAATTCTATTACCTTTTCAAGGTGATCTTCATTCATGTTTTGAATTAGGGTAGTGAAATCATCAGGCGCTATTTCTGAAATTTCTGATATAGAAATATTAAATTCATTTTTTAATGTTAGCTTAATATGGTCCAATGCGCTTTCTTCATTTCCAGTTTCAAAATCATTAACCTTACGGATAAGATTTTTAAGAACTTCTGTTAATCGTTGTACTTCACGTAAGATAAAATCCTTTTCTTCAATCAAAATTTTTAGGTTTTAAATGGTACTATTTTTTTAGAACAACTGAATTATAGAACTTTCAGTAGTCTCGAAAAATAAAAGTAATCGTTATTTCTTTATGAGCTTGTAGTTTTCTTTGAAAATTAAAAACGTCAATAATTAGTTGAAATGATTTATACCATTTTATCGCTGTAGTGCAATTTTAATATCTGGAGATTCAAGTATAAAATTAGAAATATCTTTTGCCCAAATTTGATATGTAGTTTTTGAGGGATGCACCCCATCACTAAAAAAATTAGAAGAATGTATGTTAAGGTTATAGCGGTTGATGAGATCTACAGAGCTTACTGGACGGGTATAATAGTACACATTATCAAAATTTTTAACCACTTTTTCTAATTCGTTACCTAGAATTGTAACTAGATTACCAATAATAAACTTTATTAAAGCTGTAAATGCAGGAAATTCTTTAATAGGGGGCATATTGGTAAAAACCACAGGAACTCCTTTAAATTTTAGTTGGATACTTTTTATAAGAGTACGTATATCTCTATTCCATTTTTTAGGAGAGTTTAATTCAAAGGCATCATTGCCGCCGAGTCCTATCACAATAATATCAATAGATTTTTCCGTAATAGTGCCTATAATTTTATCACACACTTGTTTGGCAGTGTAACCACTTTTGGCATAAACTTTCCATTCAATATTGGTCTGTAATGCTATAGCTAATTCATTAGCTAAATTACCTGTAAAACCTTCTTGATGTGTAGCGACACCTACACCAGCAATAGTACTTTCTCCTATGGTTAGCATGCGGAGAACTTTTTTAGAGGCAATAGAAGTTATCCCTTTAGGTCCTCTTGCTTCCGGTAATCTAGGAACATTTTTTTTTATTTTTTTTCCTTGAAAATAGAGTAGGGGTAAAAGAGGAATGGTGATGATGGCTCCTAGAATATAATTTAGGTTCATTTTTTTAAGTATAGGGTCAATATAACAATATGAGTTGTAAAATGGGTACTAGCTTCTTTTTTTAGGTCGTGTGTATTTCTTTTTTATCTCCCAATCAACGCCAATGTTCTTCTCTATTGTTGTAGACCAAATAGCAATGTTGATAAGAGTCCCAATACCAGCCCTCCAAAAATTAAACCAGCAGAAATTATAATTAAAAGAATTAAGAGTATGGTTATGTAAAAGGGTTGACTTTTTTTAAGTTGAATAAAAAATGAATTTTCGGGAGTACTATTCGGGAGTACCTGTGATATAAACCCTTCAATTTTTGAGCTACTAGAACCCTCAAGTATTCGTATTTCATAATCGCCCTCTTTTACCGTAAAATAAAATAATTTTATCTGTCCTTGCTTATAGCTGTTTAACTGTGTCCGAAAAAGGGGTGTATTAAGCGTTACGTTCATTTTAGTAGCGGTATTTATGATACGTGGCTCAAACTTGGTTACAGGCGTTTTTTTAAGTAATGGCCCTTTAAGCCAGATCGCATATATCCCAGCTTCTTTTATATGAAAATGGTGACTGGTATATTGGTATGGAAATTCTAAAACTGAGTGTTGATTAAATTTTTTTCTCAATTTTTTGATGGCGAAAACTAATAAAATGATACCTAAAGGAATGCAAGAGAAGAATAGTATTTTAACAAGTATTGTGATCATTAATAAGGAGTTAATTTAGTGTAGGTTGTATCATTTTATAAATGATAGCAACAGACTTATTTCTGTCTATTTCAATGGGTAAGTTTTAGAAGCGTTAAGATAGTCTATAGTAGAAATTGTTGCAATAGCTAACTCATTTACATTTGTGAGTACTATATCTTGATTTTACCATCTTTTCCATGCTCTTCTGCAGCTCTTTTATATTATCTACAAACGATAGCTAAGAATATAGTTATTATTTAATGCTTACTGTTTTTGCCATACACTTCTGCCCAATAGCCAGTGTTCTCTTTTATTTTAGCTTTTAAAATTTCTCGTACTTCTTGTTCTAGTTGTTGCTTTTCTGCTCCTAATACAAAATGACTTTGGTACATTTTTTCAGCTTTAGCTATATAATCGTTCTTTAAGTTAAGTTCATGCTCCGATTTTGGATTTGTATTTAAAAACGTCATCCCTTGGTGTACCGTCCAATCATCTACATACGTTTCTATGTATAATTCAGTCGTTCTTAGCACTAATTCACCATTTGTATCAAACCTATACTGCTCTTTTCTAAAACCATACGGATACTTATTTTTTTGCATTCGGTCTGCACTTGCCCAATAGGAATAGAAAATGATGCTGTTTTCAATTATTTTATAGGTGCCTAGTTCAATATTCTCACTGCTACAATCCCCATCAAAATCTGAAAGAATAAGTGAAGCTAATTCTTTATCGCCTGTAAAAAGAGTTAAAGTTTCTGTTTGTGTATCCTCATTAGTGCTTGTGGTCCTAAATTCTACTACCTTTCCTTGAATGTTTATCCTCTCTACTTGTGAAATAGATAGCTTAGGTAGCAAGAGTATTAAAAGTATTAAAATTTTTAGATAGGTCATTTTAGTTTTCTATTTTTTTTGTTTCAGTTGTGTAGAAGTGAAACTATCTCTTTAAAGTTTCGCAAGCCTCTTTTTAAATTTAGGGTTTTAAAATACCCTATTCATAAAATTAATATACCCGTTACAAAAATCATCACAGCAACCTCCCATTTGGCAATTTATGTATAAGATAGGGAGTATAAATAGGGATAGAAAAGAGAGGTCTATGAAAGCAACTTTATAGTGTTTTTTATGAAGTCTCTTAATTAAATCTATACTAAAACCAATCACTAAAACTGTAAGGATAAAAAATAACATAATGGCAATGCCTAAACCTACATCTGTAGGGTGTTCTTTACGGCTATTTGCTTCGGACTCCATTAGAAAATAAGCGTAGAGTGTCACCAATGGTAAAGCAATGATGACTATCCTTACTATTATTTTTTTTAACATTTCCATTTTATTTAAAAGTACATAAATTGTTTAATGTTTAGAAACGAGTCTAACCACTATAGTTATTCTAACGCAATAGATGTTAATATTATTTTCATATCGGCTTTTGAACTTTTATAGGGACCATCAAAGAAAGTATGTGTATTGCCTCTAAACGTAATGTCATAAGAACCATCATCATGTATTTTAATGGTTTCTGCAGCAACAGCTATATCCTCTTTAAGTTGTTTTTTATCTTCATGTACTGCGTATTCTTTTATAAGCTTGTCATAATCGCCATACCCAGAACTATTGATAGTATTTGCCAGTAAATAGAGGAATGCTATATTTTTAGTATTCAATGAAGAATAGCTTTTAGCAAGGTCTGTCCTAATCCTTAAGCGGTCTTTGTTCACTGTAGTACCACTAAAGGAATGATAAGGATAATCAACCAAAGCTAAATTTAAATATTCAATAGCTTTTGGGTAGTTTTTAGCAGAAAGATATGAGTCTGCCAAAGCATGGGCAGCAAGGTGACTTATGTTTTTAAAGTTGATGATTTCTGTGTTTGAAAGAGAATGTATGGTTTTAAAATTATCAGGAATCTCTGAAAGATGCATAAGATAATTTAAGGGTGTAATATATTCAGACACGTTATATCTATCAATATTTACTTCTAAACTGATGACTATTTCTTTGTACTTTATATTTGAAGAAAAGGGCGCTAATTGGCTTAATTCATACGCATGCATACGAAGGGCATCTGTTACTACATTATGGTATAAACGAAACTTCTCTTCCTTCTTTAATTTCTCTAAGCGAATTCTTTCTAGTTCAGTATACTCTTGTTTTTCTTCTAGGCTACGTTCTGCTGCTTTTTTCTCTCTCTTGGCTTTTAATCGCTCTCGGTCTTTTATCATTAATTCGGCTCTGGAAGGATAATACACTTGAGGGTCTTTTTCAACATCATAACATCCCATCGCAATAACAGCTTCTGGAAGTTCTGTAATATCGTTTTCTTTCAGGTATAAGGCGCTAAGCTTTAAATTACCCAAAGAGGCAGGTATACTCGTAAGTTTATTGGTGTTTAAATTTAAACGTTTCAGTTTTGTCAAGTTACCAATATCGGCTGGCAAGCTAGAAATTAAATTTTTTTCTAAGCTCAATGATTCAAGGTTTTTAAGTGCTGTTATCGTAGCAGGAATACTTTTTAAATGATTATACCCAGCGCTTAAATCTTTTAAATTAGATAATTTTCCTATGGAATGTGGCAATGAAGAAAGCTCCGTTTTATTAAGCCAAAGTGTTTCTAATGAAGCTAAATTGCCTACTTTTTCTGGCAATTCTTTTAACGGATTAAATTGTAATTGTAAGACCGTTAAGCTCTGTAGCTTTGAGATATCCTTAGAGATTTGTGTAATTGTATTACTTGTTAGGTCTAACTCTTTTAAGTTTAGAAGATTATAAAATGATTTAGGAAGTACGCTTAACCGGTTGTCTCTTAAAGTTAATTTTTCAAGTTTAGCTAACTTATCAATTTTCTTAGGGAGCGTTGAAATCTGGTTTTTATCTAATCTTAGGTCCTTTAACTCTTTTAAATTTAAAATAAATTCTGGTAGTTGGGTGAGTTTATTTTTATTGGCAACTAGTTTTTCCAAATGTTTTAAATTACCTATTTCTTCTGGTAGTTGGGTTAACAGATTATTGCTTATATCTAGCGTTTTAAGATGTATTAACGCTCCAATACTGCTAGGTATTTCCGTTAAGTTTTTAGAAGATAAATCTAAATACTCAATACGTTCCGGAGTTTGTAGCGCCTCTTCTAATGAATAACTGTTTTTTTGTGCTGTTGCACTATGCGAGAAAATGAATAGAAACGTCATGAAACCAAGTATTTTAGTCATGTATTGTTTTTATGCTTAGCCTATGAATTATAGCTATTTAGTAAATATAGAAAAAGATAGAAAAAAAGGCAGGTATCTACTTTTAATATTGCTGCATTTTATTCAATTTGTCTTTTCTCATGGCACGTCTGTCATAACTTTGTATATACAAATTGCTTATTTCGGGATATTGTTTGGCAACAATAAGTGCTATTGTAGCTTCTTTACATTCTCCTAAACTTCCACAGGGGAGACTGTCTTTATGAATTCTGGTTCTAAAAGAAAATTCATTACGTTTAAACGTGTACTTAATATATAAGTCGGCGTAGCTATCAGATACGGGAAATACCTTAGTTACTTTAGCACTTATAGTGTCTGCATACGCTAAAAGTTCAGATTCATGTTTTGGGAAACCATCAATTATTATTTTTGAATTAGAAGGATCTTTTCGGTCATAGGCTACGTTGTAAAAACCATTAATTATAGGATTTGCAGTTCTAACATAATCGGGCCATCCAGCGTCATCCGGATCACTAGCCTCATATAGTATGCCGTTAACATAAAATCGATAGTCAAAAGAGCCACCTTCACCGTAAGATACTTCAGTAAGCTTTCCTCGCGTAATGCTTTTGTTTTCTAGGAGCGAAGCCTCACCTTTATACGTGCTATACAATCCAAAGAAAATAAAAAGCACTAAAGCAGGGAAGACAATGTCACGGAATTCAATATTTTTAAGGGTAATACTATTCACTCATTACTATTTAATAAGAAACTATGCAAAAGAGGGGGCGTTACTGAAAATGAATATAGAACACAACTCAATATTTTCTATAAGATCCTATTTAGATTAACTACTAATTTAACTCTTTAGGTACCAATTACGCCATAAAAACCAAGCTAGGCATATTTTGTAATAAAGTTACTTTTTTAGCAATAAATCTAGCTTTCTTTGTAAGACAGTAATATCTTCATCTGCAATGATTTCTTTTAAGAGCTTAAGCGACTTTAATTTGCCCGCTTCTTTATAATGGATAATTATTTTTCGTTTCTCAATATTGTAACCTTCTAAATCTTTATATAAAACCATTTTTTTATTAATAAAGCCAGCCTGAAAAACTAAGTGTTTTTCATAAAATTTAAATGCTTTTATATTCATATTTAAAAAACCAATAACAATAAAAAGTATCCCAAAAATTAATGGCATTAGAACCAACGTTTTTGTCATAGCAGAAATAATTAATGTTCCCACAAGGAAAATTCCTCCTAACATAAAGGATTTGTTTTTTGCTTTAGAGCTTAATTCTATTTCTTCAGTTATTTTATCCATAGTTTTCTTTATTAAATTTAATTTCTTCTAAATCGTTGACTGTTTTTTTGACGCCCATTATTCCTACCATTCCTAACGGTATAAATAAGACGCTTCCAATATAAAAAATGATACTTCCTACTTTGGTTTTGTTTAAAATCATTAAAACAATACCCGCAATACAAAAGAGATAGGCTATAAGTGTTGGTATAAAAAGCATACTATAGTGCTCTGAAAACCCTGTGTAGGCTAAAATTAAAGCATTGAGTGCTAGTCCTAAATAAGCTAATGCATTTATTTTATACATATTAATTTTTTTGTACGTATGTTTTACTTTTCATCGGTCTAGACATAAATTCTTTGTTCGATAAAAAGTATATTGAGAAAATAGAACGTATTGCGGTAGGGTTTAGTGTTTAATAATGGTTTATAAACACAATATTTTTTAGATCACCACCTCTCCATTAGCGATTTCATTAATTAAAATAATCAAGGGTGCTACAAATTCAGCATAATAGGGAGGAATTATGTGGTTTTCTTTTCCTGCATTAATGACATCTTTCTTATCAGTAACAGTTGCTAAATTGGAGCGAATTGCATCCCAAGTAGAAGTAACACTATCTTGCATTAAGTCACGACTTGTGATACCTTTTGGAGTAAGAACTAAACCATAAGCGCCCCCAAATAAAGGTTTGTCAACCATTCCAAATTTTATGTCAGAAACACTATGTTTTTCAGAAAATTTCCTCATTTTCTTTTCATTTTCTACGTAACTTTTTAAAACATCTTCTAGTTCTAATTCTTTAATCCGTTCTTTAATATTAGACGTTTTTATAATCTTTTCTGGAAGATAATTTAGTTTTTGAAGTTGCGGTAGGGCAATGCTTAAAACATTTTTTAAAGCAGCTTGCATTGCATTTAATTGTTCTTCTGGTACTGATAATTTATTCTTAATTAGAAAATTTTTCCAGACGTTTGTATTTATTTCTTCTGGTAAATTCGTCTGAGTGAAAAAATTGACTGCTGCCTTTTCTGCTTTTAACAAGCCTGGCATATCTGTTTGTGATAAAACTCTAAAGTTGGTAATTAAAAAACCTACACTATCTCTTTTTCCGGTAATAAGCGTTTTTGCATGTACTCCAATAAACGCTAAAATGTGCTCATTAGGAATAAGACCTAAAGGCTCAAGTATTTGTTTGTTTGCTATTTCAATTATCTTTAAGTAATCATCCCAAATAGGATGTTCCACCTCTGAAAGAAATAAGATTTGTTGTGTAGCTTCAGTACTGTTTTGGAAGTAATTAATTAGATCATTTGTGATATTTTCCATAGTGCTTTTTATCTTTGGTATTTGGTTTAATTATTAGAACAAAACGGTATTCTGGATAAAAATAACTGTTATTTTCTATTCTTGTTTCTGATTTTTAGTAAATACAGTTACTTGTTACTAACATTAGTGGTTTGTAACTTTCATTTTACCTCTTAAACGCTAGAACAGACTACTAGTTTTGTTATAAAACACTTATTACTTCAAACGGGTTTTTTAAAAACGGTGGTAGAGAAATAAGTTGTATCGAGAAATCTTTTGAGTTTTCAATTTGTTTTTAATCCGAACTATAGGAATCAATAGATTCTTCTTCTTCTTCTTCTTCTTTCCAATCTCCAACCCATCTATTGGGAGCTACCTGTACCATAACAGGAACCCCTTTT
Source organism: Cellulophaga algicola DSM 14237 (assembly GCF_000186265.1). NCBI lineage: Bacteria > Pseudomonadati > Bacteroidota > Flavobacteriia > Flavobacteriales > Flavobacteriaceae > Paracellulophaga > Paracellulophaga algicola. The sequence goes on from NC_014934.1 coordinate 3,283,103, forward strand.
GCGTAGGTCGTTTTTAAGTATCCAACGATGGCTAAAGTAAGTACAACGATAAAAAAAACTAACACGAGAGATACCCAAAAAGGAACCTCATTTCCATTTAAAAGGCCATAAATAAGCAGCGCATCAAAACCAATCATTAAAAAAGGCAAGAAGAAATAGAAGCCTGCTTTTTTTACGATAGAATAGTATGTATCCATGTTTTTGTTAAAAGCAAAGAGTAGTTCACCAATAAATAGGAAGGAAAAAATAAAGCAGAAAATAAAAGTTCCTGCTAGTTTAATAAATAACATAAACCCTAGAGTAATGACCTTATCATCTAATTTGTTGTAATTGATTTTATAGGCATCTCCAAGCTCTAAATTTGTGGTGGAGAAGTCCAGTTCTCTTTCAATAGTCTGACCATATTTGGTAGTAAAGCTTACTGTTGGGGTGTACATTGTTTCATATTTATCCTCGTCAGAATCATAAACTTCTTCTTTAGAGTAACTACTAACCGTTGCGGTGTAATTTTCGCCAGATACTAATACAGTAAAGGTGTCTTTGAGCGTACTTATGAAAATACTCCCTGAGAAGATAAAAAAAATATTAATACTAAATAAAATTAAGCCTATATAGCCATAGGTAATACAACCACTTTGGGAACCGAGTCTCTTTACAACTAGAATAGTAAATATGGAGGTAGCTAGAATAAAAGCGGTGGAATAGATAGGGTCAATGGCCATTTTTTTTATTGAAATTAGAGCTAATTTTAAATCTTTAGTTGGTATTGTTAATTAAGAACGAAAAATTCTGGATTAAATTTTCAGTCATTTTTTTGTTTTAATTCCGAGCTTTATGTGTAGTTTAAAATAAAGTGAGACCACAAAACAAAACATACAGACCTTTGGGAAAAACCCTTAGCTAGTATCGTTTATTGCTATCGTTTCTGATAATTACTAAACTGCTAATATCTTTTTAACCTCTTTTTTTACTGCATTCTTATCTGACATAGCTTCTAATTTTTCTTTTATTTTTTCTGGAATTTCTGAGCCAGTAGATTTTAAGATTTCATAGTAGAAATGTAAAATGTTTTTAAAACTTTTTGGTAGGTTTTCAGGATCTATATGCGCTAAAATTTCTTGAAGTGTATGGTGAAGAACAGCTACATATTTTCCGCCCATTTGGTGCAATTGTTCAAACTGTTCGCTGACTCTTTTAATTGGGAAAGGATGATGCTCATTACATAGCATTTGAGTAACGAATTTAGAAAATAGCGGTAGGTCCAAATAGTCCGCTTCAATCAATTCTAGTAGCCATTCTAATGCAGTATTTCTTACTGTGGTATTCCCTGCAAAAAGACTTAAGCATAGAAACATCATTCCGTTTTGTTCAAGTGGAATTGGGTTTTTTATACTCTCAAGCAGTGCTGCCATGGTAGATTTACTTTCACGTGCTTCCATCTCAGAAAGAAATCTGTAGTTGTTCAGTATCAACGAGAGGTATAGAGGTTCTTGGTAATAGCGGTCTTTAAGAAACCAATGTGATACATCTGCAATTATGTATTCATAATTTAATAAGTAATAAGAAAAATGATTTACGTCAACCACTGTTTCATCATCTCTAGTGTATGCTAAGTCAAATGTTATGTTAGCCCATTTATAGCTGCTACTGTCAGAATATCGCATTCCGAATTTAAAGAGATCTTTAGCTTCTGCCGTCCACCATTTTGCTTTTTTTGTTAAGAAAAAGTCTATGGCTTCTGGGCTTTTAGATTGGTTTTTGATGACAAAGGCAGTGAACCAGCTATTTTCTAAATTCTTTATTTTTTTAGGGTCAAAAGTTGCTTTTTTATCTAAAATATAGTTCAGTATATCTCTATACTCAGATTTGTTTTCTTGAGGCTTATTATACTCAGACCACCTATTTAGTCGGTTTAATGCAATATTAAAATCAGTTTCATTTATAGATATTTTGTTTTGCTCGTATACATAAAGTCTTTCAAAAAAGACATTGATATCTATTGATCCATTTGTATGTGTTGGGGTACTAAAAAGTACTATATCTTTATCTTCTCTAATGGTTTTTGCTATAAATGACAAGCGCCCCAATAACCTATAAAAGGTCAAGAATCTAACCTCGGTATAGTCATGTAAATATTTACCTGTCCCTTTTTGGGTTTTCCAGTTTTTTATTTCTTCTTCAATGGTTACTTCTTCAGGATCTAGCCAAATACAGATTAGTTTGGCTACAAAAATATGATGAACACCTTCTCTAGCAGTAGCTTCGATATGCATGCTCTCTGTCATTCTCTTTGCCATTTTTAGAGCAGAGCCTAAAGCCTTTTTCTGCGTGTCCTTTATATGGTAAAAGCGTAAAAGTCCTTCTAGAAATAATTCATAATCTAAGGCATCTTGACTTTTTAGCACTTTGGTACATAGAAATATAAAATCGTCTTCAGTGGCTATATATTCTAATTTTTGAAGCGCAGAACTAGGTAGGGGAGTGTATTTTTCTTGTTTATATTTTTCATAGGGAATCTCTAATGCTAAATCTTCGCTAGATAATAGAAATGCCAAGGCAGATTTTGTTTCGCTGTGCATGGTACTTATAAAAGGCTCTAAAGCTTCACTTAAAACCTCGTTGTTATTTTCTAATAAGCTAAACACTTTAACAGCTTCTTCTTGAATACTAGCTTCTTCTTGAACAAATATGGGGACTAAATTTATACACGTTTTTTCTAAAAGAGTTTTGTCTTTCTGAAGCTTTTTATAAAGCATGCCCAGTGCAAGTCTTAATCCGCCATTAAACTTTTTGCGATACACGATACCATCTAAAGAGTCGATAAAATAAGACCAATCGAAAGTTTTATCAGTAGAAATTTGTTTTAATATTTTAAGACTGAAATTGCTGATTAAATTTATATCATTATGCAGTAATTCTATGAATTGTGCTTGACAAGCCAGATTTTCTTCTTTAGTAAATTTGAGTCCGACGTAAACGTTTTTAACCCAAGATTGAGTGCTTTGTTTTAGCGTAGGGTTGTTGAATGCTTCAAATATTTTCTGCTGAACTTTGCCTTTATCTAATGTGCCGTCATTTACTAATTTTAAAATAATAGCACCAATATTTAAATCGCGTTCTAAATAAAAAGCGCCATCAACACCAAGTTCCATTTCAAAAACAGCCATTAAAATATCTAAGGTAAACTGATCTTTCGGAAAAATACGGTCTACCTTTTCGGCAGCTTCAGGTTTTAATTTTTCTGTAAAATGAGATTTGTGCCAAACATTAAAACGAATTAAGCAGGCTACAAAAATTTGCCTATCAAAAGGTACTTTTTTCTTCTCAAATAAAGCTTTAATAACCGTGTAAGGTATGTATGTGAGAAAACTTTCAGGGCTTGCTATATCTGCCTTAATCTCTTTATACCTGCTTTCTGGTTTTTGTAAGTCATAAAAAGATAAAACTTCGTCGATTTCAATATCACTTAAGACAGAAACATCAAGGTCTATTTTAGTTAAATTTAAAACCCCCTGAGAGCTGAAATTTAATAAAGAAATCATTGTATTTTGAACCTGAGAAAGTGTTTTTCTTTTTACTTCATCATATTGTTTTAAATGCTCAATGAAAATTTTTCTATCCTCCCATTCGTAACCTAAAAACCATTTCTTAATTCCTGTGATTTCTTCTTTGGCGAGTTTTTCTTCAAACATCTTTATTACTCCGCTCATAATTCTAGTTCTTCTATTATTTTTTCAATTTCTGTTTGCTCCTTATTCTTTAAGATTTTACCCACTAAAATATGCTTACAATCTCCTCTTTCATTTTGGTGGCTGGCATACCAGGTACAGGTGCATTTAGACTTCTCTTTCGATAATACTACTTTATGATAATGACCACTGCCTTTGACCTCAATCTCTTTATTTTTTACTAGCCATTTGTAGTCACCTTTATTAATGATTTTTAAAGCATTTTTATACCTAGGGTTTAAGCTTTCGATCCTGTTCATTTTAAAAGGCAGCTTTCTATAATAATAAACTTGGTCAGTAAGGTCAAAACCAAGTAAGCCCATAGAAGCCAGCCTAGTGGCAACATTTTTAAAATCTGTTGTACTTAGCTCTTGTAAGTGATTGTCTTTTAAGCTAAATTCTTCATGTATTTTGGCATAGTTATCTAATTTGTCTAACCAAGTATCGGGTACATCATCTACTAAGTAACTTAATACGGTGCCTTCGCCCGAAAAACCTCGCCAAAAACTTCTAGAAAGCATAAGTGTAAAACGCATATTTTTCATTTGAAACTCAAATGCCGTGGCATTTTCTGTTTCCATAGCGTATATGGTTAACGAATCGGCTAGGTTTACCAATCCGTCAAGTAACCTTAATCGATGTACACCACCAATACAGATACTCTTAGGCGATTTAACCGGTGATAGATTTGGTCTTCTACCTCTTAGACTTAAATGATAATCGTCATTGATGTTTCCTTTTGGTACGCTTCTAAAAAGTAATTGAATTTGGAGTTTATCTAGTTTTAAAAATGGCGTTAATTCTGAAGCTAAAATTTGAACGGTTGCCATACCTTTTATCCACCGTAAGGGTAAAGAGACTTTTTTTTCTACGACGCTATTATTATCTTTTTGCAGCACAAAATCTTTTTCTCCGATAGAAAAAAATACTTCTTCATTTTTTCTGATTTTACTTAAAGCAGAAATCATTTCAGTATTAAAATCTACGTTTGTGGTGCCTTGCTGTAAAAAATCACCATCTAAAGAAGCGGGCAGTAAATCTACTTTTGCATAAACACTACAACAAGATGAAAAGGCTTCTAATCTCAATTTATTACCACCGGCAGTAATTACAGGATCTCTTAAAGAACTGCCTAAAGGCATATAGTTGGCGGCAACAACTTTAGAAAGTGTAAGCAAACTTCTTGCTACTAGGTATGGGTTATTAAGCTTGCCCCAAAAGAAACAAGGTGTTTCAGCTTGCGAGTATTCTTCATTAAAATGAGCTAGAAAAAGTCTACTTTCTTTTTCTGTTTTTTTTAAGCTAGAAACCTGGCTGTACTGATATGAGATATTCATATTGGTTATTTAGATGTTTTTTTTTGAGAATATTAAATATATTATATGGATTTTCGACCTTATAAAATTACACAAACTCTTTAAAAAAGCACCAAACCACTATCTTAATTATGGGTTCTCAACTCTTAATTAATCGTGCTTTCTGGAGAGTTTTCTTGGGTTTCTGCCGCAGCTAGTTCCTTTTCAAGGAGCTTAGGCTCTACCCATTTCTTGTAAATGAAAAACTCAGTAATAGGGAAAAGTAGCACGAGAAGTGCCAACATATATAAGGGCTTGATAATAGCGCTGTATTGGTTGTCTAGCAAAGAAGTAAACCAATCGTTTAGTTTTTCTAAAACAACTTGCTCAATATCTTTATGACCTACAGACATTAAGAAATCCATTGCCGCACTAAAGTCACCATAAGTAATCACTTCATCCATATTGGTATGCGCTGCATGGGCAATTGCAAAATTAAGCATGGCATACACTCCTGCTTTGTAAATATCTGTACCGTATTTTGTAATTAAATAATCAGCTATTTTATTTTTCCCTGAATCTATGAGCGAATAGCCAGAGTTATGGTTTTTTGATTCTTTTCTCAATTGAAATATAAACTCATCAGACCGGTCTTTGGTATCTATGGCAGTGGCTTGTATTTCGCCAATGAAATTATTTTTAGCTTCTTCGGTTTCAAAGGCAAAACCTAAGGTGTTCGTGTAAATTCCAGAAACAATGTTTGTTTTCTCTTTTTCTAAGCATTTATAAATGCCACGGATAAGACCTATTTGTCCAAAAATATATAAGAAAGATAGTATGATTATAGGGATGTATAATTTTACAGCCCAGTTATAATATTTTGGTTTTCTTTTGAGTAGTTTTTTCTTTGCAATGACGATAGAGTAGGTCAGTGAAATAGCAAAGCCTAGGAATAGAAATAAGAGGGTGTTAAAAATTAATGTGCCTGAATGTGGAATTACGGTATCTCTTACTATACTCCAAATAAAAGGCCAATCTACTTTTTCTAAATATTCCATAGCTATTTTTAGATAACTTACAATTAGCTTGCTTTAGTATTTTTAAAGCAAAAAATAACCACTAAGTGTTCTTATTATTTTACTTAGTGGTTGTTTTTTTTTGTCTTAATTGTATTTTTTCTCGGAAACAACATTTCCATTTTTATATTCTGTTTCTTTAGAAATCTTTCCGTTAAGCTTATAGTATTTCCATAGACCCGTTTTTTCATGGTTCAGATACTCACCTTCACTTTCAACTTTACCAGCAGCATTATACGTCTTCGCTGGACCTTTTCTTCTACTATCCTCAAAAGTGTACATGTCTTTTAGCATTTTATCATCTGTATAACTTTTCCATTCACCAGATTTATAGCCCATGGTAAACTGTCCTTCAAGAATAAGTATTCCATCTTCAGAATAGAGTTGGTAAGCACCATTACGGTGACCATCTTTAGAATCTGCGATTTCTTTTTTAGTACCGTTAGCATAAAAATTAACTAGATTTTTTAAATAACTAGCGTCATATTTTTTCTCACTGAGGATGATTCCTGCAGAGCTATAGTATTTACAAGTACCATCTAATTTATTGTCTTTGTAAAGTTCTTCAGATTTTAATTTCCCATTAGAGAAATATTCCTTTTTAGAATACTCTTTAGCATCAGAGTAATTTTTTTCCCAAATTAAACGGCCGTCTTCTGTTTTTTGATTCCATTTGCCCGTGGCTTCATTATCTTTATAATAAGATGTTTCTACAAGTTTTGTTCCGGTACTGGCATCCTTGAGGTGTGCTACCCATTTACCATTCTTTAAATCACTACTGTAAGATTCTATTTTTTGAAGAACGCCTTTATTCGTGTAGGTTTTCCATTCGCCATCTTTGAGGCCATTTTTATACATGAAATCTTCATATACTTTACCATTGGAGTAGTAAGATGTGCTTTTGCCGTTTGCTTGCCCATTCTCATTAAAGGTAATTTCTTGTTCTAATTTCCCAGTGAAATCAAAATCTTTCTTAGTACCTACCATTTTTCCGTTTTTAAAAGTAGCTTGCGTGTAGGCACCACTATTTTCTGCAATTTTATAAGCTCCCTCTAGCGGTTTTTCATCTGACTTAAAAATTGTTTCTTTTCCGAATCTTTGGGTGTCTACATCGTTCCACATCAAATAGGTTTCTTGTGCTTGTAGGGTAGACACAATTAAAAGTAATAGGATAAAAAGGGTGTTTTTCATGGTGGTAGGTATTCATTAGTAAGTTCTAAAAATAAAGCTAAATAATTAATATCCTCAATTTTAAAACTATTTTCTATCGATAAAGTAGATTTTAAACTCTTCTAAGGCATAGATAATCGGTCTTTATAGTCATCAGAATGTTGGTTATAACAGCCCTCTAGCTTTTATCTCTAAGTACTTATTGATGGTGTTTATGGTAAGGTTTTCTGGTTTTGTAAGTATGGTTTGTATGCCATATTGTTGCAGTTCTTTCTGCATTAATCGTTTTTCTAAAGAAAATTTTTCAGCAATAGTCTTATGATATATACTTTGAATGTCTTCTGCATTGGTTTCTATAAGTTCTTTTAGTTCTGTGTTCTCAAAAAAGATGACCACTAAGACATGTTTTTTAGCAATAGCGGTTAAAAATGGAAGCTGTCTGCGCATGGCAGAAATATGTTCAAAATTGGTATATAATAAGAGTAGACTTCTGTGGTTTACTTTTCTTTTGATATGTGCGTAGAGCAAGCCAAAATCAGAATCTGTAAAGGCTGTAGTTACGTTATATAGTTTTTCTAAAATGGTATTTAAATACGTGATTTTTTGTACAGCAGGTAGAAAAGTTTCAATCTTTTTAGAGAAGGAAATCATGCCTGTTTTGTCGTTCTTTTTTAAAGCAACATTAGAAAAAGCTAAGGTAGAATTTATAGCATAATCTACTAATTTAAGTTCATTAAAAGGCATTTTCATAACCCTTCCAGTATCTATAATAGAATAGATAGGCTGCGATTTTTCATCTTGGTATTGGTTTACCATAAGCTGACTTCTTTTCGCAGTAGCTTTCCAATTTATAGTTCTAAAATCATCACCAGCAATATATTCTTTAATCTGTTCAAACTCTTGGGTGTGCCCAATTCTGCGAATTTTTTTAAGTCCAAATTCCGTTAGATTATTACTCATTGCAAGGAAATCATACTGTTGCATTTGAATAATACTTGGGTACACAGGTACCATTTCATCTTTCTGAAATAGATACCTGCGCTTTACCATTTTTAGATGGGAAGAAACAAAAATATTTAAATTTCCAAAAACATATTCCCCACGGTCTACAGGACGTACGGTATAGTCATATTGTTTTTTATCTCCTTTGAGTAGTGTAGTCGTATAGTCAAAATCTCTTTTTTGAAACTGCACTGGCAATTCGTCTATTATACTGATAAGGACTTTAAAAGGATAAAAACTTCTAAAATTTAAGGTGATGGTGTTGTGATCGCTATTGGATAATTTCTGAGGGGTTATTCTGCTAGCTTCTATGCCTTTTTTTGTACTGTATACCAAAAAGAGGTCTAAGAAAAATGTAGCTAATAATAAGAAGGTTGTTATCCAAGCAATAGGATAAAGCCATTTTACCCAGTACGACACAATAAATAACGCTGATAAAATAGCGATATACCTAAAAAAGGAATTATGTATGTAAAACGATTTTAAAAATTTCATTTGCTTTTTATTAACTCTAATTCTTTACTGTTTAAAAACAGTAGTTAGTTTTGGTTTTTAAGCCTTTTTTTTTGAACTTACCATCAACCATCAACCATCAACCATCAACCATCAACCATCAACCATCAACCATCAACCATCAACCATCAACCATCAACCATCAACCATCAACCATCAACTACCGAGGTATCTCTACAGATTCCATGATCATTTTTATCACACTATCGGTACTCATACCTTCCATTTCACGTTCTGGAGTTAGAATAACACGGTGATTTAAAACAGGAACTAAGGCTCTTTTAATATCATTTGGAATTACAAAATCACGCCCATCAATGGCAGCAAAAGCTTTGGCTGCATTTAAAGTAGCAATACTAGCTCTTGGAGAACCTCCTAAATACAAATGTGGGTGGTTACGGGTTTTAGAAATTACTTCAGCGATATATTTTATAATTTTTTCTTCAACTACAATCTCTTGAATCTTTTGTTTAAAATCTATTAATTGCGTTGGTGTAATTACAGCGTTAATTAATCCTTGTGGTTTGCTTCCTTTACGTTCATGATGTGTTTGTATAATTTTCACTTCTTCTTCTAACGTAGGGTATTCTACTTTAATTTTGAATAAAAAGCGGTCTAATTGTGCTTCTGGTAGGGCGTATGTACCTTCTTGCTCAATTGGGTTTTGAGTTGCTAGAACCATAAACGGGGCATCTATTTTATAGGTGGTACCATCCATAGTTACTTGTATTTCTTCCATGATCTCAAACATGGCCGCTTGCGTTTTAGCAGGAGCACGGTTTATTTCATCTATCAACACGATATTAGAAAAAATAGGCCCTTTTTTAAACTCAAATTCAGCTGTTTTTACGTTGAAGATAGAGGTGCCCAAAATATCACTAGGCATTAAATCTGGTGTAAACTGGATGCGACTAAAATTGGTTTTTAAAGTTTTGGCAAAAAGTTTTGCGGTAACCGTTTTTGCAATTCCGGGAACACCTTCAATCAATACATGCCCATCTACCAAAAGAGAAACAATAAGCAGTTCTATAAAATTTTCTTGACCAATGATTACTTTGGCTAATTCTGCTTTTATAGCATCTACCGCATTTTTTAAATCTTCTAAGGGTATTCTATTATCAAAATTTAAATCGCTTGTATTTGTTTCGTTATTTTCCATGGGCGTTTGCTTTAAAATTTTCTATCGCAGTATTCAACTTTATTAATTCTGCGTCTGTTATATGTTCTTTATGCTTTAGACTACTGAATATTGAAAATAAGTCTTTAATTTCATACGCTTCATGATGTGTTCTTGCTGCGAGATTTTGAAAAAAGTCTTCATTAACCTCTAACGTATTCAAATAAAAGTGAGACCGAATATATTCTAGAAAGAAGGCTATTTTATGATGCGCAATAGATTTACGATCTCCTTTTTCATAATACATTTCTGCTATGGTTCTCGTAAATGCTAAAGTCTGGTTTTGTAATGGTTTTACAATAGGCACTGCTCTTTGTTTACGCTTGCCTTCAAACAACACATAAACTAAGGCCCCTATAAGAATCATATAATACGCCCATTTTAATTCTTTTGTATTTAAAAAGATATACATAGGGGAGGAGTAGAATTTTTTACCACTCTTATAATATGCATCGATATAAATAGGATTTTCGTTATTTAAATAGGATAATAGTCCTGCAGTGTAATTCCGGTTGTTGTCTTTTAAAATAAAATAATTGGTAAAAGCGATAGGGAAGGTGGTTAGTATTATATTCCCCTTACCAAATTTTTGTTGGATAACATTTGGGTGTGTTTCAAAATCTGTTCCGTTGCCTGATGCATTAGAAACCTCACCAATCACAATAGTATTTAGCGTATCTAATTGGCTAAAATACATAGTGCTATAACTTTTCTTATATTGATATTTTATTTTCGAATTTAATTGAGGGTTCACTAAGCGGTGTTGAAACTGATGTTCTAAGCCCTCATCACCATAAAGACTCTTGGTTTCTAAATGTAGCGTGTCTAACAATTCTTTTTCAAAATTTGAAGACGCAATAAATAGGGTGTTTCCTTGAGTGGTCCAATCTAAAAGTGTTTCTAATTCTGTTTTTGAAAATGAAACGGAATTATTGATAAATACATACGTATTTTCTTTAGTATCTATCTCTTTTAGAAACTCAAAAGGAGGCACGGAGACAGGTAAAGTTGTCGTAAATTTCTTTTCAAAAATATCATTTAGGACCTTTGTACCATAGGGAATTTTATGCTGTGCCACATAAGATGGAAACCAGTTGAGCGCTTCTTTTTTGTTATATTCTAAGTACAATATTAGTGCGAAAGTAAGTGCACCTATGATGATGTAAATAATACTTTTTTTACGAATTTTCATGGATGTTTTTTTTAAGCGTGGAAAAAGCCATTGCTGCTTTTTGATACTTGGTTTCATCTATCGTAAAATCGCCATACCAGATATATTCATAAAGACGGGTACTAGCTTTAAAAGGTGTTTTTAAGTGCTCTTTATTTATCTCATTAAGATAATCAGAATTTGTTTTTTGTAATTCCCATGCTATAATATCTTTTTCGGTAAGTAGCTTTAAAATCATTAAATAGGAGTATCGAATGGCTAAGCGGTAGTCTTTATTAGCAACGGCATTTGCGATAAGATCATCAATATTTTCATTTTTGATAATATTTTCTTCATCAGACAACCCAACGATATTCCCGTTTGTAGTAGTATTCTGTTGACTCCTTAAGTTTGCATTTATAAAAAAGCGAATGAGTATAAAGATTAAAAAAACGATAAGCAAATAAGGAAGTAGTCTTAGAAAAAAAGATAAGGGTCCTACAGCAGCATCAATACCAAAAATCCATTCAAATATTCGGGTAATAATATTTTGAAACCACGCCCAAACATCATCAAGCCAAGTTGGTTCTTTTATCTTCTCTTCGTAGTTAAACGCAGCATCATCTTTATACGCACTCAAGTCGTCTTCAGTAATCTCTTGAGTACTTAATTGTGAATCATCATAGCGCACCACAAGAGTGTCCTGCTGTGCTTGTAAGGGCATCAAAAGACAAGTTGTAGCGAAAAAAATGAATAGGAGTAGCTTCATATAAATTACGAATCTAAATCTCCTCCTAATTTTTGAATACGTTCCATAGTTCCTTCATTATTTTTTATTTCATTAAGGTTGAAATAAATAAAAGCAATAGCAACGAGTGATATAATATTAAATAAGAATTGCGCAAGCGTAGAAATTAAATTTAGAACAATATAAATGGGGTCTACAAAGTTTACATCCATATTTTCTGCATCCATTTCTCCAGAAAAAATACCCAACTTAAAATATTGGTATATAACGGCAGGGATGCTAAAAGCGTAGGAGGCAAATGTAACGATAAGCCCTACTACGAAAATAGTAGCAAAAGTCATCCACCAGTGTTCTTTAACCAAATCAAAACTATACCCAAAGGAATCAGTAGCACTTCTTTTGCTATAGACCATAATAGCAAAACTCAAAGAAAGTGGTACGTATAAAAATATTCCAGGAATACAGCAAAATATTAAGGCGATCCCTACAGATAAAATAACTAAAATACCTAGACCTATGAAGCTCCAGAAATTTTTATACACGTTTTTTCTTATCTCAGTTTCGTTAATAACGCCGTTATTTTCTGCATAAGATTGTATATAATATAGCGTAGTGGCTTGTGAAAGTACATAGGTTGCTATTCCAGAAAATAGTAAAGCAATTACTGCAAGAATAAAATTGATACTAGAAAATGCATTAAGAGGATTAGAATTAAAATTAGCATTTGCATTAAAATCTAATAAAGAAGAGAAACTAGAAAAATAGAAACCATAGCTAATTAAAAATACGGCCAAATAAGGACCTACAATCTTAAAGAAGGTAGTAAAGAAAGGTTTAAATTGGATGCGTAAAAAAGCAAAAGTATCGGACAAAATATCGCCTAGCTCTCGTTTTTTCTTAAATTCTATGTGTTGAATTTTCATGTATTTGGTTTTTTTTATGAAGTTGAATTGGGTAAATAATATAATAAAAAACGATTAATGATAATGAAGTAAAGATGATGAAAATAGCTAACCAATCGGGCATTTCGGTATGTCTCGTAACAAAACCTTCTAGAAAACCTGCAATGATAAAAAACGGAATAGTGCTTACTACAATTTTTAAACCGTTGAGCACTCCAGTTTTAAAAGAGTCTATTCTTGGGTAAGTCCCTGGAAACAACATACCATTGGCTAAAACCAATCCTGCACATCCAGCAATAATAATAACAGAAATTTCTATAGTACCATGAATCCAAATGGTTCTTACGGATTCCCACCCCAAACCTTTTTCAAAAAAGAAATACTGAAAAGACCCTAACATCAACCCATTGCTGAGTAATATATATAAGGTGCCTATTCCTAGTAAAACTCCGTAAACAAAGGCCATTAGTGCTACACGAATATTGTTGATGGTAATACCAAGGAACATGTTAAATTCTCCCTGTTCTTTGTACACCTTCATGGGGTCATTATTTTCAATATTATCCAAGGTCATATTTACATAATTATCGCCTAAAATAGAACGGACAAAATCTCCTTCATTTGCGGCAGAAAAAACGCCAACAGCCACAAAAAAACCAAAAAAGAGAAAAGCAATTAAAAGTTCTCTTTGATGGTGGTAAAACATGGTCGGAAATTCTGTTTTCCAAAAACGTACAATACGGTTCTTAGATTCTCGTTTTGTTTTATAGATTTGCCTATGGGCTTGCCCAGCGAGTGCATTCAGAAAAAATTCAGTGTTGCTTTGTGGGTAGAATGTCTTGGCATAACTTAAATGATCGGTAATTTCAATATAAAGGTCAGAAAGTTCGTCAGGATTTATTTCTGTTTTCTTTGCAAGGACATTTTCAAAAGTTGTCCATTTGTCTTTATTTTGTTTAACGAAAGCAGCCTCGCGCATTAACCTTGGGTATTTATCCAAAGAAAGTAAAATATGGAACAATTTCAAATAGAAACCGCTCAAAATATAAGTATTAGTCAAAATACAGCACATTTAGGCGATCGAATGTTGGCGTTTTTGATCGATACGCTCATAATCGTTGCGTATTATATTATTGTAATTATACTTATGGTCTCCTTAAATTTGGATGGAGGAGATTCTTGGGCGATGTATATGTTATTTTCATTGCCCCCTTTTTTGTATTATTTGTTGTTAGAAACCTTTAATAATGGTAAAACGGTAGGAAAAAGTGCTTTGAAAATTAGGGTAGTAAAACTAGACGGATCAAACCCTACATTTGCAAATTATTTTGTGCGATGGATATTGCGAATTTTGGATATATCATTAAGTTCTGGAGGGGTAGCTGTATTAACCATATTACTTAGAGGAAACGGACAGCGAGTAGGAGATATGGCAGCTGGTACCACGGTAATCAGTGAGAAAAAAAGAATAAGTATTAGAGATACTGTTCTTAGAGAATTACCAGAAGATTATGCGCCAAGATTTCCGCAAGTAACCGTGTTTAGTGACCGAGAAATGCAAACGATTAAACAAATGTATGATGATGCACGTAGAAAAGGAGACCACAATGTAATTGTAGAGTTAAGTAAGAAAATTAAAAAAGTAGCTGTAATTACCACAGATCTTATGGCTATAGAATTTGTAGATATTGTTATTAAAGATTATAGTTATTACACACAAGATTAGCATATGTTTTATTTTACTATTGATATTTTAGGGATTATAGCCTTTTCTATTTCTGGCGTTATGATGGCCATGGATAAAAAGCTAGATATTTTTGGAGTTTTTATCATCGCTTTCGTTACCGCCGTTGGTGGGGGTACTTTGCGTGATATTCTTATCGGAAGTACACCCGTAATCTGGTTGGAAGATATTGTTTATCTAGCTACCATTTTAGGAACTGTATTTGGTGCTGTTATTTTTAGAAGCCAGTTAAAATACCTTCGAAAGTCTTTGTTTTTGTTTGATACTATTGGAATAGGTTTGTATACAATGGTGGGTATTCAAAAAGGAGTAGCGATAGGTCTTCATCCAATTATGTGTGTAGGTTTAGGAACCATAACGGCAAGTTTTGGCGGGGTTATACGCGATATTTTATGTAATGAAATTCCGGTAATTTTTAGAAAGGAAGTATATGCTACCGCTTGTATTTTAGGCGGAATTGGTTACTTTTTATTAGAAAAACTACCACTGAAAGATGCCTACCCTTATGTGGGTGGTATTATTATCGTTATTACAGTGCGTTTATTAGCCGTTTTATTTAAGATTACGTTGCCTAATATCTATAAAACACCAAAGGAAGTTTAAATTCTTAGGTGCAAACTAACACGTTTTAGATGAAAAAGTATTCGTTGGGCCGGTTCTACGACAGCAGAACTGGCTAAAGAATAGCATACGTTTGTATAAAATGAAAGTGAAGAGCGTGTCAGTTCATGAATAGATAAACCGATTCAAACCATTTTTTTTTTTGAACTTTCATCTTGACCTTAAAAAGCTTCAGCCTTAAGAATATGAATATTCTGTACTGGCCAATCACCTTGTTCTACAGGTTGGCTGTTAATTAAATCAACCACATCCATACCTTCAATAACTTTACCAAAAGGTGTATAAGTATCATCTAAATGATAGGACCCTGGCTTTGTAACCACGATAAAGAACTCAAATGGGGATGCTAGTTTATGTGGATTGTCTAATTCACTACTAGGCATAGAAATAGTACCTCGATGGTGTTTGTATCCTTTTTTGGTGTCTGGGGGTAATAAATACCTACCTATTTCGCCACGCTTTCTACCTGTTTCTATATTATCAGAATTGCCTCCTTGAATAATAAAATTCTTTACCACACGATGAAAGTAGGTAGAATTAAAATATCCTTTTTTCGTTAAATAGATAAAATTAGCTTTATGATAAGGCACATCGTCATAGAGTTGAATCGTAAAACTACCAAGATTAGTCGTTATTTTTACCTTATCCTCTTTTAATGTTTTTGAATATTCAAAGAAAAACGGAATTGCATTTTCTTCATCCAAAACAAATTTTTCAGGTTCTTCTTTTTTAGAGATTTCAGTAGTCGAATCTTTTTTAATCTCCGTAGTTGAAGTTTTCGGAGTTGTTTTTGTTGGCGTATCTTTACAAGAAGAAGCCATAAGAAGTATACTAAAGGCTAAAAAATAGAACTGTTTTTGTACCATGAATTTTGAGGATTTTTCTAAACGGATTTCAAAAATAAAAAATCTACCGCTTCCAGGGGTCGATTCGCACTATAAAATGGCGCCAGAAATTCGTATTAACGAATTACAGAAAATAGAAAAGGCATCAAAAAATGCTCGTAAAGCAGCGGTAATGTCACTTTTCTATCCTAAAAAAGAAGAAACTACGCTCTTATTAATTCTTAGGAAAACTTATAAAGGTGTTCATTCTAATCAAATTGGCTTTCCTGGAGGAAAGGCAGAGAAATTTGATGCAGACTTATTGCAAACGGCGTTAAGAGAAACGCATGAAGAAGTAGGTGTGCCTCCAGCGCAAGTAGAAGTTATAAAATCACTTACAGAATTATATATACCTCCTAGTAATTTTGAAGTACAACCCTATATAGGATTGTATAAAAATCCAAGTCCGTTTATTCTTCAAGAAAGAGAAGTTGCTGCACTTGTAGAAGTTTCTTTGCAAGATTTTATGGATGACGGAGCTATTTTTAATCAAAATTTAACAACATCCTATGCAAAAAATATTGATGTACCTGCCTTTAAATTAAATGGTTACACGGTTTGGGGAGCTACTGCAATGATGTTGAGTGAAGTAAAAGAGTTATTAAAGCAAGTACTATAACGCTTATTTTGTAATTTTGTAGGTACTAAACGAACTACGATGCCCCTATTTAAGAAAAATCCTTTTGGACATAATTTATTTATTAAGAAATGGTTGATTCGTATTTTAGCGCTACTTTCTCATAGAAGGTACAAAGGATTCAATACATTAGAAATAGAAGGTGCAGATATTCTCCGCAGCTTACCAGAAACTAATGTGCTGTTTGTTAGTAATCACCAGACCTATTTTGCAGATGTTGTTGCTATGTTTCATGTGTTCAATGCAAGTTTAAGTGGGCGAGATAATAATATCAAAAATATTGGTTACATCTGGAACCCTAAATTAAACATGTATTATGTTGCGGCAGCGGAGACTATGAAGAAAAGTCTGCTGACTAAAATTTTAGCCTATGCAGGATCTATAAGTGTAGAACGTACCTGGAGAGCAGAAGGTAAAGATATTAATAGGCAGGTTAAAATGAGCGATATCTCCAATATTGGTAAAGCGCTTGATGATGGCTGGGTCATAACCTTTCCTCAAGGAACAACAACACCGTGGAAACCTCTAAGAAAAGGTACTGCGCATATTATTAAAAAATACAGACCTATAGTAGTTCCAGTCGTTATTGATGGTTTTAGACGCTCTTTTGATAAAAAAGGATTGCGTGTTAAAAAGAAAGGAATTCTTCAATCTATGGTTATTAAAGAACCTTTAGATATTGATTATGAAAATGAGTCTTTCGACGCAATTATCGAGAAACTAGAATATGCTATTGAACAGCATCCATCATTCTTAAAAGTTCTTTCTGCAAAAGATTTAGCAGCTTTAGATGAAGAAAACAAACAACGTAAATGGCGTGTTTAAATTTCTAATTTTTTAAGTTCTGCATAATTCTTGTTTAGCTTTCTTAAAAGTAATCCGTAAAGTAAAAAATATACGACTCCCATTAATGCTACCATAATAAGTCCAAATATTCCAATAGTAATAATTAAGGTTCTTTTTATTTCACTTGGGTTTATATTTTTTACATCCGTACTCATATTGGTTATAAGCGCAGAAAAGTCATTGTTTAAGTAAATACCAAGCATAAACATAGCGATCATGATCAACACCATAGTTAAAGAGAAGATAATATAATACTTCACTGTTCTTCGTGTTTTTAATATTTTAGACATCAAGTGTTTCGCATTGTCAAGGGCAGAAATCTCTTTGTATCTACGGTAGAATTGATAGATAAAATAACATACTACAGCATAATAAAACACAGAAAATCCTATGAAATAGTTGTCAAAACCAGTGGTGCCAAAAAGGTCTATATTGTTTTTTGTAGATGGCAGTAGGTAGAGAAGGTGTGGTAAAACAAATTCTAAAATACTGATCACAAAAATCCACTTTACAATAGAAGAAGATTTCTTCCATAGCATTTTATAGATCTCGTCATAGGTCAATTTTGGGTGTGCTACGTCCTTCTTTTGCCAATCTCTTTTTAATAATTCTAGTTCATCCATCATTATATACTCTTATGGATTAAGTATGGTTCTTAATTTTGTCTTGATCCTATTCATCTTAACTCTTGCATTTACTTCAGAGATACCTAATGTCTCAGAAATTTCGGTATAGTTTTTATCTTCTAAATACAGAAATACTAAGGCCTTGTCAATGTCATTTAATTGCTTTACGGCTTTGTACATTAATTTTAGCTGTTGTTCTTCTGTTGCATCATATTCGTCGGCTTTTATTTTAAATATTACCGAATCATAATCAATTGTTCTTACGCTTTTTTTAGATTTTCTATATAGCGTTATCGCTGTATTTAATGCCACACGATACATCCATGTGCTAAATTTAGCATCACCTCTAAATTTTGGATATGCTTTCCAAAGTTGAATGGTAATTTCTTGGAATAAATCATTATGGGCATCGCTATCATTTGTGTACAGCGTACAAATCTTGTGAACAATATTCTGATTGTTCTCAAGTTCAGTTACAAATGAATGCTCTAATTCTTTACTCACGTTGTGGTTGGTTGATGCTTATTAGTAGCGTAAACTATAACTATGTTACACTTAAAACTAAAAAAACCGATAAATAATTTATCGGTTTTTTTATACCATATCTTCAATACCCTGAAAATCATTAGTTTCTGTAATCTAAAGCAGGTTCTCTATCGCCTAAAAGGGGAAGATATATAAAATCTTTGCCTCTTTTTTCCTCTAATTCTGCTTTTGCTTTTACGATTAAATCTGGATTATTAAAAACATCTATAGCCGTTAATGCTAGTGTTTTTGCTGCATTCATCATTCCTGTATATCCTATAGATGTACCGCCAGCGGCAACAGCTTGCCAACTATGAGCGGCTGTTCCTGGAACCCAAGTAGCAGTACTTAAACCTGCAGTTGGGACCGTAAAACTAACATCGCCTACATCTGTAGAACCAAAAGCCTTACCTTCCGTGGTATAGGGTGCAATTGTATTTACTTTATCCATATCAGTCTTATCAAATCCTAACGTGAGCGATATTTCATCTGCAAATTTTTGTTCTTCAGGAGTATATGTGAATCCGCCTACTTTAGTCAAATTTTCATACATGATTTTTTGAATAGTTAAATTTGGGAGTAATTCGTGTGTACCACCTATCATTTCATATTTCATGGTGGTTCCAGTACCCAATGCAGCTCCTTCTGCGGCATTTTTAAGGCGTTCAAAGAGATCAATAACAACGTCTCTAGTGTTATGCCTTACGTAATAATACACTTCAGCATAATCTGGAACTACATTAGGGGCTTTTCCTCCATCTGTAATTACATAATGTATTCTAGCTTCCTGAGGAATATGTTCTCGCATCATATTTACCATAGCATTCATACTTTCTACGCCATCTAATGCAGAACGCCCTTTTTCAGGAGATGCTGCCGCATGTGCCGAAATACCATAAAATCTAAATTTCGCAGATTTATTGGCTAATGCTGCACCAGCGCTTGCTGCATTCAGACTGCCTGGATGCCAATGTAGTGCAATATCTACATCATCAAATAACCCTTCTCTTACCATATATACTTTTCCAGACCCACCTTCTTCTGCAGGGCAACCGTAAAAACGAATAGTACCCTTTATAGCATTAGACTTCATCCATTCTTTTACGGAAATAGCAGCAGCAGTAGAAGCTGTACCAAATAAATGATGTCCGCAAGCATGCCCAGCAACTTTCCCTAAAGATTCTTTTTTTGATATCGCTTTTTGCGAAAGTCCTGGTAGTGCATCATATTCACCAAGAATAGCAATTACAGGAGAACCACTACCATATTCAGCTATAAAAGCTGTGGGGATTCCTGCGACACCTTTATTGGTCTCAAAAATAGTTAAAACTATGCACTTTAGTGCATTTCGCTTTAGCTTCTAAAAAGACCTACCTTTGATTTATGGCTGAACAAAGGACTAATGGACATAGCGTTTCGAGGTTGACTGCTCACTTAGTTTGGAGTACAAAATATCGTTATTCTGTTTTGGAAGGCGATATTCAGATTCGTTGTCGAACAATCTTATTACAAATATGTGATTCTGAAGATGTTCAGATATTGAAGGGAGTTGTTTCAAAAGACCACGTTCACATGCATATTGAATATCGACCATCAATGAGTCTAAGCTATTTGATGAAGAAGTTAAAGGGTAGAAGTTCTCGAAAGCTTCAACAAGAATTTCCTGCATTAAAGTCAAAATATTGGGGTCGTCACTTTTGGGGAATAGGTTATGGTTGTTGGAGTACAGGTAATATAACTGATCAAATGGTTAATGAGTATTTGGAGCATCATAGAAAGCCAGATGATGGAGAAAACACAAATTTCATATTGGAACGATGACTTTTGGGTGACTTTAAGTCACCAGCCAGAAACTATGGACTTTAAGTCCATAGTGGTTCATTTATAGTAAACCCATTCTTCTTGAGTGTCTTTTGTAAAAGCGCACTACTTTGTTCTTCTTGATACCCCATCTCAGCATAATCCCATATGTTTTGGGCTATAGCGGTATATTCTTTATTTTTAGATTCTAAATTTTTCAGAACATCTTCTTTAGTTTCTTGGGCCATTAAAAAAGGCACACAAAAAAGACTTATTAAGACAGGGAGTAATTGTTTCATCATGGGAAAAGAATTTTTCTATTATAGATCACTATAAAAATAGCATTTTCTTTTATGCTAGCTAACACCGATTGTTTATTTTTACTTTTATGAGCGCAATGAACATTCCAAAAAGTAGTTTCCCCCGTATCATAATTATAGGAGGAGGTTTTGCAGGTATTTCTTTAGCAAAAGAATTAAGTAAAAAAGAGGTGCAAGTGCTACTTTTAGATAAAAATAATTACCACACCTTTCAACCGCTTTTATACCAGGTGTCTACTGGCGGTTTAGAACCAGATTCTATAGCTTATCCTATCCGGAAAGTCTTAAAAGATTATCCAAATTTTTTCTTTCGTTTGGCAAATGTAGAAGAAGTAAATCCAAGTAAAAATGAATTAATAACTAATATTGGAGCTATTAATTATGATTATTTGGTGATGGCAACAGGGTCTGAAACTAATTTTTTTGGTAATAAAGAGATTGAAAAAAACGGAATGGTCATGAAGTCTATTCCAGAATCCTTGAACTTAAGGAGTTTAATTCTTGAAAACTTTGAACAAGCCTTGCTTACAGATGACCTCCATTTAAGAGATGCGCTCATGAATTTTGTCATTGTTGGAGGCGGTCCAACAGGTGTAGAGTTAGCAGGAGCTCTAGCAGAAATTAAAAAAGGCATTTTGCCAAAAGATTATCCAGATTTAGATACCAGAAGAGTACAGATAAACTTAGTGCAATCTGGCGATCGAATTTTAAAGGAAATGAGTGAAAAGGCTTCTAAAAAGGCAGAAGATTTTTTAGAAGAATTAGGGGTGCAAGTATGGAAAAATACGCGCGTAAAAAGTTACGATGGAAAGTTAGTGACCACTCAAACGGATTTATCTTTTGAAGCAGCAACACTTGTTTGGGCTGCAGGAGTAAAAGGTGCAGCAATAAAAGGTTTAGATGCAGAAGAATTATTAATGCGTGGTAATCGTATTAAAGTAAATGAATTTAATCAAGTGATTGGTCATGAGAATATTTTTGCTGTAGGCGATGTTGCAGGAATGGAACTCCCGGATTACCCTAGTGGACACCCTATGATGGCGCAACCCGCAATGCAACAAGGTAAAAACTTAGGTAAAAACTTAACATATCTGTTAGGGAATAAACCCCTAAAACCCTTTATTTATAATGATAAAGGGAGCATGGCTACTATTGGTAGGAATAAAGCAGTGGTAGATTTAGATGCATATAAATTTCAAGGAATTTTTGCTTGGTTTGTTTGGATGTTTGTACACCTATTCTTTTTAATAGGGTTTAGGAACCGTATGATTGTTTTTATCAATTGGGTATATAATTATGTCCGTTTTGATCGCGAAGCACGTTTAATTATTAGACCGTACAAGAGAGATTATACCATGTTTAAAGATTAAAATTAGCTGTTTGTTTTCGATACGCTATGTTAATATTAAGATAATAATCTCTGTGCTTGTATGATTAGTAGTAGTTTTTAGTTATTTTTCTCATCTATTGTTTTCTAAAAACTACTACAATGGTTAAAAATATATTGCTGCTTTCTTTCGTAATGGGTACTACTATTGTTTTTAGCCAAGAGATAAATGAGTATGGTATTCCTAGTAGTTTGATTGGTTTATCTGTTTCATCTACAGGATATTCCAATTATTATAATGATGAACAGCACTCTACTTTTACTGTGGATTGGAAGATTAATGAAAAAAATGCATTATTGTTGAGAGGTTATTATGATACAAACTCCATGGGAGATATTTTTAAAACACAGTTATTGTTTCGAAAATCAATTTCAGATAGGTTTTATATCTTTTCAGGGCTAGAGATGAATATGGAACGAATTGTTATAGATGGAGCAAATAGCACTGAAAATTTTAAAGCAATCAATGGTATTGGGTATAAAGTTCAGGAAGATTTTTTAATTGAACTCGTCAACGAAACTATAATAGGGAAACAAAATTTAAATAACAATTATAGCAAAAGTCTAATAAGATTAGGAGCTAAATTTAAGTTTTAAATGATTACTTTCTTGGATGAAACTCATTAAGAACTTGAGCCAAATGAGAACGATCTACATGCATGTATACTTCTGTAGTCGTAATACTTTCGTGTCCTAACATTTGTTGAATAGCTCTTAGGTCTGCTCCATTTTCTAATAAATGTGTAGCAAATGAATGTCTAAAAGTATGCGGACTTATGGTTTTTTTTAAATCGATTTTTATAGCTAATTGCTTTATTATCGTAAAAATCATGGCTCTAGTCAATTGTCTTCCTCTTCTATTAAGAAACAGGATATCTTCAAAGCCTTTTTGAATATTTAGATGCACTCTTATTTCATTCTTATATAGGTTGATGTATTTTTTGTTGATGTCGCTAATAGGAACAAAACGCTGTTTATCTCCCTTACCAGTAACTTTAATGAAGTCTTCTTCAAAAAACAAATCAGAAATTTTAAGGTTGATAAGTTCAGATACCCTAACACCACAACCATATAAGGTTTCTAAAATAGCTCTGTTTCGTTCTCCTTCTGGAGTAGACAAATTTATAGCAGCGATCAAATCATTAATTTCATCTTCAGAAAGCGTATCTGGTAATTTTCTACCAGTTTTAGGAGACTCTATTAATTCTAAGGGGTTGTCAATTCTATAGTCCTCAAAAACTAAGTAATTAAAAAAACTTTTTAAGCCCGAAATGATCCGAGCTTGAGAACGTGGATTTACATCTTTAGAAATTTCATAAATAAATTGTTGAACAATATGCTTGTCTATTTGAATAGGAGAAGTGACTATCTTATTCGTTTCTAAAAATAAAAGTAGCTTTTGTATATCTAAAGAATAGCTACTAATAGAATTTTCAGAAAGACCGCGCTCTATTTTTAAATAGTTTTGATAATCATTCAATGCAATGTTCCATTTCATACGTTAAATGTACCTGAAAATTAACATTAAAAACAAACTTTTTTTCGAGGTCTAATTACTTGATTTTGTGTAATTTGATAAAATAATTTAGATATTTTGTCTATTTCATAGAAAATACTTTAAAATAAAATGTAATTCTTATCGTTTTCACTTTTAAATATAACATAAACAAAAACTTAAAATTATGAAAAAAGTGTTTTTAATTGCTGCTATGGCTTTATTTGGATTTGGTGTTCAGGCACAAGATGAAGTTAGTGGCGGTCAAACGGACATGGGAAGTTGGTTGATTGAAGCGAATACAGGTTTTGGTGCGGCTGCAGCATCAAATACGTCATTCTCTTTAAATTCAATTGACGGAGATACCTCATGGTCTATTGGTGCTGAAGGTGGTTATTTTGTTGCCGATGATTTAGCAGTAAAAGTAGGTTTAGGTTATTCCGACACTACTATTGGCCTTTTAGATTATAGTTCATTTAATTACAAAATTGGTGCTAAATACTATATCTCAAGTATGATTCCTGTTCAGGTTGATTATGCAGGTGCAAGTATTAAAGATGCTGATGAGAACCCTAGCTATATTGGTTTACAAGGTGGTTATGCTATCTTTTTAGGTCAGAATGTTAGCATTGAGCCAGGTTTACGTTACAACGTTGCTTTGAATGATTTTTATGAAGATAGATTACAATTCAACGTTGGTTTTGCATTACATTTCTAAGATAAAATAAGAGTATAAAAAGTAGAAGGGAGCCAATTGGCTCCCTTTTTTTTGTATAAAACTGAAGGATAAATTTTGCAGTGTTGGCTAAAAAAAATAGCTTTGATTCCTTAATGGAAAACAATAGATAATGAAAAGAATAACAAAATTTGTATTTGTATTATGTGTGTTCGGGTTGTCGCAACTACGTGCACAATCAGACTATAAAATGGCGGCAGGCTTAGGAATAGATTTTGGTTCAGGGCAAACCTATGTGGGGCCAAGCGCTAAATTTTTTCTAGCTCCAGATGCGGCTATTGAAGCTGATGTATTATTTGCAAGTGGATCTACATTAATTCAAGCATTTTATGAATACCACGGAGCAATAGAGAGTACAGATGGTTTAAAATGGTATGCGGGAGTAGGACCAGGGGTTACTTTATATGATGGTGGTTCTAATTTTTTAATACGTCCTTTGGTTGGGTTAGATTTTAAATTTAATACCGTACCCTTAGCACTTACATTTGACTGGAGACCTGCTTTAGGATTTAACGGAGATGGTAGTGATTTTGAAGCTGCTAGATTCGGATTAGGGTTTAGGTATGTTTTAGACTAATTACTCTTTTAAAATATTAAAAAGCAGAAGTGTACCTTCTGCTTTTTTTATGCCTTTTAATTTAATATTTTAGCAGAATGAAAATACTAATACTTAACGGTCCAAATTTAAATCTTTTAGGCAAGCGCGAACCAGAAATATATGGTTCAGATACTTTTGAAGATTATTTTACAAAACTGCAGTTTAAGTTTAAGGATATCGAATTAGAATATTTTCAATCCAATTTAGAGGGAGAGCTTATTGGAAAAATCCAAGAAGTAGGTTTTTCTTATGATGGTATTGTACTAAACGCTGCAGCTTATACCCATACATCTATAGGTATAGGCGATGCTATTAAAGCAATAACGACCCCTGTTATTGAGGTTCATATTTCTAATACGCACAAACGCGAGGAGTTTAGACACGTGTCTTATATATCTCCTGTTGCCAAAGGTGTTATTTTAGGTTTCGGATTGCAGAGTTATGATTTAGCACTACAGAGTTTTTTATAATTTATTTTTGTAACTAGCGTTTTTAATTAATGACCTATTGTCATAGGATTTTTTGTGTTCAGAGATAGAGCAAATAATTCCTATAAAATTGAACAAGCTCGCTATGCCTAATTTTTTTTAGCAGAATCACAGATAAGTCATACCAAAGGATGAGGGTGTATTTCTTTATTAGAATTTTCACAAGTAGCTAATAAATAAATAGCCTCTAAATAACAACTCCCAGAGCAAAGGTTTGTCAGGGTTTCTCGTGGAGCTTACTGTGTACCTATTTTTTATTGCTATTTTATTAATGTTGTTATATACCCAGAGAATTTTTGAGCAGGATAATCATGTCCGAATAAACCTCTAGTTTTAAATTGTTTTAAGGAAGCTTTTAAAGTTTCTTCGGTAAACTTAGAAGTTGCTAGATCAAAATTAGCATCTCCTTCTGTCGCAAAAACTTTATGACGTTGTACCCAAATAGAATCAGCATCTATCTTCTTTACAAGAAACCATGTATTGCCGTTATCAATGACATTAGCGCTATCTGTAGTGGTGTACAGGACCATAATTTTATCTCCAACACTAACCTGTTCAATAGCTTCAGATTCAGATTCATAATCGTTTTGTCCAAATACATTATAGCCAATAACAACAGAAATTATAGATAGGGGTAGCATCAATAGAATATAAAACCACTTAGTAAAACTTAATCTTTTAGGCTGTAGTTTTAAGATGCTTTTTTCATTGAGGTAATACTGCTCAATTTCATCGGTCCAAACTACAGGAGCAATTTCAGATTGTGTATTATCGCAGAAAAGTTTACCACTAACATTAGAGGTTATTTTTTTTGAAAAAGCTGTTTCTATTCTTTTTTGATGAAATTGGAGCTCCAGACAGTTAGAGGTTCCACAACCAGGACATTTACTAGGTATTTGTTTCGTTCCAATAGGATCATAATAATCTGTTACGCTAAAATACATACAGGCTCTTTTTAATTGATTAAAGCAAAGGTGTTGTATTTATGAAATGAAAAAACCCCTGATAACAGGGGTTTTAAAATAAGGTTTTAGAGGTCAGTAGTTAATTACTTATTAATTCAGCTTGATTGATTTTATCATTATTGACCATTTTAACAATAAGATTATTGAATATTGTAGCTTTACTTTGAGATCTGTTTATTCTAAAACAAAATTCATTGAAATATCTATTTAAATTATTGTCACTAACCCAAGAATAAGTTGTTCTTATCCAAGATTTAACCTGATGTATCATTGTATGAAGCGCTTTAAAATTTAACCCTCCATTACTTTCTATTTGTGTGATGTCGTAAGCCTTTGCAATAGGACTATAGCCTCTCCATTTATCTGTAGTAATCTTTGCGTTTCGGCTGATATGGTTGACAAAAATATATTGTAAGGATTGTGCTGAAAAATCATCTATTTTCATAGCATACATTCTTTTTACCTTTCCATCTTCTGTAAGCTGAACAGCTGTAACCGCCTTCTTTTTCTTAGCATTGTAGCTTCTGCCAACTTTTGTTTCTTCTCTGCCCCCTAAAACAAATTCATCTACATGAACAACTCCGTCCATAGGATTATTCCCACTCGAAGACATAGCTTCTCTGACCTTAAGCATAAAAAGTCTAGCTGTTTTTTCTGTTACTCCGTAACGTACTCCCATATAACTTGCAGATAAGCTTTTCGTGCTTGTAGCCATCTCAAAACAAATAAAAAATGCTTTGCGAACACCAAACTTTACCTTGTGAAATAAAGTATCTGCTGTTGCGGATTCTGTATGTCTACAAATATTACATTGCCTAGAGAAATCAGCACGTGTTTGACAGGCTATATGATTGCATCTAGAACATTTAAAAGGGGTTTTAGACTTAATATTTGTTAAATATTCTTTGCAATCATTGTCCGTTTTGAAGCAATCAGAGAACTCTAGAAGATTTTGACCCTTGAAAATATCCATAATTTAATATATTTACTGAGTATCAAGATACGAAGTTAGCTACTGACCTCTATAAGGTTTAAAGTGATTTTTTAAGCTTCTAGCGGTTTTAAATATTTTTTGTCAATATAAAATGTCGCAAAGGGAAGGAATGCGGCTATAAATATAATTAAGAACCTTTTAAGTCCCCATTTCCTTTCGTAGCAAAATAATACGGCTAGTACGCAATAGGCAATAAATAAAAACCCATGAGCATAACCAATATAAATATTTGGTTCAGGAATGCCTGCTAAGTATTTTAAGGGCATGCCAACACCAAATAATAGCAAATAAGAAATTCCTTCTAAAATTGCGGTAAGACTAAAAATTTTAAGCATAATTGTATATTTTAGGGTATAAAAAATGCCGTGTTTTACCACAGCATTTTAGTTGTTTTTAGAATTATGTTATAAATGAATTACTTCATCATAAGCAGCTGCAACAGCTTCCATAACAGCTTCGCTCATTGTAGGGTGTGGGTGTATTGCTTTTAATATTTCATGCCCAGTAGTTTCTAATTTACGAGCTACTACAGCTTCAGCAATCATATCTGTTACTCCGGCACCAATCATATGACAACCTAACCATTCGCCATATTTGGCATCAAATATAACTTTTACAAAACCATCAGGAGTTCCAGAAGCTTTAGCTTTTCCACTCGCAGAGAATGGGAATTTTCCTATTTTAATATCTAATCCTTTTTCTCTGGCTTGTTTTTCTGTTAAACCAACAGAAGCAATTTCTGGAGAACTATACGTACAGCCAGGAATATTACCATAATCTAAGGGCTCTACATGTAAGTTTGCTAATTTTTCTACGCAAAGGATTCCTTCTGCAGAAGCAACGTGTGCTAGAGCAGGACCAGGAGTAACATCGCCAATAGCATAATAACCAGGAATGTTTGTTTGATAGAAATCGTTTACTAAAATTTTATCACGATCGGTAATTATACCAACATCTTCTAAACCAATATTTTCAATGTTAGTTTTAATACCTACTGCAGAAAGTACAATGTCTGCTTCTAAATGCTCTTCACCTTTTGCTGTTTTTACAGTAACTTTAACGCCTTCACCAGAAGTATCTACCTTGGTAACTTCAGAAGAAGTCATAATCTTAACCCCTGCTTTCTTAAAGCTACGTTCTAGTTGTTTAGAAATATCCTCATCTTCTACAGGAACAACATTTGGTAAGTATTCTACAACAGTAACTTCTGTACCCATTGCATTATAGAAATAAGCGAACTCAATTCCAATAGCACCACTACCAACAACAATCATTTTCTTAGGCTGACTTTCTAAAGTCATTGCTTGTCTGTAGCCAATTATTTTTTTACCATCTTGAGGCAAATTAGGTAATTCTCTACTACGAGCACCAGTTGCTATAATGATATTAGTAGCACTGTATTCTGTAACTGTGCCTTCGGCATCTTTTACAGCAACTTTTTTTCCAGCTTTTAAAGTACCAAAACCCTTGATAACTTCAATCTTGTTCTTTTTCATAAGAAATTGAACACCTTTACTCATACCCTCGGCAACATCACGGCTTCTTTTTACAACCGCACTAAAATCTTTATCTACATTACTTACTTTTAAGCCGTAATCTTCCGCATGTAGTAAATAATTAAAAACTTGAGCAGACTTTATCAATGCTTTAGTTGGTATACAACCCCAGTTTAAACATACGCCACCAAGAGATTCTTTCTCTATAATGGCCACTTTAAATCCTAACTGAGATGCTCTAATCGCAGTTACATAACCTCCTGGGCCACTTCCTAAAACAATAATATCAAAATTGCTCATGTATATATTTTTTTTGATGTTTTAATTTGAAGTTGCAAAGTTACAAAATCGAAAGCAAAAGGATTGCTAGTTTTTAAAAATTACAGGAGAGATTTGTTACAAATAGAAAAAGGCTGTTTTTTTAAAAAACAGCCTTTTCATATTCTAATAGATTCCTTTTTTTTTTGGAAATAAAAAACAACTTATTTTGAAGGAGTAAAATGTACCGCAGCTCCATTAATACAATGTCTTTTTCCTGTAGTTTTACTAGGGCCATCATTAAAAACATGCCCTAAATGCCCGCCACAAACTGCACAATGTTCTTCAGTACGTTCATAACCAATTTTGTAATCTACATCAAAAGCAACATTGCCTTTAATTTCTTGATCAAAGCTTGGCCATCCTGTGCCTGAGTCAAATTTGTTTTCGCTCTTAAAAACAGGAGTGCCACAACCAGCGCAAGAGTATACTCCTGCTTCTTTTATTTTTAAAAGATTGCTAGAAAATGCACGTTCTGTACCTTCTTCTCGGAGAACGTAATATGCTGTAGCTGTTAATTTTTTACGCCATTCATCTTTTGAAAGACTGACTTCAAAATTTTCTTCTTGTTTGGTGTTATCGTCCATCGCAACTTTCTTCTCTTGAGATACACCGTTGCATCCAGTCACAACAAATAATACACCTAATAGGATATTCTTAATCATAGCTTTTTTTTTAAATTTAAATTTTCTTTTCACTGTAATTTACGTAGCTCAGAATTAATTGGTCGTTAAAATTTTGATAAATGTACAGGTGCCTGTAAATAAAAAGCTCCATTAGAAATCTTTCTAATGGAGCTTTTGTCTTTATGTTTAGGTTATTATTTCATAGAAATACGAGCAATACTTTCTTCTTCAACATTGATAGCATTTAATACAGCAGACATGTTGGACTTATCTAGTTTAGAACTTAGAAAATTACCAGGTAGTATAACTATTCTAAATAATTGATTATCTGTAAAATCAGTGCTTATGCCTGATAAATCAAAATTTCCGTCTAGAAAAATTTGAGTATCTCTAGCGGTGTGTGTATTAGTGTATTGTATTGTTCCGCCGTCTAAAAAGAAACTTTGAGGAATTAAGCTCCAATTATCTTGTACTACTCCATCATTAAAGGTAATGTTAGAATCGAAACGATACACTAGAATAGCATCTTCAGGTAATACTTCAAAAGAGGTGTAATCAATGAAAGTTAATGTTTCGTCGTAGATATTATTATTTGCATTATAAATAAGATTTACATTATCGACTTCAAAAACTCTTGCGTTAATACCATCCTCTCCATCCGCTCCATCAAATCCTCTTTCTCCATTTAATCCATCACTCCCTGAGCAAGAAACAAATAATACTATTGAAAACATTCCTAATAATTGTATCGCTTTTTTCATTTTATTTTATTTAAGTTTTATATATTGTTTTTCACGTTTAATGATAGAATCAAAAAGCATTCCATTCTTAATTTCTTAGAATTAAATTGGAAACTGTTTCAAAAGTAACGTTTTATTAATCGAACTATTATTCAAACTTGATTATATTGCAGTAAATAAAATATCCTCATGCCAAACGTAGAAGTACATAGCCTATTTACAGAATTTGATATAAATCTATTTAAAGCGGGTAAACATTTTCAGTTGTATGAAAAATTAGGGTCACACCTTATTACTTTAAATGGAATTAAAGGCACCTATTTTTCAGTGTGGGCTCCCACAGCAAATTCCGTTAGTGTTATTGGCGATTTTAATTCATGGCAAGTAGGAGAGCATGAGCTTAACGTACGTTGGGATGATAGTGGTATTTGGGAAGGTTTTATTCCAGAAATAGAAAAAGGCGCTCTTTATAAGTATAGTATCAGGTCTAATAACCAAGGTATTAGAACAGAGAAAGCAGATCCTTTTGCGCGCTATTGCGAAAAACCACCCAAAACTGGTTCTGTTGTTTGGGATGGTGATTATTCGTGGCAAGACAAGGCGTGGATGGGTTACCGTAAAGATAAAAATGGTTTAGATAAACCGTATTCCGTGTATGAAGTGCATTTGGGGTCTTGGAAACGAAAAGAAGATAATCAGTTTTTGAGTTATTTAGAATTGGCAGAGGAGTTAGTGCAGTATGTAAAAGAAATGAATTTTACACATGTAGAATTTATGCCGATTATGGAATACCCGTATGACCCTTCTTGGGGGTACCAATTAACAGGCTTTTTTGCACCAACGTCTAGATTTGGAAACCCAGAAGAGTTTAAAGTTTTGGTAGATAAATTACATCAGAATGATATTGGGGTTATATTAGATTGGGTTCCATCACATTTTCCTGAAGATGCGCATGGACTAGGATTTTTTGATGGCTCACATTTATATGAGCACCCGGATAGACGTAAAGGATATCATCCTGATTGGAAAAGTTTAATTTTCAATTATGGTAGAAATGAGGTTCGTGCATTTCTAATTAGCAATGCTATGTTCTGGATGGATCAGTTTCATGTAGATGCCCTACGGGTAGATGCTGTTGCTTCAATGATTTACCTAGATTATTCTAGGGAAGAAGGCGAGTGGGAGCCAAATATTTATGGAAATAATGAAAATTTAGAGGCAATTTCATTTTTAAAAGAAATGAATCAGCAATTATATGCAAGTTTTGACGGTATACAGACCATAGCGGAAGAATCTACTGCTTTTTCAGGGGTGTCACGACCTGTAGATTTAGGTGGTTTAGGCTTTGGGATGAAATGGATGATGGGTTGGATGCATGATACTTTAGAGTATTTTAAAAAAGAAGCTATCTATAGAAAACACCATCAGAATGATATTACGTTTAGTATGACGTATGCCTTCTCTGAGAATTTTATGCTTCCTTTTTCGCATGATGAAGTGGTGTATGGGAAACAATCGCTTTTAAATAGAATGCCAGGAGATGAGTGGCAGCGTTTTGCTAATTTGCGTTTGCTATTTGGGTACATGTTTACACACCCAGGAGCAAAGCTAATTTTTATGGGAGGAGAGTTTGGACAATCTTCTGAATGGGATTTCCAGAAAAGTTTAGATTGGCATTTGACGCAATATAATTTTCATTCAGGAATACAAGAAACTGTAAAAGATTTAAATACCATTTATAAAAACTATCCGGCATTGTATGAAAAGCAATTTAGTACAGAAGGTTTCCAATGGATAGATTATGGTGATGGTGAAAATTCTGTACTGGCATACATCCGAAAAGGACATGATGCTAAAAACGATTTACTTGTAATCTGTAATTTCACTCCAGTACAAAGAGATAACTATAGATTAGGGGTTCCAAAAGCAACTAAACTAAAAGAAATTTTTAATAGTGATGCTGAAAAATATGGAGGCTCAGGAGTGTTAAATGCGAAGATCAAAACAGAAAAAATAGCGAGTCATACATATAAGAATTCCATAGAAATAACATTGCCTCCGCTCGGAATTGTTATTTTACAATAAAAAAACATGACTATAACGTAATAGTTTGTAATTGGGTAAAGTATAGTTTTATTATTTGCGCATAATATCTTTTTTTTGTCAGTATAAATAATTTCGATCAGCTATGATTACGAATACAGAGCTTGAATATAAAGGAAATTTATATCCGAATGAAATTGTAGATTTCAAACAGGATACCGATAAAATATATTTCACAACTGCCAATGGAGTAATCCTCCAGATTACAGTTTTAAGAAATAGTATGATCCGTTTTAGGTATGCAACAGATCATAATTTTGAACCAGATTTTTCTTATGCTTTAAATAAAAATGCATTAAGGGGATATAATGAATTAGATATTCGTGAAACACCTACGGAATATATAATTTCAACAGTAAGAATGAATATTCTTATTGATAAGAAAACACTACGCACTCAAATATCTGATCCTGAAGGAAATATCATCTGTGAAGATGAGTTGGGTTTTCATTGGGAGGAGAATTATGAATATGGGGGCAATATTGTAAAAATGAGTAAAATAACCCGTACTGGCGAAAGTTATTACGGTATGGGTGATAAAGCAACACATTCAAATTTAAAAGGTAAGCGCGTAGAGAATTGGGTCACCGATCAATATGCTTATGGTAAAGACCAAGACCCTTTATATAAAGCAATTCCTTTTTATGTAGGGTTAACAGATAACAAAGCTTACGGTATTTTCTTTGATAATACCTTTAAAACACATTTTGATTTTGCTCACGAGAAGAAACATGTTACTAGTTTTTGGGCAGATGGAGGGGAGATGA
The DNA here is from genome assembly GCF_000186265.1 of Cellulophaga algicola DSM 14237. Classification (NCBI taxonomy): domain Bacteria; kingdom Pseudomonadati; phylum Bacteroidota; class Flavobacteriia; order Flavobacteriales; family Flavobacteriaceae; genus Paracellulophaga; species Paracellulophaga algicola. The sequence goes on from NC_014934.1 coordinate 3,316,580, forward strand.
ACTACTATTTTATCTATGGGCCAACTATGGAGAAAGTGGTGCGTTTGTATACAGATTTAACAGGCACACCAGAATTACCACCTTTATGGGCCTTAGGTTTCCAGCAATCTAAATGGAGTTATTTTCCAGAGAGTAGAGTAAAAGAAATAGCACAAAAATTTAGAGACCTTAGAATTCCTTGCGATGGTTTATACTTAGATATAGATTATATGGATGGCTTTAGGTGTTTTACATGGGATAAAAAACTATTTCCAGATCCTAAAAAAATGATTGCTGATTTGGCTGAAGATGGCTTTAAAACAGTAGTTATGATAGATCCGGGAATTAAAATTGATAGAGATTACTGGATTTATCAAGAAGCCATGGAAAAAGATTACTTCTGTAAAAGAGGTGATGGACCTTATATGCATGGTAAAGTTTGGCCTGGGGAGTGTAATTTTCCAGATTTTACAAATCCTAAAGTTAGAAAATGGTGGGCAGAGCTGTATAAAGAGTTCATGGCAGATATAGGCGTTCATGCTGTATGGAACGATATGAATGAACCTGCCGTGATGGAGGTGCCATCCAAAACAGCTCCGTTAGATACGCGTCATGATTATGATGGCCACCCAAGTACCCATAGAAAAGCGCATAATGTGTATGGTATGCAAATGGTTAGGGCAACCTATAATGGTGTTAAAAAACACGTATATCCCAAACGCCCTTTTGTCATAACAAGAGCGGCCTATGCAGGAACACAGCGTTATGCGTGTACCTGGACTGGCGACAATGTTGCTACTTGGGAACATTTATGGCTAGCCAATGTACAAATGCAACGCATGTGTATAAGTGGATATTCGTTTGTAGGATCAGATATTGGTGGATTTGCAGAACAGCCAGATGGCGAGTTATTTGCTCGATGGGTGCAACTTGGTATTTTTCATCCATTCTGTAGAGTGCATTCTAGTGGAGATCATGGCGATCAAGAGCCTTGGTCTTTTGGGGAAGAAATTACAGACATTGTTCGGAAATATATAGAGTTAAGGTATCAATTGTTGCCTTATTTATATACCATGTTTTACAAATATTCTAAAGAAGGCTTACCAATGCTTCGTGCTTTGGTAATGTACGACCAAGAGGATCCTCAAACACACTTTAGAACAGATGAGTTTATATTTGGAGAACAAATTTTAGTTTGCCCAATACAAGAGCCAAATTCTAAAGGACGAAGAATGTATGTACCTAGAGGTAAATGGTATAATTACTGGAATGGGGAAGTGATTAAGGGAGGAATGGAAAAATGGGTAGTAGCAGATATAGACAAGATTCCTATGTTTATAAAAGAAGGTGCAATGATTCCTAAATATCCTGTTCAACAGTATGTTGGCGAGCTAAAAGTTTTAGAATTATTGGTAGATGTGTATTTTAAATTGGGAGTAGAAAATTCTACAGTTTACGAAGATGCTCAAGATGGTTTTGATTATAAAAAAGGAAGGTATAGCCTCCGTAATTTTAAATTAAATGGTAAGGAGAATGAATTGATCATTCAGCAATTTAAAGATGGTTCTTTTATAACATCTTATGAAACTATAAAGATGCAATTACACGGTTTGCCTTTTACTATAGAAGCTGTTTTAATAGATAGTGAAAAGGTGAGTTTAGATGCTGTAAAATTGTTGGAAAACAATTGTATTGAGGTCCCAAAAGAATTTACAACATTACAATTATTAGGCAGCTAATTTTTCGTAATTTTAACCTCTAAACATTAACTATATTAAAGAATATGCTTTATGCGTAACCTCTTAAGGTTGAATTCTTTAAGCGATTAAAAATATTATTATGAAAAAAATTATTTTAATTCTTGCAATATTTATAGGCGTATCTGCTTGTAAAACAAACCCGTTTACGGGAAAGAAAATGTTAAATGCATTTCCTAATAGTCAAATTTTCCCAACAGCATTCGCTCAATATGACCAGTTTTTAACAGAAAATAAAACAGTTGAGAATACTGCTGATGCTAGGATGATTACAACCGTAGGACAACGTATTGCCTCTGCGGCAGAACGTTGGTTAACCGCAAATGGATACCCAGGGTATTTAGATGATTATAAATGGGAATATCATTTAGTGCAAGATGAAACGGTAAATGCTTGGTGTATGCCTGGAGGCAAAATTGTTTTCTATACAGGAATATTGCCAATTTGCCAAGGTGAAACAGGAGTAGCAGTAGTAATGGGGCATGAAGTTGCTCACGCATTAGCAGATCACGGAGCACAGCGTATGACCGCTAGTTATGGTCAGCAAATAGGTGCAGTTGTTGGTAATGTAGCAATTAAAGATGAAAAATCTTTGGGGTTATTTAATCAATATTATGGTGCGGGTTCTAATGTTTTAGGAATGCTGCCTTTTAGTAGAGGTCATGAAACAGAAGCTGATAAAATAGGATTGCAAATTATGGCAATTGCGGGCTATAACCCAGACGAAGCTGCAGAGCTTTGGAAGAGAATGAAAGCAAATAGTGGTGCCTCAACTACTCCAGAATTTATGAGTACCCACCCTTCTAATGATACAAGAATAAATAATCTAACCGTTTGGGCGCCAGAAGCAAAAGCTGAAGCGGCTAAATTTGGTGTCACTAGTTTTAAATAATTGTAGTGAAATTTAAATATTAAGTAATATATTAAGCTGTTCTTTTTAAAGAACAGCTTTTTTTATGTAAAAAATAAAACTACCAACACAACCATGGCAAAAATTCAAGCAGAAAAAGGGAGTAAAAAATTATTAAATGCCTGGGCGTTTTATGATTGGGCTAATTCAGTATATACCTTAACAATAGCCTCTTCCATATTTCCGATTTTTTATTCCGCCTTATTTGCGTCTTCAGATGAGTTGGTAAGTGCTTTTGGTTATGAAATGAAGCCTACAGTATTAATATCTATAGTTACTGCTTTTACCTTTTTAACCGTAGCGATACTATCTCCTATTTTATCAGGAGTTGCAGATTATGTAGGGAATAAGAAAATGTTCATGAAGTTTTTCTGCTATGTAGGGAGTATAGGTTGTATGGGTTTGTACTGGTTTAGCTTAGACTATATTCATTTAAGTATGTTCTTTTATTTTATGGGCTTGATTGGGTATTGGGGGAGTTTGGTTTTTTATAATTCTTACCTACCAGACATTGCTTTTGAGCACCAGCAAGATAGTATTAGTGCTAAAGGTTTTTCTTTAGGGTATATAGGAAGTGTGCTTTTGTTAGTTTTAAATTTAGCGATGGTAATGATGCCAGAAATGTTTGGGTTTGATGTTGGTGAAACAGAAGAATCACTTAACCTAGCTAAATTTGAAGCCATGAAAATTTCTTTTATTACGGTGGGTATTTGGTGGGCACTATTTAGTCAGTATACCTTTTATGTATTGCCAAAAGGAGTATCTACAGGACATAAAATAACAAAGTCGGTTGTATTCAACGGTCTAAAAGAACTTGGACTAGTGTGGGATAACTTAAAGCAAAATAAAAGATTAAAACGTTATTTAGGCGCATTTTTTGTGTTTAGTATGGCGGTACAAACCATTATGTTAATGGCGGTTTATTTTGGAGAAAAAGAAATAAGTTGGGCTACAGATTCTGAGAAAACAACCGGACTTATTATTAGCATTTTGGTTATTCAACTGGTGGCCGTACTGGGTGCGTATGTAACCTCTAAAGCATCTGGAAAATTCGGGAATATAAGGACCTTGATTTTTGTTAACTTTATTTGGCTGTGCTTGTGTTTTTACGCCTTCTTTATGATTACTCCAATGCAATTTTATATTGCGGCAGGATTAGTAGGTTTGGTTATGGGAGGCGTACAATCTTTAGGGCGTTCTACTTATTCTAAATTCTTGCCAGAGACAGACGATACTACTTCGTATTTTAGTTTCTATGATGTCGCAGAGAAAATTGGTATTGTTATCGGAATGGTAATTTTTGCAGTCGTAGATCAAGTTAGTAATATGCGCTATGCTATTTTATTCTTGTTTGTATTTTTTCTAGCCGGGATTATTTTACTTTTTAGAGTGCCAAAAGAAAAACCTCTTAATTAAAAGAGGTTTTAGACAATCCGATTTTTATTTGATGCTTATCTTTTAGAAATACTACCAGATCCTGATATTTTGGTGTTTAATTTATCAGGATTTCCTTTGTAGCTAATATCTCCAGAGCCAGAAACCTGGGCTTTTAGACTTCTATTGGCTACCACTTGCATATCTGCAGAACCAGAAATAGTAGCTTTAACATTATCGGCTTCCAATTCATATGCTTTTATATTTCCAGAGCCAGAAATAGTAGCTTTAAAATCATTTGTACTCCCCTTTAATTCCATATCTCCAGAGCCAGACATTGTTGCAGAGATAGTATTGGCTTCCAGACTCAATGATATGTCTCCTGATCCAGACATGGTCATTTTAAATCGGTCTGTTTTTAAAGTTTTCTTACCAATAACATCTCCAGAACCAGAAAGTGAAAGGGCTTCAATCGCTTCTACAGGGATAGTTATTTTTATACTATTCTTCCATTTAGATGGCTGTAGGTTTTTATGGTCTTCTACTTTAACCACAAGTTGACCATTTTTTATTTCTGTAACGATGTATTCTAAAAGATTTTCTTCTCCCGTAAGTGTTATTTCGCCTTCAGTTCCAGCGACTAAATCTACATCGAACCATCCAGATATGGATACTGAATCATAATCTTCGGTAGCTCTTTCTATAGTTTTAAAAACACCATTTCCTTTAATTTTTTTACCCCATTGCGCAGAGCAGGAGGTAATTGTTACAAGTGATAAGACTGCAATAAATAAATTTTTCATGATTTTTGTTCTTTTTATGACTGATTGTATATTAGTTTTTGGTGAATGAAATTCCCCCGTAATCACTGGTAATATTCATTCTATTTGGGCTAGATGAATTCCCGTAATAGCCTTTGTAGAATTTTTCACTAGATTCTTCTCTACTTACATTGATTTCAAAATCATCTTTTCCACTTACACCTGCATATTCTGTGCTTATTTCAAAATTGAAATGGTAACCAGGGCTATAGCCAATTTTTACTCCTGTATAATCAGAACGGATATTTAAATTATTAGCATCTGCAGCCATATTTGCTATTTGTATGCCTCCATAATCAGAGGTGATGTTTACATTGCCATGTACTGTTCCAAGTTTAACGTTAATATAATCTCCATTACCATCTACATTATTTACTTCGTTAGCCTCAATTTTTCCGTAATTATTATGATAGGTTAAATTTTGCATTTTAGTAATTGTTCCGTTTGTATAATCAGAGTTAATATCTAAATCTTCTGCTTTATCAATGGTAAAACCTGAGTAATCTGCTTTTATTCTTCCGCTTTTAATGTAGCCAATGGTAGATTTTGAGGTATAATCAAAATTCAGTTCATTATTTCTACCGTGTAATTCACCAATTTCTAAGCGTCCGTAATCACAAGATATTTTTGCATGACCATCTATTCTATCTAAAGTAATGCTGCCATAGTCATTGTTTAGGTGTATGTTATTTTTTACAGGAACTTTAATATTGTAATCTATTTGCATGTTTACGTTGCTATTGTTTCCCCAGCCCCAATCCCAGCCGTCTTTATGCTCGTTAAATAAAGTCTTCGCAGAGACTAAGCTACTATTTCCTTCAAAAGCTACCGTAATTTCATCAAGCTTACCAGATACTTTTTCTTCATTATTACCATTCACAGAAATGTGTACTTCAATAACAATTCTGTTTTCGTTCCATGAAGTAATATTTAAATTTCCATAACTATTAGAAACTTTTAATAAGGCATCGCTGTTAACAGTGAACTCTTTTTTAATTGTCTTTTCTCTAGTGTGTTTGCCTTTAATGCCATTGTTAGCTATGAGGCTAAAAGGCAATAAGAACATTAGTACGAGTGTATAATTATATAATTGTATTTTCATGTTCGTTTTTTTTGATATTTTTAATTACTTCAATTTGTTGTAAAACATCCTCTAGTAAATCTATTCTTGTTTGAAAGTTAACTATCATAGCACTAAGTATTAATTTACTGTTGCCGCCATTGATTAAATCTCTTTCTATGCTTTTATAATTTTTTTCTAATTTGGATAGTTGAATCATGGTGTCATCAACTATTTTTTTTGTTTCTGGTGAATTTTCATTTTGCAATTTCTTTATTTCTTGTTCAATAACATTGGCAAAGTAAAATTCCGTGTTTGATATTTCTGGTGATATTTTTACGACTTGTTCGTTAATAGAGTGGTTTTGGTTAATGAATAGAAAGCCTAATCCAAAAATGAGTAAGAAGCTTGCTGCAATGAAAAGAAACTTAATTGTATTTCCTTTTTTTGGTGGTAGGCTTTTTACATCTTTACTTGTATTTAGTTTTTCTAAAAACCGCAGTTCATGTCCTTGACTTGGCTCTTCTGTATCCCAACCACTGTTGAGGTGGTTAAATAAATCGTCTATATTGTCCTTCTTCATCTTAACTGGCCATTAATTTTTTACGTAAGCTTTCTTTCGCCCTTGATATGGTAGTTCTACAATTTGCATAACTTAAATCCATAATTGTACTTATTTCTTCATAATCAAACCCTTCTATTAAATGTAAGGTCAAAGAAATTCTGTAATTGTCTTTTAACTGTTTCATGGTTTCCATCACTTTTTGAGCCTTTTGTTCCGTAAACACATAATCAGCGGCAATTCCGTCGTTATCCTCGACCTTATATATAATATCGTCCAGTGCAACTTCATTTTTCTTTAGTTGTTTTCTGTACTGGTAGATACTGTTGTTTATTACAATGCGTTTTAACCAAGCTCCAAAGGCAACTTCTCCTTTAAAAGATTCTAATTTGGTAAATGCGCTTAAAAACGAATCTTGCATGACGTCTTCTGCAAGGGCGCTATCTTTTACAATTCTCACGGCAGTGTTAAACATTGCTTTATAGTATCTATTGTAAACTTCTAGCTGTGCGCTTTGTCTCCCGTTTAAACACAAATGTAACAAGGTATCAATATGTTCTTTTTTGTGGCTCAAAAAATGGTTGTTTTGTAGTAATGATGATTCTGTTTGTGTAATGTTACACTTTTTTTAAATTATTTTTTATGTGTTGGCATAAGAATTGCTTTTTATACTTGAAAAAAAGTTGCTGTCCTTAATAACGCCACTAGTTATTAAGGTTTATAGCCTATCTTAAATATTAAATTTTAAACAGATTTCTGCACTTCGGTGACAGAATGACCGAAATATAACTATGGGAAATTCTAAATTTTCAAATTTTGACAATATGTCGCTACAAGGTATCGATGAGGATTCTGAGTTAATACCTCTTTTAACTGCAGAAGATGAGGAAGAAATGAATAGTGAAAAACTGCCAGAAACATTACCTATATTACCTTTGCGTAATACGGTATTATTTCCTGGTGTAGTTATTCCTATAACGGCAGGTAGAGATTCTTCCATTGCTTTAATAAAAGATGCAAATAATGGGACCAAAGTTATTGGTGTTGTTTCTCAGAAAGATGAGAATGTTGAGAATCCAGGCATTAATGATATAAATACCTTAGGAACAGTAGCAAGAATTTTACGTGTTTTACAAATGCCAGATGGTAATACTACGGTAATTATTCAAGGTAAAAAACGTTTTGAAGTGGCAGAAGTGCTAACAGAAAAACCATACATGACGGCTACTGTTCGTGAAGCTAAAGAAGTACGACCTGATCCTTTGAATCCAGAATTTTTGGCGATCATTGAATCGGTTAAAGAATTAGCTTTAAAAATTATCAAGGATAATCCTAATATTCCGAGTGATGCCTCATTTGCTATAAAAAACATTCAAAGTGATTCATTTTTAATAAATTTTGTTTCTTCTAACTTAAGTGTAGATGTAGAGATTAAACAAGAATTGTTAGAGATACCAGACTTGCAAGAGCGTGCTTTAGCAATGTTAAAGTATATGAATGTAGAGCTTCAGAAATTAGAATTAAAGAATGTCATCCAATCTAAAGTTCGCACCGACCTAGATCAGCAACAACGGGAGTATTTCTTAAACCAGCAGATGAAAACTATTCAAGAAGAATTGGGTGGTGGTTCGTATGAAGAGGAGGTTGAAGAAATGCGTAATAAGGCGAAAAAGAAGAAATGGGGCAAAAAAATTAATGAACATTTCTTAAAAGAGCTTTCTAAAATTCAACGAATGAATCCGCAAGTAGCGGAATACAGCATTCAACGTAACTATTTAGAGCTGTTTTTAGAATTGCCTTGGAATGATTTTTCAAAGGATAAATTTGATTTAAAAAGAGCGCAAAAAATATTAGATAGAGATCATTACGGATTAGAAGATGTAAAGCGAAGAATCATAGAATATTTGGCAGTGTTAAAATTGCGAAATGATATGAAATCTCCAATCTTATGTTTTTATGGACCTCCCGGAGTTGGTAAAACTTCATTAGGTAAATCTATAGCAGAAGCTTTAGGAAGAGAATATGTACGTATGTCTTTAGGGGGCCTTCGTGATGAGGCTGAAATTCGCGGGCATAGAAAAACGTATATAGGAGCTATGCCAGGACGTATTATTCAAAGCTTAAAAAAGGCAGGAAAATCTAATCCTGTTTTTATTCTTGATGAGATTGATAAATTATCAAACAGCAATCAAGGGGATCCTTCGTCAGCAATGCTGGAGGTTTTAGATCCAGAGCAGAATAGTGAGTTTCATGATAATTTCTTAGAAATGGGGTATGACCTTTCTAAAGTAATGTTTGTAGCCACAGCAAATAATATTGGTAATATACAACCTGCATTGCGAGACCGTATGGAGATGATTCCTGTAAGTGGTTATACGATCGAGGAAAAGGTTGAAATAGCAAAAAGACATTTATTGCCAAAGCAACTTAAAGAGCATGGTCTTTCTGAGAAAGATCTTAAGGTAGGGAAACCGCAACTTGAAAAAGTTGTAGAAGGATATACCAGAGAATCTGGAGTTCGTGGTTTAGAGAAGCAAATAGCAAAAGTTGTCCGTAATACCGCTAAGAATATAGCGATGGAATTAGAGCATGATCTTAAGCTTACCAATGAAGATATCGTGACCATATTAGGTCCTGCACGTATGGAACGTGATAAGTATGAAAATAATGATGTAGCAGGAGTTGTTACAGGCTTAGCTTGGACAAGCGTAGGCGGAGATATTTTATTTATAGAATCTATCTTAACTAAAGGTAAAGGGAATTTAACCATTACAGGTAACCTTGGTAAGGTTATGAAAGAATCTGCTACCATTGCCATGGAGTACATAAAATCTAATTGTGATTTATTTGGTATTGATGCAGATGTTTTTGAAAAATATAATGTGCATATTCACGTACCAGAAGGAGCAACACCTAAAGATGGTCCAAGTGCAGGAGTTACTATGCTTACTTCATTAGTTTCTTTGTTTACACAAAAGAAGGTAAAGAAAAGTTTGGCAATGACAGGAGAGATTACGCTAAGAGGAAAGGTATTACCTGTAGGTGGAATTAAAGAAAAAATCTTGGCAGCAAAACGTGCACGTATCAAAGAGCTTATTTTGTGTGAGGAAAATAGAAAAGATATTCTGGAAATAAAAGCAGACTACTTAAAAGGATTAACTTTTCATTATGTTACAGAAATGCATGAAGTGGTAGCGCTAGCGATTACGAATCAGAAAGTTAAAAATGCCAAAAAGTTATAAAAGCATTAGGCAATATTAAATTCCAAAGGATGGTTATTTTTACAATAGCCATCCTTTTTTTCTAAAATAAATCATAACATAGGGAGAGAACTAAACATTTCTTTTTAATTTTATTACATGCAAAAAATTACAATAGCAATAGATGGGTTTTCATCTACAGGAAAAAGTACGATAGCGAAACAATTGGCAAAATCATTGGGCTATATTTATGTAGATACAGGCGCAATGTATAGAGCTGTTACATTATTTGCTATGCGTAATGGTTTTGTAGGTACTGAAAATACTAATATTGGTGCACTAGTTAAATTGCTGCCTAAAATTAATTTAAAATTTGTGTACAATGATGCGCTAGGCTTTGCAGAGATGTATCTGAATAATGAAAATGTAGAAAAGGAGATTAGAACACTTGAAGTTTCTAGAAATGTGAGTCAAGTTGCCACCATCGAAGAAGTGCGTTACAAGTTGGTAGATATGCAAAAGAAAATGGGAGTAGAGAAAGGTATTGTTATGGATGGCCGTGATATTGGTACTGTAGTTTTTCCTGATGCAGAATTAAAGCTGTTTATGACTGCTTCCGCAGAGAAAAGAGCTACAAGGAGGTATAAAGAATTATTAGATAAAGGAGATAAGGTGACTTTTAAAGAGGTTCTTAAAAATGTAGAACAAAGAGACTATACGGATTCACATAGAGAATTCTCCCCGTTAAAATTAGCCGATGATGCTATTGAATTTGATAATAGTGACATGGGACTTGAAGAACAATTTGAACGAATTTTAAATTACTCTCAAAGGGTAATAGATAAACAATAAAAAAGGCGCTCATGGAGCGCCTTTTTTTGTTTTAATAGAATTCCTTTTTTATAAGTTAGGAATCACTAATACTTGATCTGGATGTATAACATCTGGACTTTTTAAAACCCCAGTGTTTGCTTCAAAAATTTTCGTGTATTTCATAGCATCACCGTAATATTGTTTGGCAATCTTACTTAAAGATTCTCCTCCTTTAACCGTATGTCTGTGGAATACAGAACTATCAGCAACAGAAATGTTAGCTTTTACATCAGCAGCATTTTCGCCACCAATTTCTTTAATCTTATCCCAAATAAGGTTTTTTTCGTAAGGAGTATTTGCTTCACCTTTTATGCTTAAAACGCCACCTGCTTCAGAAACGTCACCATTTTTAATTCCTAATTCTTCTCCAAGATTTAAAACGCCTTGGTATTTAGCTTTTACGCTCATGTTTATATATTTTAATAGTTAATTTAATAACTTAAATATACAAAATTTAGTATAAATAATAATATAAACTGCCTATTAAAAATATAGTTTTGCGCTATTGTATTTTATGTTAGTAGATTAGCTTGCGTACTTTTGAAAAAATGATTAATTTTGCACACCTTTTTTAAGCAAGTGATATTAAGAGGAAAAGGGGATGTTTATAAAAAACAATGTATAATCTTTTGTAGTGCACGTTTTAACTCTTAGTAGGTACTATAGAATACAAATTATTAATCAGCAATGGCTGAAGAAAAAAAACAAGCAGAAGCAGTGGAAGCTGTTGAAGCAAAAGTACAGGCACCTGTACAAGACCCTCAAGAATTTTTAGAAAATTTTAACTGGACAAAGTACGAGCAAGGTATTGAGCAAGTTGATGATGCCAAACTTCAAGAGTTTGAGCAACTAGTTGCTGAAAACTTTGTAGATACAATGGATGAAGAAGTAGTTCAAGGTACTGTAGTTTACATTACAGATCGTGAAGCTATTATCGACATTAACGCAAAATCAGAAGGTGTTATTTCACTGAATGAATTTCGTTACAATCCAGATTTAAAAGTTGGTGATAAAGTTGAGGTTCTTATCGACATTCGTGAAGATAAAAGTGGTCAATTAGTATTATCTCATAGAAAAGCCAGAACTATCATGGCTTGGGATAGAGTAAATGCTGCTCACGATAAAGAAGAAATCGTTAATGGTTTTGTTAAGTGTAGAACTAAAGGTGGTATGATTGTAGATGTTTTCGGAATCGAAGCATTCTTACCAGGTTCTCAAATTGATGTGAAGCCAATTAGAGATTACGATCAGTACGTAGGTAAAACTATGGAATTCAAAGTAGTGAAAATTAACCACGAATTTAAAAACGTTGTTGTTTCTCATAAAGCGCTTATTGAAGCTGATATCGAAGAACAGAAAAAAGAAATCATTGGTCAACTAGAAAAAGGACAAGTATTAGAAGGTGTTGTTAAAAACATTACTTCTTATGGTGTGTTTATTGATTTAGGTGGTGTTGATGGTTTAGTTCACATTACTGACCTTTCTTGGTCTAGAATTAACCACCCGAACGAGGTTGTTGAGTTAGATCAGAAATTAAATGTTGTAATCCTTGATTTTGATGATAATAAATCAAGAATTCAATTAGGTCTTAAGCAATTAGAGAAGCATCCTTGGGAAGCTTTATCTGATGAAATTAAGATTGGTGATAAAGTAAAAGGTAAAGTAGTCGTTATTGCTGATTACGGTGCATTTATCGAAGTTGCTGAAGGTGTTGAAGGATTAATTCACGTTTCTGAAATGTCATGGTCTACTCATTTACGTTCTGCTCAAGATTTCGTAAAAGTAGGTGATGAGGTTGAAGCTGTAGTATTAACTATGGATCGTGATGATCGTAAGATGTCTCTTGGTATCAAGCAAATGACTCCAGATCCATGGACTGATATTACTACTAAATACCCAGTTGCTTCTAAGCACACAGGTATCGTACGTAACTTTACAAACTTTGGTGTTTTTGTTGAATTAGAAGAAGGTATTGATGGTTTAATCTATATCTCTGATTTATCTTGGACTAAGAAAATTAAGCATCCATCAGAATTTGTAACTGTAGGTGATAAATTAGAAGTTGAAGTATTAGAGTTAGATGTTGAAGGACGTAAATTATCTTTAGGTCACAAACAAACTACAGATAATCCTTGGGATAAATACGAAACTGAATTTGCTTTAAACACAACTCACACTGGTACTATCGGTGAGGTTGTTGATAAAGGAGCAACTATTGATTTCAACGAGGATATTCAAGCATTTGTACCAACACGTCATTTAGAAAAAGAAGATGGTTCTAAATTAGGTAAAGGTGATTCTGCTGAATTCAAAATCATTGAGTTCAATAAAGAATTCAAGAGAGTTGTAGCAAGTCATACTGCTATATTCAAAGCTGAAGAACAACGTAATGTAAAAGCTGCTGTTAAGAAAGCTGCTGCTCAAGCTGATGAAGCAAAACCTACTTTAGGAGATGCTAATGAAGCGTTACAAGCGTTAAAAGATAAAATGGAAGGTAAGACTAAATAGTCTTATTTGTCATAATCTTAATCTGCCTTGTGTAGATTTTAAAGAGCCCGAACTTATGTTCGGGCTTTTTTTATGCCTAATTTTCAATTTGTATAAAATGATTATTCTGTTTGAATCAAATTTTAAAAGATAATTTGATACTTTTGTAATCACACAAATTTTAGCATGAGTCAAAAAGTATTGCTTTCTTCAAAAGAGATAAATATTATCCTGCATCGCTTGGCTTGTCAGCTTTTAGAGAATCATTTAGATTTTGAGAATACCGTTTTAATAGGAATACAACCTCGAGGTATATTTCTAGCACAAAGACTTACCGATATTCTACAATCGGACTATGGTGTTAAAAATATAAATTTAGGGTTTTTAGATATTACTTTTTACCGGGACGATTTTCGTAGAGGAGATAAACCATTAGAAGCAAACAAAACTAAAATCAATTTCTTAATTGAAGATAAAAATGTTGTACTCATAGATGATGTGCTATATACAGGAAGAAGTATAAATGCAGCATTAACAGCATTGCAATCTTTTGGTAGACCTTCAGATGTAGAGTTACTGGCGTTGATAGATAGAAGGTTTAGTCGTCATTTACCGATACAGCCTAATTATAGAGGTAGACAGGTAGATGCTATAAATAATGAAAAGGTAAAGGTTGAGTGGAAAGAGAACGACGGTGAAGATGTGGTCTATTTAATCAATACTGCCACTTAAAGTTTAATATAGAATAGGAAAAATAAGCATATGAGCGAGTTGAGTGTAGATCACTTATTAGGAATTAAATATCTTAAAGAGCAAGATATTCAGCTTATTTTTGAAACTGCAGATCATTTTAAAGAGGTCATCAATAGATCTATTAAAAAAGTACCTTCTTTACGAGATATTACAATTGCTAATGTTTTTTTTGAAAATAGTACCCGAACAAAACTTTCTTTTGAACTTGCAGAAAAACGTTTGTCTGCAGATGTAATTAATTTTTCAGCAGGACAATCTTCAGTCAAAAAAGGAGAAACCCTAATAGATACCGTGAACAATATTCTAGCTATGAAGGTAGATATGGTGGTTATGCGTCATCCTAATCCCGGAGCAGGAATATTTTTATCTAAACATGTAAAGGCAGCTATTGTAAATGCAGGTGATGGTGCTCATGAGCACCCCACGCAGGCATTGTTAGATTCTTATTCTATACGAGAAAAATTGGGTGATGTTGCAGGTAAAAATGTAGTTATAGTAGGTGATATTTTACACTCCAGGGTAGCATTATCTAATATCTTTGCACTAAAGTTACAAGGTGCTAATGTAAAAGTTTGCGGCCCTAAAACATTAATTCCTAAACATATAACGTCATTAGGTGTAGAGGTAGAAACAAACCTTAAGAAAGCATTAGAATGGTGTGATGTAGCTAATATGTTGCGCATACAAAATGAACGTTTAGATATTAGTTATTTCCCAACCACGAGAGAGTACACGCAACAATTTGGAGTACATAAAAAGTTGTTGGATAGTCTAGACAAAGAGATTGTAATAATGCATCCAGGACCTATAAACCGCGGGGTAGAAATTACAAGTGAAGTAGCAGATTCTAACCAGTCTATAATATTAAACCAAGTAGAAAATGGTGTAGCTATTCGTATGGCAGTGATTTATTTATTAGCTTCAAAAATAAAATAGAACTTATGATTTTTGATAAAGATGAAAATATAACTATTGTATTTCAGGAAAATGCAACTTTAAAAATATTTTTAGAGAACCTAACAAATGGATATGAGAAAATTAAGAATGATCATATCATTATTAATCTTTTTTCTTTTACTGAAATAACTAAAAACGAGTTGTTAGAATTTTTAGATATTTCAAATACCCATAAGAAAGCAAAGAAATCTTTTGTATTGGTAACAGATGTTGTTTCTTACGATGATGTTCCTACTACTATTTCTATAGCACCTACTATACAGGAAGCAAAAGATATCATTGAAATGGAAGAAATAGAACGGGACTTAGGGATATGAGTTATCTCGCTCAAATAAATATAGCGAAGATGATAGATGAAATCGATAGTCCTGTGATGGTAGATTTTGTGGACAATTTAGATAATATAAATGCATTAGCGGAAAACAGCAAAGGTTTTGTTTGGCGTTTAATTGAAGGCGAAAATAAGGCAACGTCTATCCAAGTTTTTGATGATCATTTTATGATAGTGAATATGTCTGTTTGGCAGAATATAGAAGCACTTTTTAAATTTACCTATGCGTCAGAGCATGTAGAAATTTTTAAACGAAAAAAAGAGTGGTTTCATAAAATGAAAGAAATGCATATGGCATTTTGGTACGTGCAAGAAGAAATACGACCAACATTGCAACAGGCAAAAGAACGCTTATTGTATCTTCAAAAACATGGTGAAACACCATATGCTTTTACATTTAAAAGTAAATTTACGGCTGAAGAAGCTAAAACATATATTCCATTGCACTAGATAACTTTTTATGAAATTAACGATACTTGGTTGTTATGCCGCCACTCCTAGAACAATGACGAATCCTACGTCTCAAGTTCTTGAAATAAAAAATCAGATGTTCTTGATAGATTGTGGAGAAGGTACTCAAGTGCAATTAAGAAAGCATAAAATCAGATTTTCTAAAATCAATCATATTTTTATTTCACATCTTCATGGAGATCATTTTTTTGGATTACCAGGATTAGTGTCAACGTTTCGTTTGTTGGGAAGAGATACAGAAATGCATATTTATGGGCCTAAAGGAATTGAAGAAGCTATAAATCTTCTCCTAAAGTTAGGAAACTCATGGACAAATTATAAATTAATTTTTCATGAATTGACCTCAAAAGAGTCTGAGTTAATTTATGAGGATGATAAGGTTACTGTGAAAACAATCCCTTTAAATCATCGAGTGTATACCAATGGTTTCTTATTTCAAGAGAAGCTATCCTCTAGAACCTTAGATATTGAAGCGGTAGAAAGTTATGGGATTGAAGTGTGTTACTATCAGAATATTAAAAATGGGCGCGATATTACCTTAGATGATGGTCGGGTAATTCCGAATGATGAGTTAACCTTTGATCCTCCAAAACCAAAAAGTTATGCGTTTTGTAGTGATACAGCCTATAAGCCAGATATTGTTCCTTTGATTAAGGGGGTAGATGTCCTGTATCATGAATCTACTTTTTTAGAAACACAGGCAGAACTCGCGCCTAAAACCAAGCATTCTACGGCAAAAGAAGCTGCTGCTATAGCGAAACAGGCCAATGTGGGTCAGTTAATACTCGGGCATTACTCTACGCGTTACAAATCAATAGACTTATTTAAGGAAGAGGCTCTGGAGGTTTTTGATAAAGTTTTATTAGCAGATGATGGTAAGGTGTTTAACTTTTAATCTACTTTATAGAGGTCAGTAGTTAATTACTTATTAATTCAGCTTGATTGATTTTATCATTATTGACCATTTTAACAATAAGATTATTGAATATTGTAGCTTTACTTTGAGATCTGTTTATTCTAAAACAAAATTCATTGAAATATCTATTTAAATTATTGTCACTAACCCAAGAATAAGTTGTTCTTATCCAAGATTTAACCTGATGTATCATTGTATGAAGCGCTTTAAAATTTAACCCTCCATTACTTTCTATTTGTGTGATGTCGTAAGCCTTTGCAATAGGACTATAGCCTCTCCATTTATCTGTAGTAATCTTTGCGTTTCGGCTGATATGGTTGACAAAAATATATTGTAAGGATTGTGCTGAAAAATCATCTATTTTCATAGCATACATTCTTTTTACCTTTCCATCTTCTGTAAGCTGAACAGCTGTAACCGCCTTCTTTTTCTTAGCATTGTAGCTTCTGCCAACTTTTGTTTCTTCTCTGCCCCCTAAAACAAATTCATCTACATGAACAACTCCGTCCATAGGATTATTCCCACTCGAAGACATAGCTTCTCTGACCTTAAGCATAAAAAGTCTAGCTGTTTTTTCTGTTACTCCGTAACGTACTCCCATATAACTTGCAGATAAGCTTTTCGTGCTTGTAGCCATCTCAAAACAAATAAAAAATGCTTTGCGAACACCAAACTTTACCTTGTGAAATAATGTATCTGCTGTTGCGGATTCTGTATGTCTACAAATATTACATTGCCTAGAGAAATCAGCACGTGTTTGACAGGCTATATGATTGCATCTAGAACATTTAAAAGGGGTTTTAGACTTAATATTTGCTAAATATTCTTTGCAATCATTGTCCGTTTTGAAGCAATCAGAGAACTCTAGAAGATTTTGACCCTTGAAAATATCCATAATTTAATATATTTACTGAGTATCAAGATACGAAGTTAGCTACTGACCTCTACTACTTTATATTTAGTGTATAAATAAGTTTAAGAACCATCTTGTTTTAGTATCTTTTTCAGAACTTTGTGTAAGTTGATGTTAAGCAGATAAGGATGCAAAAAGATTTAGGAGAATATAGAAAAACATACGAGAAAAGCGAACTCACTGAAACTAGTATTTCAGACAACCCAATGGAGTTATTTCAAAAATGGTTTTATGAAACCGAAGCTTCAGAAGGTGTTGATGAGCCCAACGCTATGACCGTTTCTACAATTGGATTAGATGGTTTTCCAAAGAGTAGAGTCGTTTTATTAAAAAAATATACCCACGAAGGTTTTATTTTTTATTCCAATTACGATAGTGAAAAAGGGAAAGCGATTGCGGCCAACCCTAAAGTTTGTATCTCTTTTTTTTGGCCTTTTATGGAACGTCAAATTATTATAAAAGGGATTGCGGAAAAAATTCCAGAAAATTTATCTGATGGATATTTTGATTCTCGTCCAGATGGTAGTAAGCTTGGTGCTATAGTTTCTGAGCAGAGTGCTGTTATTAGTTCTAGAGAAGTCCTGGAAGAAAAACTAAAAGAACTCGAAAAAGAATACGTAACCAAAGAAATCTTGCGGCCTAAAAATTGGGGAGGCTATATTGTTAAGCCTGTTTCAATGGAATTCTGGCAAGGGAGACCCAACAGGTTGCATGATCGGATACGGTTTTCTTTAGAAGATATAGACTGGAGAATAGATAGATTAGCACCTTAAATTACAGCTTTAACCACCTAAATTTTATAAAAATTTGAAAACTATTTATTTAATGCGTCATGGTAAATCTACTTGGGATTATGCAGTCTCAGATAACGATAGGCCTTTAAAAGAACGTGGAATAGAGGATGCGCATTTGGTAGCAGAAGCTATTCATGGATTAAACTTAAAGATAGATGCTTCTTATTCTAGTCCTGCCAATCGAGCACTTCATACTGCTATGATTACACTTAAAGACTTAAGTTTTCCATTGCATAAATTTCAGATTTCAAATGATTTATATGATTTTTCAGGAGAATCTGTACTTCAATTTATAAAAGAATTAAATAATGACCTCAATTTTGTTTTTATTTTTGGTCATAATCATGCCTTTACCGAAATTGCAAATACATTAGGGAGTCAATTTATTGAAAATGTGCCTACGGCAGGTTTTGTACAGCTAAATTTTGAGGTAGAAAATTGGAAGGCTATTCGTAAAGGGATTACTCAAAAAATATTATTTCCTAAACAGCTAAGATCATAATGATAAAAAATAAGAATCAATATATAAACCGAGAAATAAGTTGGTTACAGTTTAATAAGCGTGTATTGCAAGAAAGTGCTGATAAAAAAGTGCCTTTAATTGAAAGGCTACGTTTTTTAGGTATTTTTTCTAATAATCTAGATGAGTTTTTTAAAGTAAGATATGCAACCGTAAAACGAATTGTAGAAGCAGGAAAAACAGGTAAAAGTGTTCTTGGTGGTGAAATCGCGAAAGATTTATTAGAAGAAATTACGAACATCGTTATTAAGCAACAAACGGAAAGTCTTAAGATTTTAGGTGAAATAGAAAATGAACTTGAAACGAAGGACATATATATTATAAATGAAAAGGAAATTTCAGAAAGCCAATCTGAATTTATAAAAACCTATTTCGCAAATCAAGTAAGTCCAGTCTTAATGACAATCATTTTAAACGATTTGCGTGAGTTTCCTGTTTTGAAGGATACTGCCGCTTATTTGGCCATAAAAATGGTTTTAAAGGCAGAAACAGATCATAGAAAGTCTGAAAATAGATATGCCTTAATTGAAATTCCTAAAGGAATAGATCGTTTTGTTGTTTTGCCTAGAGAAGACGGAAAAGATTATATAATTCTTTTAGATGATCTTATCCGATATAGTTTAGGAAACATATTTAATATGTTCGAATATAAGTCAATTTCAGCTCACATGATAAAAATTACTCGTGATGCAGAATTAGATATGGATAATGATTTGAGTAAGAGTTTTATCGAAAAAATATCTAGTAGTGTCGAGCACCGTAAAACAAGTGATCCAGTTCGTTTTGTTTATGATAAAAGTATAGCAAAAGATACGCTTAACTTTTTAAAGGATAAAATGAATATAGAAGGTACGGATAGTGTTATTCCTGGAGGTAGGTATCATAATCGTAGAGATTATATGGGCTTCCCGAGTTTGGGTAGGCAGGATTTATTATATGATAAAATTAAACCTTTGCCAGTTAAGGGTTTAAATATGGAAGGCAGTCTTTTTGAATGTATTGCGACAAAAGATTATTTGCAATACACACCTTATCATACTTTTTCTTATATCATTAAATTCTTAAGAGAAGCTGCTTTAGATCCTAAAGTAAAAACAATTAAGATTACGGTTTATCGTCTAGCTAATAATTCTCAAGTAGCAGCATCATTAATTAATGCGGTAAAAAACGGGAAGCAAGTTACTGTTCAAATAGAATTACAAGCACGTTTTGATGAGCAAGCAAATATTCAATATGCAGAGCAGTTACAAGCAGAAGGAGTAAAGTTAATTTTTGGTGTTCCAGGCTTAAAAGTACACAGTAAAATATGTTTAATAGAGCGTGAAGAAAATGATATCATAAAGCGCTATGGTTTTGTGAGTACGGGTAATTTTAACGAAGCAACATCTCGTATTTATACCGATTATACCTTGTTTACGGCTAAGGATGAAATCCTAAAAGAATTGAATAAGGTGTTCGATTTTTTTGAAACGACCTATAAGATTAATAAATACAAACATCTAATTGTTTCTCCGCATTATACTAAAAATGTCTTTAAAAAACTTATAGACACAGAAATTGCAAATGCAAAGGCAGGAAAAGAGGCGTACATTAAAATAAAGATGAATAGCTTTACATCTTACAAGATGGTAGATAAGTTGTATGAAGCCAGTAACGCAGGAGTTAAAATTAAACTTATTATTCGGGGTATTTGTTGCTTAATTCCTGGGGTAAAGGGAATGAGTGAAAATATTGAAGCTATAAGCGTTGTAGATAAATTTTTAGAACACCCAAGATCTTTCATCTTTGCTAATAATGGCGATCCTAAAATATTTATTACGTCTGCAGATTGGATGACGAGAAATTTAGATTATAGAGTAGAGGTAGGGTGCCCTATTTATGATGAAGATATTAAGCAAGAGCTTATAGATACTTTCGAGATTTCATGGAGTGATAATTTAAAAGCAAGGGTGTTTTCGGACAAGCAAGATAATGCGTACAAAAAAATAAAAGGACCAGAAGTGCGTTCTCAATTTGCGCTTTATGAGTATTACAAAGCAAAATTAGAATCGTAAAATACTAGAACTATTGAAAGTTAGAAAATTTGCAGCTATAGATATTGGATCAAATGCTATCCGATTATTAACGCACAATATTATAGAAGAAAAGAATAAAGTAACGCTTTTTCGCAAAAGTGCTTTAGTGAGGGTTCCGGTGCGTTTAGGAGAAGATTCTTTTACCGTTGGAGAAATAACGGATCGTAATGCGGACCGTATTGTTAGTACCATGAAAGCTTTTAAGTTGTTAATGGACGTTGCAGGTGTAGAAAATTATATGGCTTGCGCAACTTCTGCAATGCGCGAAGCTAATAATGGTTTAGAGATTATTAAGCGCGTAAAAGATGAGGCAGATATAACTATTGAGCTTATTGATGGTAAACGAGAGGCTGCTATTATTGCTTCTACAGATCTTAAGCAATTAATGCAAAAAGATAAATCCTATTTGTATATTGATGTTGGAGGGGGGAGTACAGAGTTTACCTTATTTACAGAAAATAAAATTCAGGTTTCAAAATCATTTAAGTTAGGAACAGTTCGTTTACTTAATAATATGGTAGGAGAAGCTACTTGGCAGAAATTAGAAGATTGGGTAAAAGAACACGTTAAGAATATTCCAGATGTATCCATTATAGGTTCTGGTGGTAACATCAATAAATTGCACAAAATATCTGGTAGAAAAGAAGGAGAACCTTTGTCTTCAATTTGGTTAAAAGCACAATATAGCTTTTTAGAAAGTCTAACCTATGAGGAGCGAATTTCTGAATTAGGATTAAATCCTGATAGGGCAGATGTTATTATTCCTGCTACAAAAATATTTTTGTCTGCCGCAAAATGGAGTGGAGCTAAAAAAATACACGTGCCTAAAATCGGATTATCTGATGGTATAATTAAAACCTTGTATTATGATACGAATGGCAAGAAACCTTAACCGTGGATACTCTCGCCTTTACTTAGGTCTTTCATAATATTAGCTTCGTGAGCTAGAAGGTCTTCCCATTTTTGATTTACTTCTGTTCGGTCGCCGTATTGTCTGGCAAATTTAAGGAACATGGTGTAATGGCCAGCTTCACTAATCATTAATTTATGGTAGAAGTTGGCCAATTCTTTGTCTTCTAATTCTTCAGATAGCAATCTAAACCTTTCACAACTACGGGCCTCTATAAGTGCGGCGTATAATAATCTGTGCACCAGTTGAGTAGTTCTGCTTCCTCCTTTTGGAAAAAACTTTATTAACTCTAGTACATACTCATCTTTACGATCACGGCCTAAAATCTGACCTCGGTCAATAATTCTATCATGAACCATTTTAAAATGCCCCATTTCTTCGCGAACTAAGGCTACCATTTCTTGTACTAATTCTGTGTACTCAGGAAAAGATACAATTAATGATATTGCTGTTGCTGCTGCTTTTTGCTCACAATAAGCGTGATCGGTTAAAATTTCATCTATATTTTTTTCAACAATATTTACCCATCTTGGGTCTGTTGGTAATTTTAATCCTAGCATTTGTTTAAGTATTATGTAATAAGTATAAGCTTTGGTTCAACGTAAAATTACCTTGAACAGGGTGTTTTTTTTAGATAGAACAAGCAGCTATAAATCCAAATCAAACTCACGTCTTAAAAGGTCTATCGCTGGATTTTTAGCTCTTAGTTTTTCATATTTCTCTTCAGGAGTAAATGCGAATTTGGTAGAGGTGGTTTCGTTTACGGTAATTTGTAATTTTACAAAGTGATTGTTTAATTTTAAACGTAAGTATTCCATCAAATCGAACTGTTCCCGTTCAATTTCTTTTTTCATAGTGCCATTTGGGAGTTCAATCCAAATGGTAAAATTATCTCTTAGTTTTGGGGTGTCGCTATTGAGGTTAGACGCTAATATTTTACGCCCATCAATATCAATCTTATGAACAAAGTCTGCCCAATGTTTTTGCATATCCTCTTCTGAAAAAGGAGATCTTGGGAGTTTGCTTTCATCAATAACGGTTTCCTTTTTATTGAGTTGATGCTCCTTTTTTAAACGTAGGCTAGATAAGGATAGTCCAGAAACTCTATTCTTTGGACTATTAATGGATAACTTTTCTACAGGTTTTTTTTGGTCCTTGAGGCTATCAGGAGTAGCTTCTTCTACTTTTTGTTTAGTTAGATTCTCTTGAGGGATATATGTTTCTGTATGATCTGTTGCTGTTGTTTCTTTAGGGGTATTTGAAGTAGGAGTAGTCGCATCAATCTTTTCGTCTACAATTTTTGGTAATTCATTGGTGGTGACTAAAGCATCAGGATTTGCTTTAAAAGTATTCACAGTTCCTTTTTTAAAGTTTTCACTTTTAAAAAAAGAAGCCGGAATTATATAATCTGCGTTGCCTACGGAATTAGGATTTTTTTTTTCTCCATCGTAATCGATAGAGGATAATTTCATTAAAGATAGCTCAACTAGGAGCCTTTGGTTTTTACTGGACTTATATTTTATATCACAATCATTGGCTATGTCTATTGCTTTCATTAGAAAACTGGCAGAGGTAACTTTAGATTGTTCTAAGTATAATTTTTTAGCATCGTCACCTACTTCTAATAACTCAATCGTTGAAGCGTGTTGGCATACCATTAAATCTCTAAAATGAGATGCTAGTCCGGTAATAAAATGATGTCCATCAAAACCTTTTGCAAGGGTTTCATTAAAAAGAACCAGTAATCCAGGAATATTATGTGCTAGAATTAAATCTGTGGCTGCAAAATACGTATCGTAATCAAGAACATTTAAATTTTCTGTAACTGCTTTTCGGGTAAGTTTTTTACCAGCAAAACTAACTACTCTATCAAAAATTGATAAAGCATCACGCATGGCGCCATCTGCTTTTTGAGCGATAATATGCAATGCGTCATCTTCAGCTTCAATCCCTTGGTTTTCTGCAATGTATTTTAAATAGGTTGCAGCATCCTTAACCGTAATTCTTTTAAAATCAAAGATTTGACAACGGGATAGAATCGTTGGGATAATTTTATGTTTCTCTGTAGTTGCTAGTATAAAAATAGCATGCTTAGGTGGTTCTTCTAATGTTTTTAAAAAGGCATTAAATGCCGATTGTGAAAGCATATGAACCTCATCTATAATATAGACTTTGTATTTACCAACTTGTGGTGGTATGCGTACTTGATCTGTTAAACTACGAATATCATCAACAGAATTATTGGAGGCAGCATCTAATTCAAAAATATTAAAAGCATAGTCTTCATCGCTATGTTGAGAGCCGTCTTCATTAATTTTCTTAGCTAGAATACGCGCACAAGTAGTTTTCCCTACACCTCTTGGGCCACAGAATAATAAAGCTTGTGCTAAATGGTTATTCTCTATAGCATTTAATAGCGTATTGGTAATGGCTTGTTGCCCAACTACATCTTTAAATGTTTGAGGTCTATATTTTCGTGCCGATACTACAAAAGGTTCCAATACGTATTATTTTTTAAAAAATTATGATACTGTTTTGCACAGTTATTACAAATATAAAAATAGCTTAGGAGAATAAGTGTTATTTATATTTTTTTAGCACTTAATTTATCAACAATTAAATTACCTTTGCCAATAGCAGGTCATCTTATCGCGGATTGTGTTATGCAAAACGAGGAAAGTCCGGACACCAAAGTGCAGTATAGCGGGTAATGCCCGTCACTCTAGTTTACTAGGGGAGGACAAGTGCAACAGAAAGAATGTACAGGTAATGCTGTAGTGAAACCAGGTAAACTCTATACGGTGAAACGTCATGTATATCAGCTTTAAGGGCTGCACGCTCGTGTTGAAGGGTAGGCGGTTTGAGCTTTTAGGTAACTAAAAGTCTAGATAAATGATAAGAAACCCTTGACGAATATCAAGGGTCACAGAATCCGGCTTACGACCTGCTTTTTTTTATCCTCTTCTTCTTTCTAAAAGAACCATCATCATTAATCCTAAAACAATACGTTGTTCGTCATCCGTATCAATATCTGTTAATTTAGAGACTTCAAATTTTCTTCCAAAGAAAGAAGCTTCTTTCTTTAAACGTGCTACTTTATTGCCTTCTAGATCTGTAACGATATAGGATGGGTTAAATAAATAACCTGTAAACATTCCTAGAACAGGAACTTCGCCAAGCATACTGTCAAATACTTTTACCCAACCATTTTCTTCACGAATATGGTATTGTAATTTTTGACTCTGATCAATAAGTTCATATTTTGCTTTCCAAATAGAAGCCCAACCTTTTCTTGCAATTTTCCCTAATTCTTTGCCTTCTGCATCTGTAAAATTATAAGCAGTGGAAAAATCTATCCATTTATCTGCATTAATTTTAAAAATTACTTTTGATTTTGATTCATCTTCGTAAATAGAAATGGCTTCTTTTAGTTTAAACATTTTCTGTTTTACATAAGCTACAGTTTGTCCAGAGGCATCTGTTGCAGTAAAATCATTTGCAAATGATGATATTTTAAAAACAAATTTAATTGGAAAATTAAAGTCTTTCATTGGTTGATTTTTTGTCTATTATACTTTGTAAGTAAACGAAGTTAACTTACAAATGGTATTTCTGTTTTAAGAATTTGCTTCAAAAAAACTAAATACACTACCTCCGTATTTTCTTTGTTTACTAAAGTTTGGCAATTTAGATAAATCGGTATGTTTTGAGTGCTCTACAATTAAAAGCCCGTCAGCTAGAAGTAGATTTCTTGAAAACACCAAAGTTGGAATTTTTTCAAAATCTTCTATAGGTAAATCATATGGAGGGTCTGCGAAGATAATATCGTTTTTCGCAGTTGTTTTCTCTAAATAGCTAAATACATCACTCTTTAATGCGGATATAGATAATTCTAATTTTTCGGTAGTTTCAGTTATGAATTTTACACATCCTTGATCAGCATCTACCGCTGTAATTTTATCACATCCTCTTGAGCCAAATTCAAAGGCAATATTTCCTGTTCCCGAAAATAGATCCAATACAGAAATATCGGGTAAATAATAATTATTGTTTAAAATATTAAACAAGCCTTCCTTGGCCATGTCTGTTGTTGGTCTGACGGGTAATTTTGATGGTGCTGTCAGTTTTCTTCCTCTGTGTTTTCCTGATATTATTCGCATTAAAAAGCGCTTAGTGTAGTGAAATCAATTGTTTTTTTATGCTGACTGTCGATATGTTCAGAAAGGTTTGATGGAATAAAAACATCAACATTTCTTACATAAGTATACGTTAGATTATAAAGTTCATCTCCTTCTTCAATGGCTCCAAATAGTCTAAGTTTAATAGTTTCAGTATCTAATTTTAATTGTTCAATAGTAAATAAGATATAATAAATAAAATCTTCTTTAGTACTAAAGGTAAAACTATTGAAAAATAATAATTTTTTATTTGATATTACAGTGATATCTACTTGTTCTTCTGTAATGTGGGCATAACAAATAGTTTCTTTTCCTCCGGTGAAGTTATTGAGTAAGCTTTCAATAAGTATGGTTCCGCTGTGTTTATATTCAAACTCTCCAAAAAGTTCGTATATATAATTGTTAATATTTGCGAAGGGTACATAGATATTTACGATTTCATAATTTTTAATCTCATCGTAAGCAATATGATCATTAGCTAAAATCTTAGCGTTGAACTTTAGGTAGTTTGGTAATTCGTCTGGATTGAAAAGTGCTTTTGGAACTAGAGTAAAAAGCGGATTTCTGTGAATTACGGTAATATGTGAAAAAGACATTTTGTTAATGTCGAACTTTTCAAGTGCTTCTTTTAGGTTTTTTTGAAGTTGGAAAGGAATAACTTCTTCCTCAAAAGATATATGTTCTTGTGCTATGATGCTATTTTCAACTGAATCTAAGACACAAAAAGAAAGTCCATTCAAACTAATCTGAATGGACAATTTTTTATAACTCAATTCAGAGTTTGTCGTATTAATTTCTGTCTTTTTTATCATATATCGGTGGCCAGTTACCATTGATACTTACCTCTTCCATTGATCCTACTCTAATATCAGGACCGTTAACTTCTTCAACATTTATGTATGTTTTTTCTCTAGCTACTAAATCTTTTGGTTGATCTCCTAATACAACCTCTTTAGCAACTTTAGCTTCAAATACAGCTGCACTAAATCCACTCTTGTCAATTTTTGTAGCATCCATTGTAAACTTTTCTCCTTTTAACGCAGTAGGAACATTCATCATTGTCTTGTAACGCGTATCTTTTTTAAATAAAGAATCTTTTACAGAAACAAAACCTAGTGTGTCTATAATCTTCTTTTCAACAAGCATATCAATACCAAATTGCTTGTTAAATTCTAAAAATGAAGTATCTCTTTGTTGTGTAATAGTATACTTTCCATTTTCAACAAAACTAATTAATGAATTAAAATCCTTAGCATATTCTCCTTTAGCGCTTTTATAAGCTTCTTGAGAATTTCTAATGTCTTTTAAAGAATTGATTACTTTTTGGAAACGCTCTTGTTTCACATTAGCAAACTCAATTGGAGCATTAACTGAACTGTAAATTAAATACCCAAGGCCAATACATGCAATCCAAAGTATAATTTGTAAAACGATCTTCATTTTTTTTCGTGTTAATTAATTTAAGTGGTTATGACAAATCTACAATTTTTTTTTAATCACAAAAGTATTTGTGCTTAAAAATCATCATTATCTTTGAGCATATATGAAACCTATCGATTCTGCATCTTTTTATAAAATTCTAAAAGAGAAATTTCCTCATGTTCCTACAAATGCCCAAAGTCATGCATTAAAAGATTTGTCAGATTTTATTTTATCTAAAGAAAAAGATAGTGTTTATCTACTGAAAGGTTTTGCTGGGACAGGAAAAACAACCATAATAGGGACTATTGTTTCTAACCTTTGGAATACAAATATGAAAACCGTTATGATGGCGCCTACAGGTAGAGCGGCCAAGGTTATGTCTAACTATTCCAAGACACAAGCGTTAACCATACATAGAAAGATTTATTTTCCTAAAAAAGAAAGTGGAGGAGGGGTCAAATTTATATTAGCGCCCAATAAACACAGAAATACAATTTTTATTGTAGATGAAGCTTCTATGATTCCTGATACTCCTGCGGATTCTAAGTTATTTGAAAATGGGTCTTTATTAGATGATTTAATACAATTTGTATATTCTGGTCATGCTTGTAAATTAATTTTAATTGGAGATACGGCGCAGTTACCTCCAGTTCGTTTAGATATTAGTCCGGCTTTAGATGCTGGTAAGCTAGGTTTGAACTACAATAAAGAGGTTTATGTTTTAGAATTAGATGAAGTAGTACGGCAATCTGGTGATTCTGGTATATTGTACAATGCTACCAACTTACGGGAACAAATACAAAGTGAGTATTATGATGATTTTAAGTTTGATGTAACTCCTTATAAAGATATTGTTAGACTTATTGAAGGAAACGAAATTTTAGAAGCTATTGAAGATTCTTATGCTAAGAATGGAAAAGAAGAGACTGCTTTTATTGTGCGCTCTAATAAACGAGCCAACTTATATAATGAGAACATCCGTCAACGAATTTTATACCTAGAAAATGAAATATCTGTAGGAGATTTCATGATGGTGGTCAAGAATAATTATTTTTGGTTGAAACCAGAAACAGAAGCTGGATTTATTGCCAATGGAGATATTATTGAAATTTTAGAGATCTTTTCAATCAAGGAGTTGTACTCTTTTAAGTTTGCAGAAGTAAGTGTAAAGATGGTCGACTATCCCAATCAAAAACCATTTGATACGGTACTACTCTTAGATACTATAAAAGCAGAGGCACCTTCTTTACCTTATGAGGATGGTAATCGTTTATATCAGGAAGTTCTTTTGGACTATGAAAATGAAACATCAAAATATAAAAAGTTTTTAGCGGTAAAAAATAATCCGTTTTTTAATGCATTACAGGTAAAATTCTCTTATGCAATTACCTGTCATAAATCACAAGGAGGCCAGTGGGACACTGTCTTTGTGGAGCAGCCCTATATGCCAAATGGAATGGATAAAGAAAATATGCGTTGGTTATATACCGCAATTACAAGGGCTAAAAGCAAATTGTATTTAATAGGATTTAAGAAGGATTTTTTTCTTGATTCAGAATAGATTAATTTAGATTCTTAATATTGCACCATGACAACAGAAACAATCTTAAGTATTTTTTTAGGGATAGGTCTTGCCGCATCTGTAGGTTTTAGAGTGTTTTTGCCCTTATTTGCTTTAAGTTTAGCCTCGTATTTTAACCTTTGGGAATTAAATGATAGTTGGCAATGGATAGGTAGTCTGGCGGCTGTAATAGCTTTAGGTGTTGCAACCTTGGTAGAAATATTTGCTTATTTTATTCCTTGGGTAGATAATATATTAGATAGTGCCGCTGTGCCGTTGGCTGCAATTGCGGGTACTGCAGTTATGGTGTCTACTGTTGCAAATTTAGATCCGGTAATTACTTGGTCATTGGCTATTATTGCGGGTGGTGGTACCGCTACAGCAATTAAAGGAGCTTCTGCAACAACAAGACTAGCATCAACCACTACCACTGGAGGACTAGCCAATCCTATCGTTTCTACTGTTGAAACGAGTACAGCAATGATAGTGACTACTGCATCAATATTTTTTCCAATAATTGCGGGTGTTTTAGTTGTTATTATCTTAGCCATAATTTTTTGGATTTACAGAAAAATTCGACCTAGAAAAGCCTAATTACAAATCTTATATTGAATAAATGAAAAGAATTGCAATGATACCTGCTCGTTTTGCAGCATCTCGTTTTCCTGCTAAACTAATGCAAGATTTACAAGGGAAACCTGTAATCTTAAGGACTTATGAAGCCACGGTCAATACAAAATTATTTGACGATGTTTTTGTAGTCACCGATAGTGAGGTAATCTTTAATGTTATTGAAGCTGCTGGAGGAAAAGCAATCATGAGTATCAAGGATCATGAATGTGGTAGTGATCGTATTGCGGAAGCGGTAGCGCATATGGATGTTGATATTATTGTTAATGTTCAAGGCGATGAACCTTTTACCGAAAAAGAAAGTCTAGCGAGTGTGCTAAATGTTTTTGATAATGATCCCGATCAAGAAATAGACCTTGCCTCTTTAATGGTCAAAATTACAGATTGGGATGAAATTAGCAATCCTAATACCGTTAAAGTAATTGTAGATACTAATAATTTTGCATTGTATTTTTCTCGTTCCCCAATACCTTACCCAAGAGCGAAAGATGTAAATAGTATTTATTATAAGCATAAAGGTATTTATGCCTTTAGAAAAAGGGCTTTAATGGATTTTCAACGTTTACCAATGTTGCAATTAGAAGCTACCGAAAAAATTGAAGCCATTCGGTATTTAGAATATGGTAAAAAATTAAAAATGGTAGAAACTACGGTTTCAGGAATAGAAATAGATACTCCTGAGGATCTAGAAAGAGCAAAAAAAGCATGGAAGTAAAATACGACGAAATAAAAGTCATTGGTTTTGATGCTGATGATACCCTATGGATAAATGAAACTTATTTTAGAGATGCAGAAGAGAAATTTGCTGCTCTTTTAGAAGGGTATGAAACTAAGAATACCATAGATCAAGACCTTTTTAAAATGGAAATAAAAAATCTTGAATTATACGGTTATGGTATAAAGGGGTTTGTACTTTCTATGGTAGAATCTGCACTAGAATTATCAAATAATAATGTGTCTCATGACACCTTGCATAAGATTTTAGATATAGGGAAAGAAATGATTTCTCATCCTGTAGAATTATTGCCAGATGTAGTAGAAGTATTGAAGCAGTTGTCAAAAAAATACCGTTTAATCGTTTTGACTAAAGGAGATTTACTGGATCAGGAACGTAAATTAGAACGTTCTGATTTATCAGAATACTTTCATCATGTAGAAGTATTAAGCGATAAAAAAGAGTCTAATTACCAACATCTTTTAGATCATTTAGAAATTGATGTTAAGGAGTTTTTAATGATAGGAAATTCGTTAAAATCAGATGTATTGCCCTTAATAAATATTGGTGCAAAAGCAATTCATGTGCCTTTTCATACAACTTGGCAGCATGAGCAAGTAGAAGATCATGAAACAAACGGAAAAGAATATCAAACGATAAGCGGACTCAAAGAGCTGTTGAAATTAGTATAGCCTATGAAGTTTTTAGATATAGAAAACTGGGAAAGAAAAGAACATTTTCATTTTTTTAATACCTTTCTAGACCCTTATTTTTCAGTAACTACAAAAGTAGATGTAACTTTAGCTAAAGCCTATGCTAAGGAGTATAGCCTGTCTTTTTTTGCGATTTATTTACACGCCTGTATGCAAGCTATAAATTCCGTTGAGAATTTTAAATACAGAATTGAAGATGATAAAGTAGCCGTCTATGATACCATACATGCATCGGCAACAATATTAAGACCTAATAAAACATTTGCTTTTTCTTTTATTCATTACAGCGATGATCTTTTAACCTTTATCAATAATTTAAACAGAGAAAAAGAACGTATTTTTAATAGTGATTCCTTATTTCCTCCAGTAAATACATTAGATTGTATGTATTGCTCGTCCATGCCTTGGATCCCGATAGAAGGCCATAAAGAGCCATTGAAAGGAGTTAAAGAATCAGTTCCCAAATTTGCTTTCGGTAAAGCTGTTGAGGCAAATGGAATATTTGAAATGACAATTGCAGCAAGCGTAAATCATGCCTTAATAGACGGGTATCACCTAAGTTGTTTTTTTGATAAATTTCAAGAATTTTTAAATTCATATAAATAATAGGTAATGAGATATAGGAATTTTCCAATGGTACCTAGAGTAGTTTTTGGCAATGGAAGTTTTCTTCAATTAGGAGAAATTTTAATGCCAAAGCGTAAGAACTCAGAAGCACCTTTTATATTTTTTATAGACGATGTTTTTGATGGACAGCCTTTAATTACAGAAGTTCCATTACTTTTTAATGATCAAATAATATTTATTTCATCAGAAGAAGAACCAAAAACGGAACAAGTTGATGCTTTAGTGGCTAAGATTAAAGAAAGTTTTCCGGTATTGCCTTCTGGTATTATTGGTATTGGTGGTGGTACGCTATTAGATTTAGCTAAAGCGGTAGCTTTAATGCTTACAAATGATGGCAGTGCAGCTGCATATCAAGGTTGGGACTTAGTGAAAAAACCAGCTATTTATCATGTAGGTATACCAACCATTAGTGGTACTGGTGCAGAAGTTTCCAGAACTACCGTGTTAATGGGGCCTGAAAAAAAGTTAGGAATCAATTCGGACCATACTCCGTTTGATCAAGTTCTTTTGGATCCTAAACTAACACAAGGAGTACCAAAAGAGCAGTGGTTCTTTACAGGAATGGATTGTTATATTCATTGTATAGAGTCATTAAATGGCACGTATTTAAATGCTTTCAGTCAAAGTTATGGTGAGAAAGCTTTAGAATTATGTCATGAAGTGTACCTGAAAGATATTTCTAAAGAAGATTCACGAGATAAATTAATGATGGCTTCTTGGCACGGTGGTATGAGTATTGCTTATTCTCAAGTGGGTATTGCACATGCTATGAGCTATGGGTTATCTTATTTATTAGGAGTAAAGCATGGCATTGGCAACTGTTTGGTTTTTCAATATTTAGAAGAATTTTATCCAGAGGGAGTAAAAGTTTTTAAACAGATGCAAGAAAAACACCAAATTAAATTACCTACAGGTATTTGTGCACATCTTTCTGAAGAACAATTTGATATAATGATTAACGTATCTTTTGGCTTGGTCCCGCTTTGGGAAAATGCATTAGGAGATAACTGGAAAGAAATAATGACCTATGATCGCTTACTGCAATTATTTAAAAAGATATAACGTAAAGTAAATTTATTCTATGATGCATGCTATAGCAAAATTTATTTATTTTAAACTTATGGGATGGACTCTTGTGGGCGATTTTCCTGATGTTAAAAAATGTGTTATGATTGTTGTTTCTCATACCAGTTATTCTGATTTTTTTTTGGGACTTTTAGTGCGCAAAATCTGGCAGGAAGAAATAAATTTTATTGGTAAAAAAAGCTTGTTCATAGGACCTATTGGTTGGTACCTGAAAAAAGTAGGGGGCGCACCCATAATTCGAAATAAAAATAGCGATACCGTATCGGCTATCGTTGATATATTTAATTCAAAAGAAAAATTTAGATTGTCTTTATCTCCGGAAGGAACGCGAGATAAAGTTACAGAATGGAAAACAGGATTCTATTTTATTGCAAAAGCAGCAAAAGTACCGGTTGTTATGGTGGCTTTTGACTATGGTAAAAAGCAAATAAAAATATCAAAAGCATATTTTACTACCGATGATCAAGAGGCTGATTTTAAGTTGTATAAGTCTTTTTTTAAAGGAGTATTAGGTAGAATTCCTAAAAAAAGTTACATCGAAGCATAATTTTTTTATTTTTTTAAAACCCTCTTTATAGTTTTCTCGTAGGTATGGGAAACTATAAAAATAGAAAGATGAAAAAAAATGTTTTAAACTTTAGCCTAATTGCTGCGTTTGCTTTACTAACAGCTACTTCATGTGATAATGATGACAATGATTCAGGAGAGAATGAAATTGAAAGTTCTCAACTATATGTGTCTAATAATTCAGACGGAAATGTCACCGTTTATGATATTCTTACAGGTGAGGTTAAGACTTTAACGACTGTAGCTACTGCGGCTGAGGGGATTTATTATGATGAAGATGCTGACGAAATTATTCAGGCATCTAGATCTTCAAATCAATTGAATGTATACTCAAGTATTTCAACGTATTTAGCAAGTGCTGTAATTTCAGCATCAGTAACAAGTACTGCAGATGTAGAGAGCCCTAGAGATATTGCTGTAAAAGATAATTTTGTTGTAGTTGCAGATAATGCAGATGTAGATGGTAATCCTGATACTGCAGATGGTAGGTTGTTTGTGTATACGAAATCAAATGGAGCACTTACGCTAAGAAATATTGTAACAACAGATTTCGCTCTATGGGGAATTGAGTTTGTTGGTGATGACTTGTATACTGTTGTAGATAAAACGAATAAACTAGCTGTTTATACTAATTTTACGGCAATGAATACGACCAACGCTGTGGTTAGTGCTTCAAAAACCATTGCTATTGAAGGTATTGTTAGAACACATGGTTTAGCTTATGATAAGGGTACAATGATTTTGACTGATGTTGCAGATGCTACTTCAGATGCTGATGGTGCTTTTCATATTATAACAGATTTTGATTCAAAATTTGATGCTGTTGCTAGTGGTGAAACTATGGCTGTAGCTAATAATCAAGTTAGAATTTCAGGTAGTAGTACTTTTTTAGGAAACCCAGTTGCTGCTGAATATGATGCAGCTTCAGAAACTATTTTTATTGCTGAAGCAGCAAATGGTGGTGGTAAAGTATTGGCTTTTTCTAATGCAAGTGCCGGTGGAGATATTGCGCCAAGTATTAATAATACTTTAGCAAGTGCTTCATCATTATATTTTTACGCTAACTAATTATTAGCGTAATAAAAATTAAGGTTAGTAGTAAGTGTTGTTTTATGTTGTAATAAAAAACCTGTTGATTTGTTTCAACAGGTTTTTTTATAAGACTAAAAATTGGACTAAGACTATTCTTGCATGGTGTGATACACGTTTTGCACATCATCATCTTCTTCTAACTTTTCTAAAAGCTTCTCTACATCAGCAGCCTCTTCTTCATTAATTTCTTTGGTAACTTGAGGAATTCTTTCGAAACCTGAAGATAAAATTTCTAGTTCTCTAGTTTCTAATTCTTTTTGTATAGCACCAAAACTTTCAAAAGGGGCGTAAATTAAAATGCCATCTTCATCAGCAAAAACCTCTTCTGCACCAAAGTCAATCATTTCTAACTCTAATTCTTCAGGGTCAATACCTTCCGCAGGAATTCTAAAGTTACAGGTATGGTCAAACATAAACTCTACGGAGCCAGAAGTACCCATGCTTCCATTACATTTATTAAAATAGCTGCGAACATTTGCAACGGTTCTTGTGTTATTATCAGTAGCTGTTTCTACTAATATAGCAATACCATGAGGCGCATATCCTTCAAAAAGAACTTCTTTAAAATCGCCTAAACTTTTGTCACTTGCCCTTTTAATTGCGCGCTCTACATTATCCTTAGGCATATTAATTGCCTTCGCATTCTGTATAACAGCTCTTAATCGTGAATTAGTATCTGGGTCCGGGCCGCCATCTTTTACTGCCATCACAATATCTTTTCCAATACGTGTAAACGCCTTAGACATTGCGGACCATCTTTTCATTTTACGTGCCTTTCTAAACTCAAAAGCTCTTCCCATTTCTAAATCTGATTATAATATTAGTAAGTACAAATTTAATACAATTTGCATTTTTAACAAGTGAAAGTTAAAGATAGGTTATTCACTATCAACAATACTTTCTATAGCTCTAGCTAATCTAAAGTCTTTTTCCGTTACACCTTCTACATCATGTGTATTTAAACGAATATGTAAAGAGTTGTAAACATTGCTCCAATCTGGGTGATGGCCTTGCGCTTCACATTCAAAAGCAATACGGGTCATGATCGTAAAGGCTTCTTTAAAATTTTCAAATTGAAAAGAGGTCTCAATGGCACCATCAATATATTCCCAACCATCTAATTGTTCTAAAATTCGTTCTATTTCTAATATACTTAATGCTTCCATAATTATTTTTTTGTGTGTTTGTATGTTTAGCCTATGACATGATCATTAATGATTTCTTCGTAAGTAGTTTGATAATTTTTAGGGAGTTTATTTTCTTTTGGTAAAACGGCTAAATAACGCTCTTCATTTGTTGTATATACATGTTTAAATAAAGGAGTGAAATTGCCAACCCGTTTTAAAATTTCTTGAATAAACTCATCATGGTGTACCAAGTCATTACTTCCTAAATGATAAATTCCACTTTTGTTTTTGCTTACTAAATAATGTATTTGTTGTGTTAGTTTCAAATCATGGGTAACATTTAAAACTAGATTAGGAAATACTTCTACAGGTTCGTTATTTAAAATATTAGCTTTCATTTCTTTTATTCTAGGAGAACCGTTTCCAAAAACCATGGGTACTCTTAAAATAGCCATTTTTTCTTTAGGAATACGAAGCAACATATTTTCAATTTTTATCTTTAACCGTCCATAGATACTCTCGGATAAAGTCTTATCATATTCATAGGAAGGGTATTTGCTGTAAGAGTCAAATACATTTGCAGAGGATATAAAATACAGCTTACAATTGCTTTGCATTACATATTCTACTAAGTGCTCATGGGCAATAATTTGCGCCGTAAAACTGCCACGTAAAGCAGAAATTATAATATCTGGCTGTACCAAATCTAAAATTTCATGAATATCGTCTTCTTCTAAATTATAGCTGTAGAACTGTTTATTTTTATCAAAACCTTTACGCGCAGTAAAATAGGTGCCATACGTATTAAAGTAGTTGCATAACTCTTTATAAATAGCATTACCTATAAAGCCACTGGCTCCAAGAATAAGAATTTTCTTTTTATCCACCTTTTAAAAAATTGACTGCTTTGTAGCAGTAGTTAGCATTTCTAATGCTAACATGCCTAATTTAGAGTTTCCTTTTTTATTTAGTCCTGGAGACCATGTAGCTACACAATAATTATTGGGCAAAAGCGCTACAATTCCTCCGCCTACACCACTTTTACCAGGTAGACCTACTTCAAAAGCAAATTCTCCGGCTTCATCATAAAAGCCGCATGTTAGCATTAATGCATTAATTCGTTTTACTTGGCTGGTGGTTAAATAAGTGTTGTTTTGCAAACATTTTCCGCGATTCATAAATACGAAAAATAGCTTGGTAAGCTGCTTGCAGTTTAGCGCTAAAGAACATTGGTGAAAATAAAAATCAAGCACAGTATCTACATCGTTATGTAAATTTCCGTAAGATTTTAAGAGATTGGCGGCCGCATAATTTCTAAATCCTGTTTCCTTTTCAGAGGCAGCAACATCAGCATCAAAATTAATGCTTTTATCTCCTGATATATCTTGAATATATGTTAAAAAGTCCTCTTTAGGATTTTTTAGTTTAGATACGAGTATATCTGCAACAACAATAGCCCCTGCATTTATTAAGGGATTTCTTGGGATACCGTTTTCTTGTTCTAGTAATGATAAATGATTAAAAGGGTCTCCCGATGGCTCTACATCAACACGAGTCCAAAGCTCTTCTCCGATAAGGCCAATTGCCTGACTAAGGGATAATACTTTAGAAATACTTTGGATAGAAAAAGCTTCTTCAGAATCGCCCACAGAAAATTCATTTCGGTTAGCATCTATAATATGCATGCCAAATTTATGAGGATCTATTTTGGAGAGCTCAGGAATATACCTAGCTACTTGCCCTCGCTCAGAAACTTTATTAATTTCAAGTTGTATGTTGTGAAGTATATCGGGGTAGTTAATCATTAATTTTTATAAAAGGGTAATTTAACTATGGTTGCAGGAATTGCTTTTTTGCGAATTTGGATATAAATTTTTTCGCCTACAGCGCTTACGGCTTTAGGTACATAACCTAACCCAATACCCTTATTCATAGAAGGAGACATGGTGCCAGAGGTTACAATACCAATTTTTTCACCATTTGCATTTACTATCTCATAATCATGACGCGGAATGCCTCTTTCGTCTAACTCAAAAGCAATAAGTTTTCTAGCAGAACCTTCTGCTTTTTCTTTAGCTAAGTTCTCGCTATTTACAAAGTCTTTTGTGAATTTAGTTACCCAACCTAAGCCTGCTTCAATTGGCGATGTGGTATCATTAATATCATTACCATACAAACAATAGCCCATTTCTAAACGCAAGGTATCTCTAGCGGCTAATCCAATAGGTTTAATCCCGAAATCTTTTCCAGCCTCAAATACTTTAGTCCAAATTTGTGCTACTTCTGTATTTTTACAATAGATTTCAAAACCTCCAGAACCCGTATACCCTGTTGCTGATATAATCACATTGTCTATACCTGCAAACGGTGCTACTTCAAAAGTGTAAAATTTAATAGCAGATAAATCTACTGAAGTAAGAGATTGCATGGCTTCAACGGCTTTTGGCCCTTGAATAGCCAATAGGGAATAGTCTTCAGATAAGTTACGCATATCTGCATTAATATCCTTATTGTATTTTGAGATATGGTTCCAGTCTTTTTCAATATTAGAAGCATTTACTACCAATAGGTATTGCTCCTCTTTTATTTGATAAATAATTAAATCATCAACGATACCGCCAGTTTCATTTGGCATACAACTGTATTGCGCTTTGCCAACAGCTAGCTTGGAGGCATCATTAGAACTTACTTTTTGAATTAATGAAATGGCATTTGGTCCACTGATTAAAAACTCGCCCATATGAGACACATCAAAAACACCAACACCTGTTCTTACCGTTTCATGTTCAATAGTTACGCCTTCATAAGATACAGGCATATTATAGCCTGCAAAAGGTACAAGTTTAGCGCCTAGTTCTTTGTGTATTTCTGTTAATGCGGTGTTTTTCATTTTTAAATTATTTAGTCGTTCAAAATTATTGAAAATATGTTAGAAATGTTCCCTTATTCAAAGGGAATATTTACTTAAGACGTCGACTTTATTAAATGAGTAATTATCAATTAGATAAAATAATCGGACAAAAAGCGTCATTTCATCGATTAAATGACAATTTATTTGGAATTATAGTTTTTCATCTCTATAATTGGTCAACCAAATTGGTAATCCAAATTGAATTACCAATTAAATCACCAATTGAAACACTCAACTTAAGTATTATGAAAAACACACAAAAATTGATGAAGTCAAAAACAGTTTTAAGACTTCTAACAGTGCCAATTTTAGCCTTGGCTTTTAATTGCGCTGAAAACGATCTTTCCGATGAAAATTTATTAGTGTCACCTAATGTAACTATTTCATCGACTAACGCGCAGACCATTCAGGCAGAAAACTTTGATGGTATGAAGGGAATCAAAACCGAATCAACTTCAGATAGTGGAGGAGGTAGTAATGTTGGATGGATAGACTCAGGAGATTATCTAGAATATGCACTTACGGTACCAGCTTCAGGAAGCTATAAATTTGAATTTAGAGTTGCTTCTAAGTCAAATGCGTCTAAATTTGATTTTTACCAAGGCAATACAAAATTATCTAATGTAAATAAAACAGCTACAGGTGGATACCAAACTTGGATTACTACTTCTAAAACAGTGAATTTATCTGCAGGGACAAGTACATTAAAATTACTTGCCACAGGTGGCGGATGGAACATTAACTGGATTAAAATTACGCCAGTAAGTGTAAGTCAAGCTACCGAAAGTGATAATCTTGCTCTTGGTAAAACAGCAGAGCAATCTTCTAACTATTCTTCTAACTCAGGTCTTGCTGGTTTAGCAATTGATGGTAATACCTCAGGGGTATGGAATCAAGGAAGTGTAACACACACCTCAAACTCAGCTTCACCTTGGTGGCAAGTTCGTTTAGGTAATGATTATACAATAGGCGATATTGTAATTTGGAATAGAACAGATTGTTGTTCTTCACGATTAAGTAATTTTGATGTTTTTGTATATAATGATGCGGGGACAGAAGTTTATAAAAAAACAATTACAAGTACCCCAAGTCCTTCAACAATTGTGAGTACTGGTGGCGTAACAGGATCTAGAGTGCGTATTAAATTAAAAGGCACAAATGCATTGTCATTAGCAGAAGTTCAAGTATTTAGTGGTGAAAGTGATGGAGGCGGTGGTACAACAAACCCACCAACAGGTAATGCTTCTATTCCTTCAGATTTAATGAGCAACTGTAACCAGTGGAAAATCACGTATCCTGACGGAGAAGAAGATAAAACGCTTTGTGGTGAAGATAACAACGAATATTTCTTTGTAAATAGTGCAAAGAATGGGATGGTTTTTAGAGCTCCAATTCGTAGTAATAACGGAACTACTCCTAATTCTGATTATGTAAGATCTGAACTTAGAGAAAGAACGGAAGATGGTAAATCTGATATCTACTGGACTACAGATGGTACGCACGTAGTGTATGTAAAACAAGCAATCACACATTTGCCTATCGAGAAAAATCATTTGGTAGCTACTCAAATCCATGGTGATAAAGCTGCAGGTATTGATGATGCAATGGTTTTACGTTTAGAAGGTTCTAAATTATTTTTAAGTTTTAACGGTAATAAACTTAGAAGTGATGTAACGGTAAAATCTAACTATAGTTTAGGTACCGTTCATGAAGTAATTTTTGAAGTTAAAAACGGTAAACATTATTGCTATTACAGTGAAAATGGAGATTTAAGAAGTAAATATCTTAATGGTACAGCTTCCTCATATTTAGTTAAAGATGGTAGTAATAGTGTATTGATGGATATTGATTATGATCAATCATATTTCAAGATTGGAAATTACACACAAAGTAATGCCGAGGAAGAAGGTAGTTCTACTGGAAACTCTAACAATTATGGTGAGGTAGTGGTTTATGACTTTTTCGTAGATCATGATTAAATAACAGTTTTTAAATTTATTGAGTTAGTTAGTCAACATTAAAGGGTATTCGCAGAAATGTGAATGCCCTTTTTTTCACCCTGTATTTTGTTAATGATGAAGCCATTTAACGAAATAATGAGCTTCAAGTATAATAATTGCTAATAATTTACGATATTTGTAATTGGTAAACCAATTTGGTTGACCAGGAATCAAATTTTTAAATTCTAATTATGTTGAAAAGCTTAGGTCTTACTTTTTTTAAATTTTTTATAGCTATTGCAATCTTAGGAGCAAATTTGAATTGCTCAGATAAAGGAAGTCCATTAGAAGAAGATACTACTGCAGCTGAAGAAATGGAAACTCCGGAAGAAGAAGTAGATACACCTGAAGATCCAATAGTTCCAGAAGATGATACTACTCCTGAAGAAACGAGTGGAACTGCGAAAATTCCAGCAGACTTAATGGCTAATTGTGCGCAATGGAAAATTACGTATCCTGATGGAGCAGAAGATAAAACGCTTTGCGATGAGGACAACAACGAGTATTTTTATGTGAATGATGATAAAAACGGAATTGTATTTAAAGCACCAATTAGAAGCACTAATAATACTACAACAAATTCTACCTATATACGCTCAGAACTTAGAGAGCGAACAGAAGATGGTACAGCTGATATTTACTGGACAACCACAGGGACCCATGTAGTTTATGTAAAACAAGCGTTTACGCATTTACCTATAAACAAAAGTCATGTGGTAGGAACTCAAATTCATGGCGATAAAGAAGCGGGGATTGATGATGCTATGGTCTTAAGATTAGAAGGTTCTCATTTGTTTTTAAGCTTTAACGGAGGAGTACTTAGAAGTGACTTAACGATTAAAACAGATTATACGTTAGGAACAAGCCACGAAGTAATTTTCGAAGTTAAAGATGGTAAGCATTACTGTTACTATAGTGAAGATGGTGATTTAAAGGCAAACTATGAAAATGGTACTGCCACACAATACCTTGTTTTAGATGAAAGCAATGCTGTGCTAATGGATTTAGATTATGACCAGTCTTATTTCAAAATTGGGAACTATACGCAAAGTAATTCTGAAAAAGAAGGTAGTGATACCGATGATCCTTTAAATTATGGAGAAGTTGTTGTTTATGACTTCTTTGCAAAGCACCTTTAGAAAAATGATAATTTTTTGTTATTTAGTTGATAGCAATAAAGGGTATTCATGTCGTATGAATACCCTTTTTTATTGAAATTTGTGTAAATTAATCTATCAGAAATTTTTTCAGCTCATCATAGGTTGAAATCTTAATAGATTTTTTCTTTTTATTCATCTGTTTGATAATCTTTTTAGGGATATCTAGATTCTCTTTTATGGTATCTTCTACAATATCTAAAAACTTAACAGGATGCGCTGTTTCTAAGAAAATGCCGTAGGTGTCAGGATTCGTTTCTTGATATTTTTTAAGGCCTAAATACCCAACAGCGCCATGCGGATCTGCAACGTAATTGTAGTCATTGTACAATTCCAACATGGCTTCTTTAGTTTGTTCATCAGTAAATGCATAAGAAGATATATTTTTAGCAATGGTATCAAAATCATCATTATAGATGTGCCTTATTCTAATGAAATTACTAGGATCACCTACATCCATAGCATTTGAAATAGTCGCTATTGAAGGTTTTGGGTCATAACTCTTCGTATTCATAAATCTAGGGACTACATCATTTACATTGGTAGATGCTATAAAATGCTTCACAGGCATCCCTAATTGTTGTGCTACAATACCTGCGCAAATATTACCAAAATTACCACTAGGAATAGAAAATACAATTTCCTTACCCTGCGATTTGGCTTGTTTGTAAGCAAATAAGAAATAGAAAAGCTGAGGCAACCAACGGGCTACATTAATAGAATTTGCCGATGTTAATTGTTTTACAGAAGTAATATCTTCATCTAGAAATGCCGTTT
Organism: Cellulophaga algicola DSM 14237; assembly: GCF_000186265.1. Classification (NCBI taxonomy): domain Bacteria; kingdom Pseudomonadati; phylum Bacteroidota; class Flavobacteriia; order Flavobacteriales; family Flavobacteriaceae; genus Paracellulophaga; species Paracellulophaga algicola. Next base: position 3,358,806 of record NC_014934.1, read on the forward strand.
TTACCATCGTTTGGCAATCATCAAAAGTACCTTCTACTTCTAAAGCCGTAATATTCTGGCCTAAAGTAGTTAGTTGTTTTTCTTGAATATCACTCACTTTCCCTGTAGGGTATAAGATTACTACTTTTACGCCTGCTACACCTAAGAAACCATTAGCAACTGCACCACCAGTATCTCCAGAAGTTGCCACAAGTACGGTTACTTCGGTGTTACTTCCTTCTGAAAAATACCCTAGACATCTTGCCATAAAACCTGCGCCAACATCTTTAAATGCCAAAGTAGGACCATGGAATAACTCCAAGGTTCCAATATTTTTATTGATTTCTACTACAGGAAAATCAAAATTTAAAACGTCTTCTAGTATAGTTTTTAGTTTATCATCATCAATATCATCAGAGACAAATTGTTTTATGGCTTTTTGCGCGATTTCAATAGGTGATAAATTTGCTATATTTTCGAAAAAATCATTAGGTAGTGGCGTTATTTTTTCTGGAAAATATAAGCCACGATCTGGAGCAATTCCTTTAATTACTGCGTCTTTAAAACTTACGTTTGGGGCTTTTTTGTTGAGGCTGTAAAAATTCATTTTCTTTTAAATTGGAGTTTGTGAGTTGTTATTTTATGTTATGAATGCGATTAACAGTCATCCGTGTCTTCGTAGTTCTGAACTTCTTGTCTAAACTCAGAAAAGTCTGTTATAGTTGTATCCCGTTCTAAAGTTATATTCTTTTGGGCTTCTTTTTCATTCTTTATAAATCCTTTGAATATAGCGCCATGTTGTTCAATGAACATGTAGTTGGTATACCTTCCAGAGTTCCAGTAATCGTCGACTAATAAGAAGCCATTATTGTCATTGGCGTAAACTTCAAATTTTCTCCATTGCGATTCATCTCTATCAGCGTCAAGAAAACGTACAATACTCTTATAATAGATTACGGCAGTACACTCTTGCATAAAAGATTGAATGTATATTTGAATAGGCTTATCATTATACGTCCCTTCAAATAAGCTTTCCTTTCGTATTTCTTGTCCAACAGCGCTATTAGAAAATAAAATTAAGGCAAAAAGTAATATCAATTTTTTCATCAGATTATATTTTTTTAAGAATTTTACGTAAAGGTGTTTCTATATAAATAAAACAAAGAGCAGAACATAAAATTAAGACTAAAGTTGCTATATAAAATTTACTCGTCTCGTTAGTAATTTGGTTGTCTTTTAAGAATGCTTTGGTCCAGGCAAAAATGGGGCTCTGCAAAATATAGATGCCATAACTTATTTCCCCTAAAAAAACCAGAGGTTTGTATTTTGAAAAAGTAGTAATAAAACCTGTATTAGCACTAATTAATAAAATTAATGGAATAAATAGAATAGCCAATAGCCCATTGTGAAAGTTTAATGTTGAGTTATAATATATGGCTAAAGGAACTAGGCATAAGAGTAGCATGATTACTAGATCATAATTTTTCCTTTTGTTTAAAAACACTTTTATAAAGTATAAACCAGCTAAGTTTCCGATTAAAAATTCCGCCAAATGCATAGGTGGAAAATAGAATAAGAAATCATGAAATTTAGAAGGATACCCTTCGTAATACTCTGAGTAAATACCCCAATGAAATAGAAGCTGACTGATACTAAAGATGCTTACTATTGGGATGATTAATTTCTTAAAAGATATTTTTGAATAATAAGTATTGAATACATAAGGAAAAAGTGCGTAAAAAAAGAATTCTACAGCCAAGGACCAAGCAGGATAATTAAAAGATAAAGCTTTTCCAGGAATCCAACTCTGAAGCATAGTCAGGTTTAAAAATAGATTACCGAGTTCGCTCTCTTTATGATAATAAATTTTGAATGCTAATACTAAAATTAAAGCTAAAAAGTATACAGGATAAATTCGGGCAAATCGTTTTTTGATGTACGCTAAAAAATCGATCTCT